>JAEEOM010000065.1 GCA_016284265.1 Bacteroidales bacterium | reverse complement strand
GGTCTTCGGGCTCGTCGCGGAAGCCGTCCTGGTTGTGGTCCATCTTCGAGGCGGTGCCGCCCACGTGGGCCATGTTGATCATGCTCCACTTCTCGTTGAACTGGATGGCCGAGGCGATGTTGGTTTCGAACATCTTGTCGGAGCTGCCGTACACCTGGACGAAGAGCGGAGTCTCGTCGGTGGGTTTGCGGTGCTCCATATTGATCTGGCCGGTGATGGCCTCCAGGCCATTGATCACGGACGAGGGGCCTTTGGCGATCTGGATGCTTTCGAGCCACTGGCCGGGGACGAACGACATACCGAACGGGGCGGCGATGCCGCGCATCACGGGGCGGTTCTCGTCGAGCATCTGGGTGTAGGTGCCGGAGAGGCCGAGGAGTTTGATCTGTCGGGCGCCGGTCACGGCGTCGGCGTAGCCGACCGTGACACTGGCGGAGTTCTCAAAACTCTCGGCCAGGGCGCAGCAGGCCATCTTGCAAAGGCCGGCCGCCGTGATAACCTCGGTCTTGACCGGTTTCATCTTGGGCAGGGTGGACTGCATGGCCACCACTTTCGATTCGTCGAGGTCGTTTTCGCCGCTGAGGTAGAATTTCGCCTCGGTGGTGCCGGGTTCCACTACGACGGTATCGCGGGTGTAACCCACGTAGGTGGCGATCAGCGTAGCGCGGGCCTTAAGGCGGAGGGAGAATTCGCCGTTGGTGTCGGTTTCAATGAGCTTTCCCTGCTCCAGGTGATAGACCTGGGCGAAGGGCAGGGGCTCGGTGCCGCCGTTGGATTTCTTATAGAAGACGCTCCCGTGCAGATTCTGGGCGAAGGCCGGGTATGCGGCCAGGCACAGGGTAATGATAATCAGGATTTTTTTCATTGTTTTTCTGTTTGGTGGTTTGGAAGGAAGCGGCATCAGCCGCTAGTGGAGGCCGTTGCGGGAGCCTGTGTGATAGCAGGCCGCAGCGGCGGGGTCCGGGGCAGAGCCCCGTAACACAGGTCAAACCAACCAGACAGAAAGCAGGGGAAGGGTGGGCGGCGATATGAGGGGCGGCGTGTCGATGTCGTCGATACGCACGTACTCGGATATCACGGGGAGGAAGGCCTCCGCCACGGCCAGGAGGGGAAGCATGATTTCCGGAGCGGCGATCCGGTCGACGCCGGGGGCGCTGTCCTGTGCGTCGGTCACGACGAAGACCTGCGTCGAGCAGCAGTGCCCGTCGTGATGATGGTCGTGATCGGCTTCGTGGCTGTGGTGATGGATGGCTTCGCAGGAAACATCGCCGCAGAGCCAGACGAGGTGCCGGCTTCCGTCCTCATGGCAGGTATGGATGCCGAAGCCCATGTACCCAAGCACATAGGTAAAGGCCGTCATCAGGCAGAGGAGGAAACGGGTCGCTTTTCTCATTGGTGCAAAAGTAGAGAGAATTGATTATATTTGCAAGCCGTAATCTGCAAAATCATCATTTATTAGGATATGAAACCTTTCTGGAAAGTCGTTTTCGGCGGGTGCCTCGGCACGATCATCGCCTTCCTCCTTTTCAATTTGATTCTTTTCGGTATTCTTGGATCCGCCCTCTCGTCGATGGGCAAGGAGTCACAGCCGGTCGTGCCCAGGAACGCCATTCTCAAGATCGATCTCTCCAAGCCCGTTTCGGAGCAGGGGAAAGAATCTTTCAGCTTCAATCCGTTGGCTGGCAGCGCCAGCATGTCCTCCAGTGTTTCGCTGCTCGATGCGGTCCGTGCCCTGGAGACGGCGGCTTCTGATCCGCAGGTGAAATTCGTTTATCTCAAGGCAGATGACCTGGGCATGGATATCGCCCAAGCCGAGGAATTCCGGAATGCCCTGCTGAAATTCCGCGAATGTGGCAAGCCGGTGATCGCTTACAGCCAGAACCTTTCAGCCGGCAACTATTTTATGGCTTCCGTGGCCGACAAGGTGATTCTCAACGCCTATGGGGATGTGATGATCAACGGCATGAGTTCGCAGATGATGTACTACAAGGATCTGATTGACCATTTGGGAATCGACATCCAGCTCATCCGGCACGGCAAGTACAAATCAGCCGGCGAGCCTTACATAAAAAGCGAGCCGAGCCAGGAGAACAAGGAGCAGTATGTCCAGATGCTCGGTACCATCTGGGGCATGATCGCCGATGCTGTGGCGGGATCCCGCGACTTCACGGCCGAGCAGTTCAATGCCTGGATCGACAACCTTGAAATCAACAGCGCCGAAGATGCCTTGGGGAAAGGCCTTGTCGATGAGCTCTGGTACGACGACCAGGTGCGCGACTATTTCTGCACCTTGTGCGGCGTGAAGAAAGTCAAAGACCTGAAGTATGTAGGCCTCAAGGACTATGCGGCTGCCAAGGTCAAGTCGAACCTGCGTGCCAAAGAGAAGATTGCCGTGATCTATGCCGACGGTGAGATCGTCATGGATGACAAAGGCAACGGCAACATCGGCAACAATTTCGCCCGGGAAATCGCCGAGGCGCGGCGTGACTCTTCGGTCAAGGCCGTGGTTTTCCGTGTCAACAGTCCGGGCGGCAGCGTCCAGGCTTCCGCTGCCATCGAGCGTGAGATCGCCCTGCTCAAGGAATGCAAGCCCGTGGTGGCCAGCTACGGTGGCTATGCTGCTTCGGGCGGCTACTGGATCAGTTGCGGAACCGACAAGATTTTCAGTGACAAGAGTACGCTTACCGGATCGATCGGTGTTTTCGGCCTGATTCCGAGTTTCGGGAAAGCACTCAAGAAGAACGTGCATCTCAATGTATTTGAGGTCGCTACACACAAGCACGGTTCCATGGCCAACGGCATGAGTCCGCTCGATCCTGAAGAGGAATCGGCCATGCAGGAGCGTATCGACGCAACGTACGAGGATTTCGTAGGTCGCGTGGCGGCTGGCCGCGGCCTGACGACAGAAGCGGTCGATGAAATCGCCCAGGGTCGTGTCTGGGCCGGTGGCGATGCCATCAAGATTGGCCTTGTCGACGAGTTGGGCGGCCTGACCGATGCCATCCGCTATGCGGCAACCATGGCAGGTCTGGAGAATTACCGGCTGGTCGAGTATCCGGCCGTTACGTCGATGTACGAACAGCTGCTCTCATCGATGGAAGAAACCGGTACGGAACAGGACATCCGCACTGATCTGCCTGCTGTCGCATCACGCACCGCTTCCTGGCTGCTGGGCATCAATGGCCCGGAAATTGCCGCCAGGATGCCGGAAATCTCCATCAAGCTGAACTGACGTCATGAAACACCGGACCTTCCTTTTCCTGGCCATCGCAGCCCTGCTGCTCGCGTTGCCCGCTCCTGCCCGGAATGTGGGCAGGACCTGGTATGTGAGTCAGCTTACAGGTTCCAACCAGAATGACGGCTCCCGGGAGCGTCCGCTCAAGAATATTCAGCGAGCCATCGACCTGGCCTCTTCCGGTGACGTAATCCGCGTGGCCGAAGGGAATTACTATGGCCTCCAGAACAGTGGCAATATCAAGATCGACAAGGGCGTGTCCATTTTCGGCGGATATGCTTCCGACTTTTCCGGGCGGGATGTCCTGCTCCATCGGACCTATATCCAGCCGTCGGCGACATCCAATGGCTCGGCGATGGGACAGGGTACGGTCCAGATCAATGTGCGTCAAACGGGTACGCTGGTCGAACTCGACGGACTGATCCTGGACCGCGGCCATTCCGTGGCCTACCATCCGCGGGGAGAAGGTCAGCCTGCAGGCGTTGAGACGGGGATGATGCAACCGATCGGAACGGCCGGCATCGGCGCCCCCGATGTCCCTGAGGAAAAGGTGTACACTGCTGAGTCGGCGCTTGTCTATATCAACACCGGATCGCGGTGTGATGTCACCATCCGCAACTGTGCCTTCCTCAATGGCCCGAACTACGGCCTGCTCGGCTCGACCTATTCGACGAAGATCATCATCGACAATTGCATCTTCGTGAATATCCGGATGGCGGCTGTCGAACTGCGCGGCGCTTCGTCGGCCAGCAACAGCGAAACGTCTTTTACCCACAACACGGTTCTCTTCATCTGGTCCCGGCTGAAAGATCTCAGTGACATGGGATATGGCTACCGTTTTATGCCCAAGATGGACAGTCAGCTGGACCGCAACATCTTCGGCTGCTGCATCCTGGCCGGCCTTGACCGTACCCACGTGGACAGCCCTGCCGAAAAAGAGGCCGAGCGGGAGACCACTTGCGAAAACAGCCTTTTCTTTCAGAATCGGCTGACGGATCTGACCCTGCCTGGCAGTGGCATGCCCCGCTATGTCAGCGTGCGTGATTTCGATGACGTGGAACAACTGGATGATTCCGATGACAATGAGGCCGTCACCGATCCGTCGATTTTCGACGGAGCTATCAATGAAGCATACCTCAATGGCTTTTTGGATGTGTCCAACACCCGGATGTTCGCCAACCATTATCCGGTGGAGGATGCCCTGAAACTTTTTGGCGCTGTACCTGGGTATGGCGCCCAACTACCGAAATAATTTTTCAATCCGATGAAACGATACTTATTCCTGACGATAGCTCTCCTGACGACACTCCAGCTCTCTGCACAGACATGGGTCCGGGTCAATCTGGCGGGCTATCTGCCTGATGACATCAAGGTGGCCGTGCTGATATCGACGGATTCCGTGAACGGACAGTTCGCTGTGTTCGATGCGCTGTCCGACGCATGTGTCTTTTCTGGTACCGGCCGGGAGGCTGACAGTTCCAAGTGGGCGCTTCAGAGCGGTTGGCGTCTGGATTTTTCGGAGTTGACCGTTCCGGGAAGCTATTACATCGAGGCGGCCGGTGTCCGTTCGCCGGTCTTCCGGATCGGGGAGGACGTGTATGACGGATTTGCCGATTTCCTGCTGACTTACCTGCGCCAGCAGCGCTGCGGCGACAATCCCTACAACAACCATGTGTGCCACGAGCATGACGGCTATATCGTGTACCATCCCACCCGTACCGGCGAACACATCGATGTGACGGGCGGCTGGCACGATGCGACCGACTACCTCCAGTATATGACGACCTCTTCCACGACCATCTATCAGATGGCCTTTGCCTGGAAGTATGCCATGGACAAGTCGGTTTTCAAGGATTGCTTCGACGCGACGGGACGTCCTGGGGCCAACGGCATCCCCGACGTGCTTGACGAGGTCAAATGGGGCCTCGACTGGCTGGACAAGATGAATCCGGCGCCCCGGGAGATGTACTACCAGATCGCAGACGACCGTGACCATGCCGGAATGCGGCTGCCGTATCTCGATTCCGTGGACTATGGTTACGGCCCCGGAAAGGGTCGTCCTGTCTTTTTTGTGACAGGCAAACCGCAAGTCGCCGGCCATCGCGTGAACCGGACCACCGGTGTGTCTTCCGCGGCCGGCAAGTTCGCCTCCACCTTTGCGCTGGGCGCCGACGTGATCCGGACCTGGTATCCGGACTTTGCTTCCAAGATTGAAGGGAAGGTGCAGGATGCCTGGGACTTCGCTCTGGAATTTCCCGGCAATACGCAGACGGCCTGCGTCGTTTCTCCGTATTTTTATGAAGAGGATACCTGGGTTGATGACGTGGAACTGGCGGCCGCCACCCAGTTCGCCCTCGGAAAGGGAGACTGGTGGAAGGAGCAGGCGGCCTACTGGGGGGAAATGGAACCGGTGACGCCCTGGATGGACCGCGGCCGCGGCCCCGGAAAGGAGTATCACCACTATCAATGGTATCCGTTCATCAACCTGGGCCATTATCTTCTGGCCGAGAGCGGGGACTCCGCGGTCAGCGCGGAATTCGCCGGCTATATGAAACAAGGACTTCAGGACATCTGCAACCGGGCCGGCAACGATCCGTTCCTGCACGGCGTGCCGTATCTCTGGTGTTCCAACAACCTGACCTCTGCAGCCGTGACGCAGGCCTGGCTTTATGAGCGGGCGACCGGCGATACGCAATTCCGCGAGATGGAAGTGGCTCTGCGCGACTGGCTTCTGGGCTGCAACCCCTGGGGCACATCGATGATCTGCGGCTGGCCTGCGGCTGAGATGCCCGGCTATGACACCCCGACGGATCCGCACTCTTCGTATGTCCTGGTGAACGGCGACCTGCCGCTTGGCGGCCTGATCGACGGACCGATCTACAATCAGCTTTTCCAGGACCGCGCCGGTGCTGCGCTGACACGCGATGATGCGTTCGCGGCACTCAACAAGGGCATTGCCGTCTATCACGATGACATCGGCGATTATTCCAGCAATGAACCCACAATGGACGGTACGGCCGGTTTGGTGGCCTATGCCGCTGCGCTGGAAGCGCGTGGCAAGTCTTGCAAGGCAGTGAAAGACGCGGCCGGTGCCATCGTCCGGCTCAATCCCGACGAGAAGGTCGTGTATCTCTGCTTTACCGCCGACGTCAATTTCAACGGCGCAGAGAAGATCCTCAAGACCCTGAAGAAACAGAAGGTCAAAGGCAATTTCTTCCTGACCGGCAACTGCTTGCGGCATGCGCCCAACCAGGACGTCATCCGCCGCATCGTTACGGAGGGCCACTATGTGGGCGGCCATTCCGACGGACACGTGCTTTACTGTGACTGGGGTGCGGAGCGGCCTACGCTGATGCGTGCCGACAGCATCATCGCCGACCTGCGTGCGAATTACGCCGAACTGGCGAAATTCGGCGTGAAACGCGAGGATGCTGCCTGGTTCCTGCCGCCATATGAGCACTACAACACATTCAGCGTAGGTGTCCTTGAGGCGATGGGCGTACACGTGGTCAACTATACGCCGGGCATCGGCACACCGGCCGATTACACGACGCCCGATATGAAGAACTACCGTCCGGCCCAGCCGCTCATCGACGGCCTGTGGAAATTCGAGAAGGAACAGGGCCTTCGCGGTGCGCTGGTACTGATCCATCCGGGTATCGTCGAGAGCCGCCCGGAGAAGGAGCGGCTCTATAACCGGCTCGACGAGATCATCCGTTATTTGAAGAAGAAAGGGTATCGTTTTGACAGACTTCCTTAAAGAATCCTTCGACTTCTCGAACCTGCTGACGTTCTCGTTCGATCTGCTCCTGGTCGTCCTGATCGGCTGGGTGGTCGGGCGCGAGCGTCACGAGGCGGGCAAGACGATGGGGGAACGCTCGACCATTATCCTGATCATCGGATCCTATTTGTTTACCTACGCATCGCTCCGTTGCGGCGTCGACCATAGCCGTGTCATCGCCCAGATTGTGACGGGCGTCGGTTTCATCGGTGCCGGTATCATCTTCAAGAAAGGCGAGAAGGATATCATCAACCTGACTACGGCCATCCTGGTCTGGACGGTCGCGGCTCTCGGCGTGCTGGTCGGGATCGGACTCCGGGTGGAGGCCATCGTGGCCACAATCGTCGTTTTCCTGGTGCTCTGGGTACGCCGTCGGCAGAAAAGCAAGCAAAAAAGCAAAGAAAACACTGAAACGAATGTATAAGATTCTCCGGAAAGAAATGCTGACCCCCACCATCTGTCTGATGGAGGTGGAGGCGCCGCGCATCGCCGCGGCCGCATTGCCGGGCCAGTTCCTGATCGTGCGGGCCCGTGAGCAGGGGGAGAGGATTCCCCTGACCATTTGCGACTACGACCGTGATGGCGGGACCGTCACCATTGTCACCCAGATTGTCGGCGCTTCGAGCCGGATGATCTGCGCCCTGGAAGCCGGGGAAGCGCTGGTCGATGTAGTCGGCCCGCTGGGCCGCCCTTCCGATTTCGTAGAGATGCCCGACGAGAGGCTCAAAGGCCGCCGCTACCTGTTTGTGGCGGGCGGACTGGGCACCGCGCCAGTCTATCCGCAGGCGAAATACCTGCACGAGCGGGGCGCTCAAGTCGATGTCGTGGTCGGCGCGAAGACGGCCGATCTGCTGATTCTTCGCCAGGAGATGGCGTCGGTCTGCGACCATCTGTACGTGTGCACCGACGACGGCTCTGAAGGGCATCACGGCCTGGTGACTGAGAAGGTCAAGCTGCTGCTGTCCGAAGGCCGGCAGTACGACCAGGCGGTGGCCATCGGCCCGATGATCATGATGAAATTCGTGACGCTGACCTTGAAAGACAGTGGCATTCCGTTGGTCGTCAGCCTCAATACCCTGATGGTCGACGGCACGGGCATGTGCGGCTGCTGCCGCATCACAGTGGGCGGCAAAGTACGGTTCGCCTGCGTGGAAGGCCCCGAATTCGATGCCTATGCCGTTGATTTCGATGAGGCGCTCCGGCGCCAGACCATCTACCGTCCGCAGGAAATCGAAGCGGACCACAAATGTAAAATCGGGAGGAACTGACATGGCAGAGAAGATCGGACGCGTTCCCGTGCGGGAACAGGACCCGAAGGTACGGGCCCGTAATTTTGAAGAAGTCTGCTACGGCTATGACGAACAGGAGGCGCTGCTCGAGGCTTCCCGTTGCCTGAATTGCCGTAACCCGCGTTGCGTGGCGCAATGTCCGGTGGGAATCCGGATTCCGGAGTTCATTGCGCAGGTCAAGGCGGGGGACTTCGCTGAGGCCGCCCGTGTGATTGCCCGCGACAGTTCCCTTCCTGCGGTCTGCGGCCGCGTCTGTCCACAGGAGACACAGTGCGAAGGAAGCTGTATCTTGGGCGTCAAGGGCGAGCCGGTAGCCATTGGAAAGCTGGAACGTTTCGTGGCCGACTGGAGTCGGGAGCGGGGCGGTGTCCCTGTGGAGAAGGCTCCTTTGAATGGATTCCGGGTAGCTGTCGTAGGCAGCGGCCCTTCCGGGCTGGCCTGTGCTACCGACTTGGCTAAACTGGGTTACGATGTGACGATTTTCGAGGTGCTTCATAAAGCGGGCGGCGTATTGCAGTATGGCATTCCGGAGTTTCGTCTGCCGAAAGCGCGGGTGGTGGAGCCGGAAGTTGAGAACGTCCGCGCCCTAGGCGTGAAGATCGAGACCAACGTGGTGGTAGGCCGTACGGTCACCATTGATGAACTGCTGGACCGGGAAGGCTTCCATGCGGTGTTTATCGGGTCCGGAGCGGGACTGCCCCGTTTCATGAACATTCCCGGCGAAAGTCTGAACGGCGTGTTCTCGGCCAATGAATTCCTGACGCGCAACAATCTGATGAAGGCCTATGATCCGGAAAGCGATACGCCCGTCTTTGTCGGCAGGCGCGTGGCTGTGGTCGGCGGCGGCAATGTTGCGATGGATGCGGCCCGTACGGCGTTGCGGCTGGGCTCTGAAGTGACCATCGTCTATCGCAGGACGGAGAAAGAGCTTCCGGCGCGTGCAGAAGAAGTGCATCATGCCCAGGAAGAAGGCATTGTTTTCCGGATGCTGACCAATCCGGTGGAAATCCTGGGCGATGAAAAAGGGTGGGTGCGTGCCATCCGCTGCATCCGGATGGAACTGGGCGAACCCGACGCCAGCGGCCGTCGCAGCCCGATTCCCGTTCCCGGCTCCGAATTCGAAATCCCCGTCGAATGTGTGATCATGGCCTTGGGTACCTCTCCCAATCCCTTGATCTCCCAGACGACGGAAGGCCTCCAGACGGAGCGCCACGGCTGCATCGTCGCCGATGAAGCCGGCGCGACGTCTCGCCCCGGCGTCTTCGCCGGCGGCGACGCCGTCACCGGCGCCGCCACCGTCATCCTGGCCATGGGTGCCGGCCGCCGTGCCGCCGCCGCCATCGATGAATATCTGAAACAGCACTGATTCTGCCAGTCAATCAGTTTCATCATTTGATTCACTGTTTTCGGGCAAGGTTTTATTCTATAGACCTTGCTTGTTTTACTTTTTGCCGAGAGCTTGCGTGACGTAGTCCCGGGTCATGCCGAAGGTGCGGGCCAGCTGGGGGATGGACGTATGCAGGGTCCGGCGGATAAAAGGAAGGAGCCGGACTTTTTGGTTCAGTGACAATTGGTTCAATTCGGTTTTGAACCAGCGGAGAGAAGTCTCGTTGACGGCCTTGAAGAACTCGCTGTCGGGAAGCATCCGGCGGGGATTATCGATAATCGTTTGCCGCATTTCGGCCGCATTCTGTCCACCGATAGTTTTCAGGAAAAAGGCCTGATCGTGTTCGAAGACCTGCTCCAGGTATTCGTGGTCGCAGAAACTGGAAGGAATCAGCCGTTTTTGGGCATCAAGCCGCCAGTCGACGCTGTCCAGCCGGTCGCCGGTATGCATCAGCTCCCGGCGTTCCAATTTGGTCAATGCGCTCACGCGGCGCCCTGGTATCCGATAGACTGATGTCGGATTGCCATTAGCATGGCCGAACATGGCCTGATAGCCGGACCAGGGGTATTCGTTGACGTTGCAGCCATTGTCGAGCGCATTGCGGAGAATGTAGGCGAGGGCATTGCGCACATACCAGTCGGTATCGAGGGAAAGGGCTTTGACATCCATTTTCCGGAGTGTCCGAGACTCGCCATACCGACGGCTGAACCACATGGAATATATGCGTTTGGCTTCCTGGCCAAAGGCGAATGCTTCCGAATGCCTGGCGGCCAGCACGGCGACGTGGCTGTGGTTGGAAACCACGGCATAGACGATGATCAGCACATTTTTCCGCCGGGCGCAGACGCAGAGGATTTTGACCATGGCATCGTAATCCTGGTCATCCCGACATAGGATGGTCTTTTCAAGCCCTTCCATGCTGATATGGAAAGGCTGGACGTGCCGGATGCTGCCGTCGGGCAGTTTCCGGGTGACGATACGCCGCATAAGTCAATTCTTGACGGAGGACGGCTTCCCGCCGGGCATGACGACGGTCATTTTCCTACCGTTTTTCTCAAACTCCCGTTTGGCTTCCCAGAAGGATTTGGCCAGGGCGGCGGAATCTTCGTCATAGTGCCGGAGCATGGTTTTTCGGTTGACGCTGACGGCCAGGTCTGCGATGGCCAGCGCACGGATCATGGCCAGAACGGCCGTTTCGTTGCCTCCCCAAAGTTTGGTCACCATGGCAAAGGATGTGCGGGTAATTACGTCGGGAACGACATTGGGGTTTTTGACCGGATCGAAATCCGTATTGAAACGGATGTCGGTGTCTCCATACTGGAGGACTTCAAGGATCTTTTTCATCGCTACACAAATCTATCACTTCAACAAAGATACGTTCCGGAGACCCCCTTTGTCAAGTCTTTTTTCACTTTTTTGCGGCATGGGCGGGCAAGGTCTCATTTCAGGGCCTGGACCTTGCCCACCGAAAATGGCTCTCGGGTGCCTGGGGCTGCAAATCGACGGGCAAGGTCTCGAGGGTGAAATGAGACCTTGCCCGCAGGACTATTCTTTGGGTGCTTCCCAGGCTTCTGCGATGTCGGTTTTCCAGTGCCAGCCGCGGGAGACGGTGCTGGCCAGGAGACGGAATCGATGATTGGTTATTTTTTCTCGGCCGGTTTGACGTACCGGTCGCCGGTCTGCGCTTTTACCGCGTCAACGAAGGCGGGGGCGTAGGCAGGCGGCGTGCTGCGGCCGCGGACGAAGACCCCGTTTTCGCTGGGCATCATCGACTGGTCGTTGTGCTTGACGATCAGGAAACGGGCCAGACGGTCCCAGCGTTTCATCATTTTGTCGGTGTAAGCTTCGGTCTTGGCTGTCAGGAAGGCGGCACGTTCGCCAGGCGTCAGCTTGGCGGCCTGCTCTTCGACGGTTTTCTGGTCTTCGGCGTAATAGTCTTCCAATTCTTTCTGGGCATCGCGC
>JAEEOM010000064.1 GCA_016284265.1 Bacteroidales bacterium | reverse complement strand
CTTGTTCTGCTTCAGACTTGGAGACCTTCTCCTTGATGACTGCGTTCGGAGCCTTGTCAACGAGTTCCTTGGCTTCCTTCAGACCGAGACCGGTGAGTTCCTTGACGGCTTTCACCATCTGGAGTTTGGCCTGGCCGGGGGAGATGAGGATCACGTCGAATGCGGTCTGCTCGGCTTCTGCCGCGGGACCGGCTTCCTGGGCGGCGACCACGACTGCGGCAGCAGCGGGTTCGATGCCATATTCGTCTTTGAGGAACTGAGCGAGTTCCTGGACTTCTTTTACGGTAAGGTTAACAAGTTCTTCCGCAAGAGCTTTGATGTCTGCCATAATTATTGATTTTTAATTGTTTTTATTGTTCTGCTGTTATTGTTCGGCCTCTTTCTTGGAATCCTCGAGTGCGGAAATGACCCGACGGATCGGTGACTGGAGGAGACCGATGATGTCACCGATAAGTTCATCATGCGACTTGACGTTCACGAGGATGCCCAGCTGGTCGGCGCCCACATAAGCGCAATCCTGGAGGAAAGCACTCTTGAGCTCCGGCTTGCCGAATTTCGTGCCGTATTCCTTGATCACCTTCGCAGGTGCGCTCGGAACAGTCGTAAACATGATGGCCGTGTTGCCCTCAAGGGTCGGGTAGAGCGCTTCAACTTCCTTGTTGTCCAAGGTCATCAGCGCTTTGTGAAGGAGCGTGTTTTTGACGACTTCGAGTTTGATATTCTTTTCGAAGCAGGCACGACGCAGTGCGGAGGTGTTCTCGGCGTTGAGGCCGGCGATGTCCGCCAGGTAGAAATTCGGATTCTCTGCCAGCTGCGCGGCTACCTTCTCGATAATCTGAGCTTTCAATTCCTTTCTCATAATCTCTTTGCCTTTAAATTATTCAGCGGTAGCACTGATTGCCTTGGTGTCGATGCAAATACCGGGGCTCATCGTAGCAGACATGTAAATGCTCCTGACATACGTGCCCTTAAGCGCTTGAGGTTTCAACTTCTGGATGGTGTTGAGCAATTCAACGGCATTCTCAGCGAGCTGCTGAGCACTGAAGGATACCTTACCGATAGCAGTGTGAACAATACCTTGCTTGTCAACCTTAAAGTCGATTTTACCGGCCTTGACCTCCCGGACGGCCGTCGCGATATCCATCGTCACGGTACCGGTCTTCGGGTTCGGCATGAGGCCTCGGGGACCGAGGATACGACCGATCGGGCCGATCTTGGCCATCACCGTAGGAGTACAGATGATGACGTCGACGTCGGTCCAGCCGCCCTTGATCTTTTCAATATAATCGTCCAATCCGACAAAGTCGGCGCCGGCTTCCTGAGCCTCGGCCTCTTTATCGGGGGTGCAGAGAACCAGAACGCGGGTTACCTTGCCTGTACCATGGGGGAGCGTCACGACGCCGCGGACCATCTGGTTCGCCTTACGAGGGTCCACACCCAGGCGGACGGAGAGCTCGACCGAAGCGTCGAACTTGGTGTAGGAAACCTCCTTCACCAAGGCGCAGGCCTCGGTAAGCTTGTACTGGCGATGGGAATCTACTTTAGCTTCCGCTACTTTTTGATTTTTTGTCAGCTTGCTCATGGCGTGTGATTTTATTGTACATCGGCGGGATACTCTCCGGTCACGGTGACGCCCATGCTGCGTGCAGTACCGGCGACCATGCTCATGGCGGATTTCTCGGTAAATGCGTTCAGGTCCGGCATTTTCTCCTTGGCGATCTCGCGTACCTGGTCCCAGGTAAGGGAGGCAACCTTCTTCCGGTTCGGCTCAGCCGAAGCGGACTGGATCTTCGCGGCTTCCTTGATCAGGACGGCCACGGGCGGCTGCTTGACGACAAAAGAGAACGACTTGTCACTGTAAACAGTAATGATCACAGGCAAAATCTTGCCGGCCTTGTCTTGAGTGCGGGCATTGAACTGCTTGCAGAAATCCATGATGTTCACACCCTTGGAACCGAGGGCCGGTCCGACGGGCGGCGACGGATTGGCTGCACCACCTTTGATCTGCAGTTTGATGAACCCGGCAATTTCTTTAGCCATAATGTAAAATGATTTAATCTTTGGTTACTTGGGAAAAATTCAACTCCAGAAGGGTCTTGCGGCCGAAAATCTTGACGACCACTTTGATCTTCTTCTTGTCAGCGAGAATCTCGTCGACCGTTCCGTCGAAGCCGTTGAAGGGACCGTCAATGATCTTGACGGCTTCACCGACGACGAACGGAGTGACCGTCTCTTCATCCTGGCCGGCCAGTTCATCCACGCGGCCCATGATCCGGTTCATTTCGGATTCACGGACGGGAACGGGGATGCGGTCCTTGCCTTCGCTCAGGAAGCCCGCGACATAGGGAATGTTGCGGATGACATGCTGGATTTCACCGGTCATGACGGCCTCGACCAGAACATACCCCGGGTAGAAGATGCGCTCGGCGCTCACACGCTTGCCGTTCTTTACCTGATAGTATTTTTCGGTCGGGATCAGGACCTGGGAGATGAGATGACCGAGGTGGAGCGCCTCGACTTCTTTTTCGATATACTCCTTCGCTTTCTTCTCCTTGCCTCCAGCAGTACGGACGACGTACCACTTCTTCGTGCTTTCGCTCATGGGGACGGGAAATGATTACAGTTGATAGATACCCATCATGATGTTCCGGATGACCAGGTCGATCAGCCAGATGATCACGGCGAGGATCAGCGTCGTCACCATAACCAGAATAGCCGAACTCTGCAGCTTGTCCCACGTGGGCCAAGTCACTTTCGTAGTCAGCTCTTTCCAAGACTCCTTGACGTAAGTTGCAATTTTTGCCATTGTTATTTTCTTGTGACAGAGAACAGTTGGAAGCGGAAGTCCCTGCCGGTTAATAACACTCCGGTGCGTAACCACCGGATTTTTGCAGGGGAAGCAGGATTCGAACCCACATCGACGGTTTTGGAGACCGCTGAACTACCCTTGTTCTATTCCCCTAAATAGGCTCGGATCCATCGGACCCGAGCCTTTGGTTAACTGTCTCGATTCGGGTTTTGATTAGTCGAGCAGGTCGGTAATCTGACCGGAACCTACGGTGCGACCACCCTCACGGATTGCGAAACGCAGACCTTTGTTCAGAGCCACCGGGTAGATGAGCTCCACTTTGATCTCCACGTTGTCACCCGGCATCACGACCTCGACACCTGCAGGGAGTTCGATCTCACCGGTAATGTCCAGGGTACGGATGAAGAACTGAGGACGGTAGTGGTTCTTGAACGGCGTGTGACGGCCACCTTCGTCTTTCTTCAGGACATAGATGGCAGCCTTGAACTCCTTGTGCGGAGTGATGGTGTTCGGGTGAGCGATCACCTGGCCGCGCTTGACCTCTTTCTTGTCGACACCACGGAGCAGCAGACCGACGTTGTCACCGGCTTCGCCCTGGTCGAGCAGCTTGCGGAACATCTCGACACCCGTCACGACGGAACGGCGCGGCTCTTCGCCCAGACCGATGATCTCGACAGGGTCGTTCACTTTCACGACACCCGTTTCGATACGGCCGGTGGCCACGGTACCACGTCCGGTGATGGAGAAGATATCCTCGATAGGCATCAGGAACGGTTTCTCGTTGTCGCGGACCGGCAGCGGAATGTATTCGTCGACAGCGTCCATCAGGTCGAGGACCACCTGCTCCCAGTGCGGATCACCGTTGAGGGCGCCGAGGGCGGAACCACGGATGACGGGTGCGTTGTCACCGTCGAAGTCATAGAAGCTCAGCAGTTCGCGAACCTCCATTTCCACGAGGTCGATCATTTCCGGATCGTCCACGATGTCAACTTTGTTCAAGAAGACAACGATACGGGGCACGTTCACCTGACGGGCAAGCAGGATGTGCTCGCGGGTCTGCGGCATCGGACCGTCGGTAGCGGCGACCACGAGGATGGCACCGTCCATCTGGGCAGCACCCGTGACCATGTTCTTCACGTAGTCGGCGTGACCCGGGCAGTCCACGTGTGCATAGTGACGGTTGGCCGTCTGATATTCAACGTGGGCGGTGTTGATGGTGATACCACGCTCCTTCTCTTCCGGAGCATTGTCGATCTGGTCGAACGTCTTGATCTCGGAAAGACCCTTCTTCGCAAGCACCATGGTGATGGCGGCGGTGAGGGTGGTCTTGCCGTGGTCCACGTGTCCGATCGTACCGATGTTCACGTGCGGTTTGTCTCTTTTAAAGGTTTCTTTTGCCATAGTTTGTTTCTTTTATGTGTTGTTTGGAGCCGATGGTGAGAATTGAACTCACGACCTCTTCCTTACCAAGGAAGCGCTCTACCACTGAGCTACATTGGCCTATATGTCAAAAAAATCGAGCGGAAGACGAGGTTCGAACCCGCGACCCTCAGCTTGGAAGGCTGATGCTCTACCAACTGAGCTACTTCCGCCACTGCATGCAAGCATGCATAAAAAAAGTGGGCAGAGATGGATTCGAACCACCGTAGGCGTGCGCCAGCAGATTTACAGTCTGCCCCATTTGGCCACTCTGGTATCTGCCCAGATCTTTCAGACAGCGTTTCAAAACTCTCAGAGCCGATGGAGGGATTCGAACCCACGACCTGCTGATTACAAATCAGCTGCTCTGACCAGCTGAGCTACGTCGGCTGTTTGGGACTGCAAATATATTGGTTTTCTATGAAAGTCCAAAAATATTTTTAATTTTTTTCTTCTACAAGTGCCCGATACACGGAATCGGCATCGTAACCGCATTCCGCATAGAGTTCCGCAGGGGTTCCCTGCTCGATGAAACGGTCGGGAATCCCCAGTCCGATGAGGGTGCAGTCCAAGTCGCGGGCAGCAATGAACTCGGCCACGGCGCTGTAGAGGCCGCCCAGGCGGGCTCCGTCTTCCAACGTGATGATCCGGCGGGCGCGGGCGCAGGCGTCTTCCAGGGCAGCCGTGTCGATCGGCTTGAGGAAGCGCATGTCATAGTGGAGTACCTCGATCCCTTTTTCCCGGCTGGCCCGTTCCACGGCTTCGGCGCCCTTCGTGCCGATCGCACCTATAGATAATAGGGCGACATCGGCGCCTTCATGGCGCTTGACAGCCGTTCCGGGTTCAATGTAGGCGAACGGACGGTCGCGCCAGGCGCTTCCTTTGCCGTAGCCCCGGGGATACCGGATGACGGTCGCGCCGTATCCGGGTTGCGTGGCAGAGTACATCAGGTCGCGCAGTTCCGCTTCGTCGAAAGGCGCGCAGAGCGTCAGGTTGGGGACGGGGCGGAATGCCGCCATGTCAAAGGCTCCGTGGTGCGTGGCACCATCTTCGCCGACCAGTCCGCCCCGGTCAAGGCAAAGGATGACCTTGAGGTGCTGCAACGCCACGTCGTGGATGACGTTGTCGTACGCGCGCTGGGAGAAACTGGAGTAAATGTTGCAGAAAGGCAGCAGTCCGCCCGCGGCCAGTCCGGCTGAATAGGTGACGGCATGCTGTTCGGCGATGCCCACGTCGAAGACGCGCTCCGGCATCTCTTTCTGCATGATGTTCATGCTGCATCCCGATGCCATGGCCGGAGTGATGCCGACGATGCGGTTGTCCTTGCGGGCCAGGTCGAGGAGCGTGGTGCCGAACACTTCCTGGAACTTGGCGATGTCGCTCTTCTTGCCGGTGCGCCGGCCCGTCTCCACGTCGAACGTGCCCGGAGCGTGCCAGACGGTCTGGTCTTCCTCCGCGGGTGCGTAACCCTTGCCTTTTGTGGTAATCACGTGGAGCAGCTTGGGTCCGGGAATCGCCTTGAGGCGTCCCAGCATATAGGTCATCGCAGCGATGTCGTTGCCGTCGATCGGCCCGAAATAGCGGAATCCCAGCGAGTCGAACAGGGAGAGGGTTTCACCGTCGGCCCGGGTGAGGCTGCGCTTGGTGTTCTTCACCTGCTTCTGCAGCCATTCGCGGAGCCGGCCGGCCCCCAGCCGGTCCCAGATGCTTTTCTTCAGTTTGTTGTACCGGCGGTCGGTGGTCACCTTGAGCAGGTAGTTGTGCATCGCGCCGATGTTCTTGTCGATGGAGATCTGGTTGTCGTTGAGGATGACCAGCAGGTCGGTGCCCTGGCTGCCGGCGTTGTTGAGCCCTTCGAAAGCCAGGCCGCCTGAAAGGGCGCCGTCGCCGATGACGGCGATCACATGCTCATGTTTCCCTTCGAACTTTGCCGCTACGGCCAGACCGAGGGCCGCCGAGATTGAAGTGGAGGAGTGTCCGGTGCCGAAAGCGTCGTAAGGACTTTCTTCACGGCGGGGAAAACCGCTGATGCCGTGGTATTTCCGGTTCTGCTTGAACGCTTCGCGACGACCGGTCAGGATTTTGTGGGCGTAGGCCTGGTGTCCCACGTCCCATACAACCTTGTCTTCGGGCGTGTTGAACACGTGGTGGATGGCCACGGCGATCTCCACGGCGCCGAGACTGGCGCCGATGTGTCCTGGGTTCTCTGCGCAGCAGGCGATAATATACTCACGCAACTCGGCACATAACTGCTCGAGCTGCGCATTGTCGAATGCCCGGATCTGAGACGGGTCGCTGATAGATTCCAGCAGGGCCACGTTACTGTCGGATTATGGTCTGGTCGCGGTCGGGACCCAGCGAAAGGATCCGGATCGGCACGCCGGTTTCCTGTTCGATGTAAGCGATATAAGCTTTGAACGCTTCCGGCAGTTCCGCTTCGCTCCGGCAGTTGCCCAGGTCGCACTTCCAGCCCTTGAACTCCTTGTATACCGGTTCAATCTCCGCATATACGTCGTACGGCACCCGGTCGGTACGCACACCGTCCACGCGGTAGCCGCAGGCCACCTTGACGGTATCGAAACCGTCGAGGACGTCGGCCTTCATCATGATCAGGTCGGTGACGCCGCTGATCATTACGGCGAACTTGAGAGCCGGGAGGTCGAGCCAGCCGGTGCGGCGGGGACGGCCGGTGGTCGCACCGAACTCATGTCCTTTCTGCCGCAACGCTTCGCCCGTGGCGTCACTCAATTCCGTGGGGAAGGGGCCGCTGCCCACACGGGTGCAGTAGGCCTTGAAGACACCGTACACCTTGCCGATGCGGCCGGGTGCGACGCCCAGTCCGGTGCAGGCGCCGGCACAGGCAGTGGAGGAAGATGTGACGAACGGGTAGGAGCCGAAGTCCACGTCGAGCATCGATCCCTGGGCTCCTTCTGCGAGGATGGCCTTGTCTGCCTGGAGCAGGGCGTTGGTTTCGTATTCGGCGTCGATGATTTCAAAGGTCTTGAGGTATTCGGCATCAGCAAGCCATTGTGCTTCCGCTGCTTCCAGGTCGAAGGGATAGGTGAAGTCGTATTGGGCGAGCCGGGCCATGTGTTTCCGTTTGAGCGTCGCGTATTTTTCGTCGAAGCCCGCTTCGAGCAGGTCGCCCACGCGAAGGCCGTTGCGGCCCGTCTTGTCGGAGTAGGCCGGACCGATGCCCTTGAGGGTCGAACCGATCTTGGCCTTGCCGAGCGCCGCCTCGTCGGCCGCGTCGAGCAACTTGTGGGTCGGGACGATCAGGTGGGTCCGCCGGGCGATTTTCACACGTTCCCGGACCGGGACGCCAAGCGCCTCGATGGCCTGGCATTCTTCGCGGAAAATGGTGGGATCGAGGACCACGCCGTTACCTATTATATTGATGGAACCATTCCGGAATACGCCGGAAGGGACGGAGTGCAGTACAAAGGAGGTTTTTCCGAACTGGATGGAGTGGCCGGCGTTGGGACCGCCCTGGAAACGCGCCACCACGGGGTAGCGCTCCGCGAGCACGTCCACGATCTTGCCTTTGCCTTCATCTCCCCATTGGAGACCTAAAACTACGTCGAGCGTTTTCATATCCTGGATAGAAGATTACATTGAATCTGCTAAGTTAGCGCTTATTTTTCAAATAATGAAATCATACTCGCTGCAGTATTTTTATTTGCCATTTCACGCGTTTTTTTGTACTTTCGTAAATTCGGAATTTTCCGGAAAAACGAGGAAATAATACAAAATCATCCATATGACTGAAACAGTGAAACAAACTTTGCGGGATTCGGCGGCGATGCGCTGGATCGCGCTGCTCCTGCTGGCGCTGGGCATGTTCTGCGCCTACATTTTCATGGACATCCTTTCGCCGATCAAGGACCTGATGGAATCGACGCGGGGATGGGATTCCAAAGCTTTCGGCACCATGCAGGGTTCCGAGACCTTCCTCAACGTTTTCGTCTTTTTCCTGATTTTCGCGGGTATTATCCTCGACAAGATGGGTGTCCGCTTCACAGCGGTCCTTTCAGGCGCCGTGATGCTGGCAGGCGGTCTGATCAAGTACTACGCCGTCAGTCCTGCTTTCATGGGCAGCGGCCTGGAACACTGGTTCACCGAGAACCTCAACTGGCATACGGGTGCAGGCTTTATCGACGATATCCTTCCGTTCTACAAGGGAATGCCTGCCTCGGCGAAATTGGCCGGCCTGGGCTTCATGATCTTCGGCTGCGGCTGCGAGATGGCCGGCATCACGGTGAGCCGTGGCATCGTCAAGTGGTTCAAGGGACGTGAGACCGCCCTGGCCATGGGTTCCGAGATGGCCCTCGCCCGCTTGGGCGTGGCCACCTGCATGATCTTCTCGCCTTACTTCGCCAAGTTGGGCGGCCAGATCGAAGTGTCCCGTTCGGTGGCCTTCGGTGTGGTGCTGCTGTGCATCGCCCTGATCATGTTCATCACGTACTTCTTCATGGACAAAAAGCTCGACAAGCAGACTGGCGAGGCCGAGGAGAAGGACGATCCGTTCAAGGTGTCCGATATCGGCAAGATCCTCTCCAGCCTGGGATTCTGGCTTGTGGCCCTGCTCTGCGTGCTCTATTACAGCGCCATTTTCCCGTTCCAGAAATATGCGGTCAACATGCTGCAGTGCAACCTGACCCTCTCCGAACCTGCCGCCGGCAGCTTCTGGGCGGGTGAGGCCGTGACCATCGTCCAGTATGTCATTATGCTCGTGGTGGCTGTCTGCGCCTTCGCCAGCAACTTCGTCAAGAAGAACAAGGGGCTGAAGTGGGGCCTGATGGCGATTGCCGTCGTGGCACTCGTGGTCTACTGCGTCATGGGCTTCAAGCGCGGCACTGCCGAGACCATTTTCGCCGTATTCCCGCTGCTGGCCGTGGCCATTACCCCGATTCTCGGCAGCTATGTGGACCACAAGGGCAAGGCGGCCTCGATGCTGGTCATCGGCTCGCTGCTCCTGATTCTCTGCCACCTGACCTTCGCCTTCGTGCTGCCGCTGTTCAAGGGCAGCGCCGTCGGCGGCACGGTCGTAGCCTACGCCACGATCCTGGTCCTCGGCGCTTCGTTCTCGCTCGTTCCGGCCGCTCTCTGGCCGTCGGTCCCGAAGCTGGTGGACGAGAAGATCATCGGCTCGGCCTACGCACTCATCTTCTGGATCCAGAACATCGGCCTGTGGCTCTTCCCGATCCTCATCGGCAACGTGCTCACCAGCACCAACGCCCCGGGCACTGGCCCCGACGAACTCAATTATACCTGGGCCCTCGTGATGCTGGCCTGCCTCGGTGTGGCCGCCCTGCTGATCGGCCTCTACCTGAAGGTGGTCGACAAGAAGAAGCATCTCGGTCTGGAAGAACCCAACATCAAGTAAATCCTTTTCCCTATGGCAACTGATACCAAAACCCTGAAGACAAGCAAGATCGCTTGCTGGCTGGCGCTTGCCTGCCTGGTGGTGCCGATGTTCGGCTCCTACTTCTTCGACGACATGTTCTCCACCGTGTCGCAGATCTTCAAGAATCCGGAGATGCTGCAGCTCGGCTGGAACTCCCAGCAGTTTGGCTTCTATGCCGGCGGCTATTCCTTCCTCTGCGTGTGGGGAGGCCTGATCATCTGCGGCATCCTGCTCGACAAGTTCGGCGTGCGGCTCATCGGTTCCGTCTTTGTCGGACTGATGGTGCTCGGTGCGGCCATCGTGACCTGTGCCATTTCTGCCAAGAACCTGACGCCCAACTCTTCGCTGACGATCGCCTATGTCGGCTGCATGCTTTTCGGCCTGGGCAGCGAAATCGCCGGCGTTGCGGTCACCCGGTCCATCGCCAAATGGTTCAAGGGAAAGAACGTGGCCCTGGCCATGGGCCTGCAGCTGGCCATTGCGCGTATCGGTACCGGCCTTGCGATGCTGCTCTCGCCGGTGCTCGTGCTCAAGAACCATATGGAAGGGACGATGTACACCCTTTCGGAAACCAACAAGCCTGCCATCGTAGGCCTGTCGCTGCTGTTCATCGGCGCGATCCTCTGGGCCATCTTCGTGGCGATGGACGCCAAGTATGACCGCCAGGAGGGAATCGTCTCCCAGCGGGGCGAGGTGAAGGAGGAAGATAAGTTCAAATTCTCCGACATCCTCAAGGTGCTGAGCAACCCGCGTTTCATCATGATTGCGCTGCTCTGCGTGTTCTTCTACTGCTGCGTCATCAGTTTCAAGAAGTTCGGTACTTCGATCATCATCCCGCGCTTCGGTCTCGACGCCTCCACGGCTTCCGTCATGATCTCGATGATCGCTTTCGCGCCCGTGATCTTCACGCCGCTCTTCGGTGCGCTGGTCGACAAGGTGGGCAAGGCTACGACCTGGATGATCCTCGGTGCCATCCTGGTGTTCTGCGCGCACCTGATCATCGGTTTCGCACCCGGCGTGCATTTCTACGGCTATGCCGCCATCGTACTGCTGGGCATCGGCTATTCGCTGGTCCCTTCGGCGATGTGGCCGACCGTTCCGAAGATCATCCCCGAGAAGAATCTGGGTACGGCCTACTCGATGATTTACTGGATCCAGAATATGGGCATGCTGCTCGTCCCGATCTTCGTGGGCCGCATCATGAAGAACTATGCCGACAAGAAGGAAGGCCTCGACGCCTCAACGGC
>JAEEOM010000063.1 GCA_016284265.1 Bacteroidales bacterium | reverse complement strand
GTAAGGATGATCGATGATATCTTTTTCATATATGTGTCCTCCATTAGAATTTAAGGCTGAGACCTACAAGGAAATTGCGGGAGCTGGGATAGTAGCCCAGGTCGATGCCCTGTGCCCATCCGTAGTCATCGCCGCCATAACCGATTTCCGGATCCATGCCCGAGTATTTGGTGAACGTATGCAGGTTCTGCGCGGTCACATAAATTCTGAGGGTCTGGAGCGGGAATTTCTTGAAAGCCTTGGCGATGTTGTAACCGAGCGTGATATTCTGGATCTTGAAGTAATCGCCCTTCTCGATGTAGAGGGTGGAAATCCGGTTCCAGTTGTAGCTCGAAGAACTCGACAGGCGCGGGTAGAAGTTGGAGGAACCCTCGCCGGTCCAGCGCTGGAAGATATCGGTGGTAAAGTTGGCCAGCGGCGAAGCGGAGAAGTCGCGGTAGCATTTGAAGATCTCCTGGCCGAAGGCGCCGAAGCCCGTGACGGACAGGTCGAAGCCCTTGAACTCGAAGTTCAGCGAGGCGCCGAGCATGAAGTCCGGGTGCGGGTCGCCGATCATCGTACGGTCGTTGGCATCGATCACACCGTCGTTGTTCGTGTCGACGAAGATCACGTCGCCAGGCACGGTGTTGTCGCCGTTGATCTTGGCACCCGTGTAGGCGTCAATCTCGGCTTGGTTCTGGAAGATGCCTGCCGTCTGGTAGCCGTAGAAGAAACCGATCGGGTAGCCTACTTCCGCACGGAACAGTTCTTCAGCCCCTTCCCAAGGGATGCTGCCGTTGCCGTGGATGATGCCGTCGGCGTTGGCGATCTTGGTGACGCGGTTCTTGTTGTAGGTGCCGTTCACGTTGAGGCCATAGAAGAAGTCGCCGATGTTGTCGTTCCAGTGCATGGCCAGCTCCACACCGGAGTTGAGCACGTTACCGCCGTTGATGTACGGGGCGTTGGCACCGTAGGAGTAGAGGACCGGCGCAACCACGAGCCAGTCTTTGGTCATCTTGCGATACCAGTCGAACTCGACGCCGAGGCGGTTCTTGAAGAAGCGGGCGTCAAAGCCGAGGTCGAGCTGTTCCGAAGTTTCCCATTTCAGGTCGGGGTTGGTGATCATATAGGCATAGGTACCGGTGGCACGGTCGGTAAGCGTGTCACCGAAGACGTATCCGCCGTACCCGTTATTGGAGGTCACCAGCGAGAGATACTGGAAGCCCGCTACGTTGCAGTTACCGTTCTGGCCCCAGGAGGCGCGGAGTTTGAAGAAGTCCACACCGCCCTTGAGCGACGACATCCAAGGCATATTGGTCAGTACCCAGCCCACGGAGGCGGAGGGGAAGATACCCCAGCGGTTGCCGCGGGCGAAGGTCGAAGAACCATCGGCGCGGAGGGTGGCGGAAGCCATGAAGGTCTCTTTCCAGTTCCAGTTCGCACGGGCAAAGAAGGAAGCGAGGGAACCCTGGCCGGACGGCGAGCCGCTGATGGAGGCAGCCGGACCGGGGGTCGTCGAGACGTTGGAGAGGTAGGCGTGCTCGAGGTCGTTGAAGTTCGAGTTCACGTTGGTGGCGCTCAGCGACTCGCCGAAGCCCCATTTTTCGAGTGTCGAACCGACCATCATGTCGATGCGGTGGTCGGCGACATCAATGCCGTAGCTTGCCGTATTCTCCCAGCTCCAGCGGTTGTAGAGCGACATCGACTGCGAAACGCCGTCCTGCGTGCGCTGGGCGGTGATGTCAAGGTCGTATTCCGGAATGTAGGAGCGGTAACTGCTGGCTCCCATCAGGTAACCGAACTGGCTGCGGATGTGGAGGTTCTTCAGCGGCTGGAGGTCGGCGTAAACACTGGCCTGCAGGTAGTGCGACTTGCTGCGGTTCTGGTTCATGTTGTAATCCATGTAGGCGATCGGGTTCTTGGAGGCGCCGTTGGCGGTGTCCCAGTTGTAACCGTCGCCGTCTTTGCGGACGTGATAGGATCCGTCGCTGTCGTAGGCATACTGCAGCGGACTCATGACCAGCATGTTGTGGACACCGTTCCAGTAGATGCCGCCCGTGGCGAACGAACCGTCGGTTTCCGAGTAGCGGTAGTTCAAGGTCTCACCGACTTTGAGGATGTCGAGGTTGTTCTTCCGGAACACCGTGTACTCGTTGTTGATGCGGAGGTTGTAGCGGCGCAGCTGCGGAATGGCCGAAGGAACGCCCATGGTAGCGTTCTGGTTCTGGTAGCCCAGACCGAGGGAGTAGACCGCCCGGTCGGTGCCGCCGGCGACTGTGACCGCATGGCTCATGACAGGCGCATTGTGATTGATGATCTCCTTGAGCCAGTTGGTGCCGTTCCAGGAGCCGTTGGCGATAGACGTGAGCGTGGCGGCCGGAATGTAGTTACTCCAGTTGTAGGGCTCCAGACCGTCCATCACCCGCGACTCATCCTGGATGGCCATGTATTCGGAGGCGGTGAGGATCGTCGGGATCTTGTAGAGATTCTGCAGTCCGTAGTAACCGTCGTATGAGACATACGACTGGCCGGCCTTGCCTTTCTTGGTCGTGACCAGGATGACGCCATTGGCCGCACGGGCGCCGTAGATGGCCGCCGAGGCGGCGTCCTTGAGGACGTCGATCGATTCGATGTCGGCCGGGTTGAGGGCGGAGATGCTGCCGTTTGCCACACCGTCCACCACATACAGCGGAGCTGAATCACCGGTGGTGCCCAGACCGCGGATGTTGACCTTGAAGCCGGCTCCGAGGAAGCCGCTGTTCTGCGTGATGTTGACGCCGGGAGACTGGCTTTGCAGGGCGCCCAGCACGTCGACGGTGTTGAGTTTGGCTACGTCGTCACCTTTGACCTGTACCGTCGAGCCGGTGACGAGTTTCTTTTTCTGCACACCGTAGCCGATGACGACGGCGTCATTCAGCCACAAGTTGTCTTCTGCGAGAATGACATCCACCCGGCCGGAAGTCGCCTGGACTTCCTGGGCTTCGTAGCCGATGGCCGATACCACCAGGACGGCGCCGCGTTTTACGCGGATCTGGTAGGTACCGTCGTCAGCCACGACAGTTCCATTGGATGTGCCTTTTTCCATCACAGAAGCTCCGACGACAGGCAGGCCGTCGGTCGCGGAGACCACGGTGCCCCTTACGTCGACAGACTGTGCGTATGCCTGCTGGAAACCGGCGAGCATGAGCACGGCAGCGACGACAAAGAGACGCGCGATGAAAGCGGGCCTCTTTCGGATGTTTTTGCTTTGTGTCATAAGCGTTAATTAAAAAGTATTGTTGTTCGTTTTAGACTCGTGTCTATACAAAGATAGGCATTTTGTTTGAGAAAACAAATGCATTGATACCTATAAATAGCTGAATTTTAACACTGTGCGCGCGCACAATTTACCGTGCGCGCGCACAGATTCTGCTCTTTTCTGAAAATAAAACATTACCTTTGCAGAGTCGGATCAAAACGTCGATACCCATGGAAAAAGAAAAAGGAAAAATCACGCTGAAGGATGTGGCCCGGATGGCCGGTGTCTCACGAGGTACTGTGGACCGTGTGATCCACGACAGAGGCAATGTCTCGAAAGGGAGTTACGACAACGTGATGCGCGTCATCAAGGACATCGGTTATGTGCCGAACATCTATGCTTCGATCCTGGCTCATGACCAAAATCGAAGCGTCGTGCTGCTGCTGCCCAGTTACCATGCCGGCGAGTATTGGGAAATGGCGGCCAGGGGCGCGGAACAGGCCAAGGCCTATGCCCGGACCTTCAATGTGAGCATCGAAACGATCTTGTATGACCAGTATGACATTGAGTCTTTCCGCGAAGCTTGCATCCAGTTATTGGGGCTCTCGCCCTCGGCAGTGGTGCTTGCACCCGTCTTCCGGACTGAAACTGCCGTCCTGACCGCCGTGCTCCGGGAGCGCGGGATACCTTATTCTTATGTGGATACCAAACTCGAAGAAGACGGCTATCTCACGTTCTATGGAATGCCGATGTACAAGAGCGGCTATCTCTGTGCGGAGTTGCTGTTCGATTCCATCTCTTCAGTCCCCGAGTCGGCTGCCCGGATGAAAGTGGCCATCATCCGGATCGAGCGCGACCGGAACCGCAAGAGCGATCCCACCGCCACCCGCCGGGAAGGTTTCTTTGACTATATGACGGAGCATTACCCCGAAGTGGAAATCCGCAACGTATTCATCAATCCCCGCGATCCAGCCAGTATCGTCGAGACGCTTTCCGCCTTTTTTGCAGCGAATCCCGGCATCACCCACGTCGCCATGTTCAACTCCCGGATCCACCTGATTACCCGCGCGCTCGAGACCCTGCGTGCCGGCGCCTTACCTCGCGCCGTCGGCTTCGACAATCTGGACGGTAATCTGGCTGCCCTGCGCCGTGGTTCCATCCGCTATCTCATCACCCAGCATACCGATGAGCAGACCCGCCTCGCCGTCAATTCCCTGGTCGACTACCTCGTCTTGAACAAGGAACCCGAACGGCGGGACAACTATATGCATATGGACATCCTGTCCCGAAACAACGTGGACGACTATTAGCGTTTCTTCGCCGAGTAGGCCTTTCCGGGGTTTCGGCAGGCATCTTTGCGCTGTTGGGGGCAGACGGAGATACGCCCAAAATTCGGTCATTGTTCTTTGCGCCGTTCCCTCGTTAGCGACGCAGATGAGAGCGCCGCTTGGTCTGCATCGCCCACAGGTTCCGGGGCTGAACGGCCAATTTCTGTTGTCGATGCAAACGAGATAGATGAATCATCTGCGTCGCCCGCAGGAAACGGGATAAAGTCGTTGAGCGCTTTTTCCCTAGGGCTTGTACCCAAGGCAGAGGCAGCGTTTAAGCTGATCTTCGGTAGCGAACTTCTTCCGCTCCGCCCAAAGGGTTTTCCGAATATGCTCGAACAGATCCACACGGCGGGCATATGGGATCTGGTAGATGGAGGGATGCTCTTTACGGCCCGACAACCGTGGGACGAAAACCTCGTCGATCAACGCACAGAGCTCCAGATCCTGGATTCGGTTCGGGTTCAGTTTGCCGCTTTCGTTTCGCAGCAGGCCGCTGATATCGTTCTCCGGCGTGCCTTGTTCGATCAGCTCCAGGGTAATGAGCGGACTGGATGACGCTTCCTCTTTCTGGGCCTGCAACCCTTTTTCATCTCCGATTTTATTCATTTGGTATATGTAGTTCCGGGGAGTCCCGTACAGCGATTCCACGTGTGCTGTTT
>JAEEOM010000062.1 GCA_016284265.1 Bacteroidales bacterium | reverse complement strand
ACACGGCCGGTGAGACGCTTGTAGCTGGTGGCGTAGGAAACACCCTGGTTGTCCTGGTAGGAGAGGGAGGAGTAGAAACGGCCGCGGTCGGTACCGGCCTGGGCGTTCACCTCGTATTCCTGCAGTTTACCCATGCGGGTCACCTCTTCAATCCAGTTGTACATCGGCATGCTGGGCGTCTTGGGATCGTAGTAGTTGTCGATGTTGCGGCCGGAGTTGGCGTAGGCAGTTTTGTAGAAGTCGTACAGTTCCGGACCGGTCATCATGCGGAAGTGGTTGTCGTTCGCCAGCATGCTGACACCGAACTTGGCGCGGGCGCTGAAAGAAGCCCTGCCGGCCTTACCGCTCTTAGTGGTCACGAGGATGACGCCGTTTGCAGCGCGGGAACCGTAGATGGAGGCGGCAGCCGCGTCCTTCAGGACGGTCAGGCTCTCGATATCGTTCGGGTTGATGGCGGCGATGGCGTTGTTCGTGTTGGTGAAGTAGCTCTGGTCGCCCGACATCACCGGAATACCGTCGACCACCCACAACGGCTCGTTACCGGCGTTGATGGATGATGTACCGCGGATACGGATCTGCGAGTTGGAACCCGGCTGGCCGGATTCGGAGGAGATGGTGACGCCAGCCATCTTACCGGCCAGCATCTTGTCGACAGAGGATGCCGGAACGGAGACGATTTCGTCAGCCTTGACGGTCGAGACGGCACCGGTCTTCGCCTCACGGCGGGTCGTACCGTAACCGATCACGATCACGTCTTCCAGATACTCAGCGTCGGGGGCGAGGGCGCAGTCGACAACCGTACGTCCGTTGACGGCGACTTCCTGCGTCTTGTAGCCGATGAAGCTGAACAACAGGGTCGCGTTGGCAGGTGCGTTGAGGGTGTAGGTACCGTCGAGGCCCGAAGCCGTGCCGGTCGTGGTTCCCTTGACCGCGATGGACGCAAATGCCACCGGTTCTCCCGTGCTTGCATCAGTCACAGTACCCTTGACTGTGATGTTCTGCGCGTAGAGCGAGAAAACCATCAGCAGGGTTGTCAAAACTAAACTGATTTTTTTCATGGAGTTTTGGTTATTAAGTTAAAAATAAATAGGTTGAAGAATTTCAAATTAAACGTTTCGACCCATTCGGGCAGGACAAATTTACTAAAAATAAACCAAATATTAAATTTCTCCTATGGAATTTTAAGCAAAATTCACCGGTTCGTTAATAAATCATTCTTACAATTAGTACATTTTCCCAAGAATCAAAAGAAAAACCTTCTCTCGTTACAAGGTAAATGACCGGTAAAAATACAACGTTTTTTTGAATAATCCTATTTCAGCGCTAAATTTTTATTATCTTTGAAATCAATATGATCGGTGTTTACGATTCCGGAGTCGGCGGCCTTTCAGTTTGGAAGGAATTACGGGCGGTGATGCCTGCCGAACAATTCTGTTATGTTTCAGACGGAGCGTACTGTCCATACGGGCCGAAAGATCCCTCCTTCGTAATTGAAAGGGCGCAGGCTGTCGCCCGTTTTTTGATTGCGCAGGGCGCCGAACTCATCGTCGTTGCCTGCAATACCGCGACCGCTGCGGCCATCACGACACTTCGCGCCACTTTTCCCATCCCCTTTGTCGGGATGGAACCTGCGCTCAAGCCGGCGGCCCTGCATTCGCAAAGCGGCGTCGTGGGCGTTCTCGCCACGGCCGGTACGTTCAAGGGGCGCCTTTATCTCAATACCCTGGCCCGCTTCTCCGGTCGCGTCAAAGTGATCGAGCAGGTTGGAACTGGTCTGGTGGAACTGGTGGAGCAGGGGATCCTCGAAGGTCCCGAAGCCGACCAACTGGTGGGCCGGTATGTCCAGCCGATGCTCGAAGCCGGAGCCGATCATATTGTGCTGGGTTGCACCCATTATCCTTTCCTGACTGCGACAATCGAAAAGCTCGTTGGTAACCATGCCGTGATCGTCAATCCGGCACCTGCCGTGGCCCGTCAGGCACAGCGGGTTCTAGCTGAGCTCCGCGAGCGGACCGGAAAAAAAGGACCGGCCGGAGTTTCCGGTGTTTCCACCTTCTTCTCGACCGGTCCCGATGAGACTTTGCAAAAGCTGGTGCGGCAGATCGCCGGCGACGCGGCCGACGGCTACTTATACCATTCCTTATACATCATATAGCCCTGCGCATTCTTGTGTGCGGCGGCCGTGATGGCCTCTGAACCGTCTTTCACCTTCTTGGCAGGGACTCCGGCATAGACGCCGGGTTCCAGTTTCTCGCCCGTGAGTACCACGGCTCCCGCCGCGATGATGCTTCCGTCGGCGATTTCGGCGTTGTCCATCAGGATGGCCCCCATGCCTACAAGTACATTGTTGCCTACTTTGGCTCCGTGGACCACGGCGTTGTGCCCTACGGAAACGTCATCACCGATCTCGGTGACCGAGCGCTGGTAGAGCGTGTGGACACTGGCGTTGTCCTGGATATTGACGCGGTTGCCGATCTTGATGGTGTTGACGTCACCGCGCAGAACCACTCCATACCAAATGCTGCAATCATCGCCGATGGTTACGTCGCCGATGATTACAGCATTTTCAGCAATGAAGCAATTCTTTCCGATCTTGGGGGTAAACCCTCTCAGTTCCCGGATGATTGCCATAGCCTTCTTAGAGTTTCTTCCGGGCCGCGGCCAGTTTCTGGTAGTCGTCCATCGAGGCGACGATCAGGTTGTCGAATTCGCGCTGGCCGGTACCGGCCGGAATCAGGTGACCGCAGATCACGTTCTCCTTCAGGCCCTCGAGGGTGTCGACCTTGCCGCGGATAGCGGCGTCGGACAGCACTTTCGTGGTCTCCTGGAAGGACGCGGCCGACATGAAGCTGTTGGTCCGCAGGGCTGCACGCGTGATACCCTGAAGCACCTGGTTGGAGGTGGCGGGGATGGCGTCACGTGCTTCGACCGTGCGTTTGTCCGAACGTTTCAGCAGCGAGTTCTCGTCGCGGAGCTGGCGGACCGTCACGATCTGGCCCGGATGGAGGTTCTCGGATTCACCGGCGTCGGTGACCACCTTCTTGTCGAAGATGGCATCGTTCTCTTCGAGGAACTCGAGTTTGTCCACAAGCTGCTCGGGCAGGAAGCGGGTGTCACCCGGATCGACGATCTCGACCTTGCGCATCATCTGGCGGACGATCACTTCGAAATGTTTGTCGTTGATCTTCACGCCCTGCATCCGGTACACTTCCTGGATTTCGTTGACGATGTACTCCTGGACTTTGATCGGGCCGAGGATGTTGAGGATGTCGGTCGGGGAGACGGCACCGTCCGAAAGCGGCATGCCGGCGCGGACGTAGTCATTCTCCTGGACGAGGATCTGCTTGGACAGCGGAACGAGGTAGCGTTTCTCTTCGCCGCTGCGGGCGCGGATGATGATCTCGCGGTTACCGCGGCGGTTCTTGCCCATGATGACTTCACCGTTGATCTCCGACACTACAGCCGGGTTCGACGGGTTGCGGGCTTCGAAGAGCTCGGTCACGCGCGGCAGACCGCCCGTGATATCGCCCGACTTGCCGCTGTTGCGCGGAATCTTGACGATGATTTCGCCGATGCCGATCGACTGTCCGTTCTCCACCATGACGTGGGCGCCCACCGGCAGGTTGTACTGCTTGAGTTCGACGCCCTCTTCGTCGAGGATGCGGATGGTCGGGTTCTTCGACTTGTCGCGGGCCTCGATGATCACTTTCTCGCTGTGTTGCGAGTACTCGTCGGCCTCGTTGCGGAAGGTGGAGCCTTCCTCCATGTTCTCGTACTTTACCTTACCGGAGGTTTCGGTGATGGTCAGGGCGTTGTAGGCATCCCAGTTGCAGATGCGGTCGCCGGGCACCACGGAGTCACCGTCCTTCTTGAAAAGTTCGGAGCCGTAAGGAATGAAATACTGGCCGAGGGTGATTTCGGTAACGGGGTGGACAATGCGCATTTCCGTGGCACGGCTCACGACGATCGTGTGGTCGCCCTTCTCATCCACCTTGGTGATGGTGCGGAGCTCTTCGAATTCGAGACGGCCTTCATACTTGGAGACAATCTCGCTTTCGGAAGCCACGTTGGAAGCGGTACCACCGACGTGGAAGGTACGGAGGGTCAGCTGCGTACCCGGCTCGCCGATGGACTGGGCGGCGATGACGCCGACCACTTCGCCCTTCTCGACCATGCGGCCGGTGGCCAGGTTGCGGCCGTAGCACTTGGCGCAGACACCCTTCTTCGATTCACAGGTAAGCACTGAACGGATTTCGACCTGCTCGATCGGCAGACTCTCGATCAGTTCCGCGATGTCTTCGGTGATCTGGTCGCCGGCAGCGAGGATCTTCTCGCCGGTAAGCGGGTTGTAGATGTCGTGAACCGAGGTACGACCGAGGATGCGTTCGCCGAGGCTTTCCACCACGGTGTCCTTGTTCTTGATGGCGGTGGCCACCAGGCCGCGGAGCGTGCCGCAGTCTTCCTCGTTGATGATCACGTCGTGCGAGACGTCCACCAGACGGCGGGTCAGGTAACCGGCGTCGGCCGTCTTCAAGGCGGTATCGGCCAGACCCTTACGGGCACCGTGCGTGGAAATGAAGTACTCGAGCACGCTCAGGCCTTCCTTGAAGTTGGCGAGGATCGGGTTCTCGATGATGTCCGCACCGGTGGAACCGGATTTCTGCGGCTTGGCCATCAGGCCGCGCATACCGCAAAGCTGGCGGATCTGCTCTTTCGAACCGCGGGCGCCGGAGTCCAGCATCATGTAAACCGGGTTGAAGCCCTGTTTGTCTTCCTTGATGCGCTGCTCCACGATGCCCGTCAGCTGGTTGTTGACCGTGGTCCAGATATCGATGACGTGGTTGTAACGTTCCTTGCTGGTGATCAAACCCATGTCGTAGCTCTCCTGCCAGGTCGCGATCTGGCTGTAGCCGTCTTCGACCAGGGCCGCTTTCTCGTCGGGGATGATTACGTCACCCAGGTTGAACGACAGACCGCCCTCGAAAGCCATGCGGTAGCCGAGGTTCTTGATATCGTCGAGGAACTGCGCCGTGCGGGCGATGCTCGTGTACTTGAGCACCAGGCCGATGATGTCGCGCAGCGACTTCTTCTTCAGCAGGGTGTTGATGTACGGCACTTCGTCCGGGACAAGCTGGTTGAACAGGATGCGGCCTACCGTGGTCGCCTGCATCTTGTAGCCCTTGGAAAGGTCGGTCTTGTCGACGGGGATGCGGACCTGGCATTTGGTCTGCCATTCCACGCGTCCTTCGTTCTTGGCGATGATGGCCTCTTCGGGTCCGTAGAACATCATGCCCTGTCCCTTGGCGCCTTCGCGCTCCTTGGTAATATAGTAAAGACCGAGCACCATGTCCTGCGACGGCACCGTAATCGGCGCACCGTTGGCCGGATGGAGGATGTTGTGGGAACCGAGCATCAGCAGCTGGGCCTCCAGGATGGCAGCGTTGCCCAGCGGCAAGTGGACAGCCATCTGGTCACCGTCGAAGTCGGCGTTGAAAGCCGTACAGGCGAGCGGGTGGAGCTGGATGGCCTTGCCCTCGATCATTCGAGGCTGGAAAGCCTGGATACCGAGGCGGTGCAGGGTCGGTGCACGGTTCAGCAGCACCGGGTGTCCCTTCATCACGTTCTCGAGGATATCCCAGATCACCGGGTCCTTGCGGTCCACGATCTTCTTGGCCGACTTCACGGTCTTGACGATGCCGCGCTCAATCAGCTTGCGGATGACGAACGGCTTATAGAGCTCAGCCGCCATGTACTTCGGCAGGCCACACTCATGCATCGAAAGCTCCGGACCTACGACGATAACGCTTCGGGCCGAGTAGTCCACGCGTTTGCCGAGGAGGTTCTGACGGAAGCGGCCCTGCTTGCCCTTGAGGCTGTCGGACAGGGATTTGAGCGTCCGGTTGGCTTCACTCTTGACAGCGTTGGACTTGCGGGAATTGTCGAACAAAGAGTCGACGGCTTCCTGCAGCATGCGCTTTTCGTTGCGGAGAATCACTTCCGGCGCCTTGATTTCGATCAGTCGTTTGAGGCGGTTGTTGCGGATGATCACGCGACGGTACAGGTCGTTCACGTCGCTGGTGGCGAAACGGCCGCCGTCGAGCGGGACGAGCGGACGGAGATCCGGCGGGATCACCGGAATCACCTTCATCACCATCCATTCGGGGTGGTTGATCTCCTTAGACTCACGGAAAGCCTCGATAACGCTCAGGCGCTTGAGGGCTTCCGCCTTGCGCTGCTGCGACGTCTCCGACTCGCTCTTGTGGCGGAGGTCATAGGAGAGGGTGTCGAGGTCCACGTTCTTGAGCATTTCGTAGATTGCCTCGGCGCCCATGCCGGCCACGAACTTCTGCGGGTCGTCGTCGGGCAGTTCCTGATTGCCCTTCGGCAACTGCTCGAGCACGTCGAGGTATTCTTCCTCAGTGAGCAGGTCCAGGTCGTTGATGCCTTTGACCTCCTTGGCGGCTCCGGCGTGCATCACCACATACTTCTCGTAGTAGATGATTGCCTCGAGTTTCTTGGAAGGAATGCCGAGCAGGTAACCGATCTTGTTCGGCGTCGAGCGGAAATACCAGATGTGGGCGACGGGCACCGTCAGGCTGATGTGGCCCATGCGCTCGCGGCGCACCTTCTTCTCAGTCACCTCCACGCCGCAGCGGTCGCAGATAATGCCGCGGTAGCGGATGCGCTTGTACTTTCCGCAGTGGCACTCGTAGTCCTTCGTCGGACCGAAGATGCGTTCGCAGAAGAGTCCGTCGCGCTCCGGCTTGTAAGTACGGTAGTTGACGGTCTCCGGCTTGAGCACCTCACCCGACGACTGCTCGAGAATCTCTTCCGGAGAAGCCAGGCCGATGGTGATCTGGTTGAAGTTGTTTTTCACCTTTATCTCTTTCTTTAAAGACATATCCTTGATTTTTACTTGTCAAACACTAGTAATCCAGTTTAACGCTCAGGCCGAGGCCGCGGAGCTCGTGGAGCAAAACGTTGAGCGATTCGGGGATGCCGGGCGTCGGCATCGGGTCGCCCTTGACGATGGCTTCGTAGGCGCGGCTGCGTCCGGTCACGTCGTCCGACTTGATGGTCAGGATCTCCTGCAGGATGTTGGAGGCGCCGAAAGCTTCGAGCGCCCAGACCTCCATCTCGCCGAAACGCTGGCCGCCGAACTGGGCCTTACCGCCGAGCGGCTGCTGGGTGATCAGGGAGTACGGACCGATGGAACGGGCGTGCATCTTGTCGTCGACCATGTGTCCCAGTTTGATCATGTAGATCACGCCGACGGTGGCCTGCTGGTCAAAGAGTTCGCCAGTACCGCCGTCCCGGAGCTGGGTGCGGCCGTAGCGAGGCAGACCGGCTTGGTCGGTGTACTTGCAGATGTCATCCAGGCTGGCACCGTCGAAGATCGGGGTGCTGAACTTCAGTCCGAGTTCACGGCCCGCCCAACCGAGGACGGTCTCGTAGATCTGGCCGAGGTTCATGCGGGAAGGCACGCCGAGCGGGTTGAGGACGATGTCCACCGGAGTACCGTCTTCGAGGAACGGCATGTCTTCGTCGCGGACGACTTTGGCCACGATGCCCTTGTTGCCGTGACGGCCGGCCATCTTGTCGCCCACCTGGATCTTGCGCTTCTTGGCGACATAGACCTTGGCCAGCTTCATGATGCCGCTCGGCAGTTCGTCGCCGATGGTCAGGTTGTAGTTGATGCGCTTGTACTGCGCGTCGTACTCCTTGTATTTGATCAAGTAGTTGTTGATCAGGGCTTTGATGAGCTCGTTGCTCTTCTTGTCGGAGGTCCACCTCACCGGATTGACGTTGTTGTAGTCAATCTGGTCGAGGAGCTCGCGGGTGAAGGATTCACCCTTCGGCAGGATTTCCGCACCGTAGAGATCGCCGATGCCGGCGCTCTTCTTGCCTGCGACCAGCTTCATCAGCTTGTCGAGGAAGATCGTGCGCAGGTCGGCACACTTGCGGTCGAAGCTGTCCTTGGCATCCTGCAACTGGCGTTTCGCACTCTCCTTGCCTTTCTTGGTATTGTCCTTGACCACATGGGAGAAGAGGCGTTTGCCGATGATCGTGCCGGAGAGGGACGGGGAGGCCTTCAGGGAAGCGTCCTTCACGTCGCCGGCCTTGTCGCCGAAGATGGCGCGCAGCAGCTTCTCTTCCGGAGAAGGATCGCTCTCGCCCTTCGGGGTGATCTTGCCGATAAGGATGTCGCCCGGCTCCACGTGGGCGCCGATGCGGATGATACCGTTTTTGTCCAGGTCCTTGGTGGCATCTTCACTCACGTTCGGAATGTCGGCGGTGAGCTCTTCCATGCCGCGCTTGGTGTCGCGGACTTCCATGATGTATTCGTCCACATGGATGGAGGTGAAGATGTCTTCGCGGATGATGCGCTCGGAGAGCACGATGGCATCCTCGAAGTTGTAGCCTTTCCAAGGCATGAAGGCCACTTTCAAGTTGCGGCCGAGTGCCAGCTCGCCGTTCTGGGTGGCATAGCCTTCCGTCAGGATCTGGCCCGGAACCACCTTGTCGCCCTTGCGCACGATCGGCGTCAGGCGGATCGAGGTGCTCTGGTTGGTTTTCCGGTAAAGCGGAAGCTGATAGACCGTGATTTCGGGATCGAAGCTGACGAACCGTTCATTCTCGGTCTTGTCGTATTTGATGTGGATCTCGCGGGCATCGACAAAGACGACTTCGCCTTTGCCTTCCGCCGCGATCTGGGTTCTCGAGTCGCGGGCCACCGGGCCTTCCAGGCCGGTACCGACGATCGGAGCCTCGGGCTTGATGATCGGCACTGCCTGGCGCATCATGTTCGATCCCATGAGGGCGCGGTTGGCGTCGTCGTGCTCCAGGAACGGGATGAGGGAGGCGGCGATGGAGGCCACCTGGTTCGGAGCCACGTCCATCAGGTCGATGCTCTCCTTGCCCCTGACCGGGAAGTCGGCCTCGAGGCGGCACTTGATGCGTTCGTCGAGGATGTTGCCTTCATCGTCCATCTGGACAGACGACTGGGCTACGATTTGGTTCTCCTCTTCTTCTGCGCTGAGGTACACGACACCCGCGTCGCTCAGGTCCACGCGTCCGTTGGTCACTTTCCGGTACGGGGTCTCGATGAAGCCCAGGTCGTTGATCTTGGCATAGACGCAGAGCGAAGAGATCAGACCGATGTTCGGGCCTTCCGGTGTCTCGATCGGGCAGAGGCGTCCGTAGTGCGTGTAGTGCACGTCGCGGACCTCGAAGCCGGCACGATCGCGGGAAAGACCGCCCGGACCCAGGGCGGAGAGACGGCGTTTGTGCGTCATCTCGGCCAGCGGGTTGGTCTGGTCCATGAACTGGCTCAGCTGGCTGGTGGCGAAGAAGCTGTTGATTACGCTGGAGAGGGACTTGGCATTGATCAGGTCCACCGGCGTGAAGACTTCATTGTCGCGCACGTTCATGCGTTCACGGATGGTACGGGCCATGCGGGCCAAACCTACGCTGAACTGGTTGGCGAGCTGTTCGCCGACCGTCCGGATGCGGCGGTTGCTCAGGTGGTCGATGTCATCGACCGTCGCCTTCGAGTTGATGAGCTCGATCAGGTAGCGGATGATCTCGATGATGTCTTCCTTCGTCAGGATGCGGACGTTCGGGTCGGTGGTCAGGCTGAGTTTCCGGTTAAGCCGGTAACGTCCCACCTGTCCGAGGTCGTAACGCTTGTCGGAGAAGAAGAGTTTGTCGATGACGTCGCGAGCCGTGGCCTCATCCGGCGGTTCCGAGTTGCGGAGCTGCCGGTAGGTATAGAAAATGGCCTCTTTCTCAGAGTTGGTCTGGTCTTTCTGGAGGGTGTTGTAGATGATGGCGAAATCCGTCGTGAACGCGTCTTCCTTGTGAACCAGGATGGAAGAGGCGCCCGACTCGAGGATATCGTCAATATGTCTCTCTTCGAGGATCGTTTCGCGGTCCACGATGACATTGTTCCGTTCAATATAAACGACCTCACCGGTGTCTTCGTCCACGAAGTCTTCGTTCCAGGTCTTCAGGACGCGGGCGGCCAGTTTGCGGCCGATGCATTTCTTCAGGTTCGCCTTGTTGACCTTGATCTCTTCGGCCAGGCCGAAGATGTCGAGGATCGCCTTGTCGCTCTCGAAACCGATGGCGCGGAGCAGGGTGGTGACAGGCAATTTCTTTTTCCGGTCGATGTAGGCGTACATCACGTTGTTGATGTCGGTGGCGAACTCGATCCAGGAACCCTTGAACGGGATGATACGCGCTGAGTAGAGTTTGGTGCCGTTGGCGTGCATGCTCTGTCCGAAGAAGACGCCCGGAGAGCGGTGCAGCTGGGAGACGACGATGCGTTCGGAACCGTTGATGATGAAGGTTCCGCGGGGGGTCATGTAAGGAATGGCACCCAGATAGACGTCGGAGATCACCGTGTCGAAGTCCTCATGCTCCTCGTCGGTGCAATAGAGTTTCAGTTTGGCCTTCAGCGGTACGTTGTAGGTGAGGCCCATGTCGAGGCACTCGTCCATCGTGTAGCGCGGCGGATCGATGAAATAGTCGATGAACTCCAGGACGAAGTTGTTGCGGGTATCGGTAATCGGGAAAACCTCCTGGAACACTTTATAAAGTCCCTCGTTCTTGCGGTTCTCTGCCGTCGTCTCGAGCTGGAAGAAATCGCGGAACGACTTCAGCTGCACTTCCAGAAAATCGGGATAATCCAGGAGAGCCTTGGAGGTTGCGAATGAAATCCTCTGATTATTAGGTTTTTGTGGCATTTTGAAAAGGCAGTTTGTAAGTAAACTTAAAAAAACGACAAAAAGGTTTAGGGCCCGCAGGCCCTAAACCCGGATTCTGTCCCTTAGCGGGAAGAAGAGGGCGTTTGATTATTTAAGTTCAACTTCGCCGCCTGCTTCTTCGAGTGCTGCCTTGACTTGTTCTGCTTCAGACTTGGAGACCTTCTCCTTGATGACTGCGTTCGGAGCCTTGTCAACGAGTTCCTTGGCTTCCTTCAGACCGCGACCGGTGAGTTTCTTGACGG
>JAEEOM010000061.1 GCA_016284265.1 Bacteroidales bacterium | reverse complement strand
ATCAGGCCGGCCGTGAAGCGTGCGTAGATCTTGTTGAAGCGTTCTCCGCCTTTGGGATCAACCCAACCGGCTGCCGGAAGGAAGATTGATTCTCCGTTGCAGCGGCTGATGACACAGTAGCCATTCTTGCGCCATTTCCAATCACATTCATTGCGAAGAACAATGAAGTCCTCCCGGGTCGGAAGCGAGAGCAACTGATTGCCCAACTGCCGAAAGAGCGAGGTCAGGGTCACCATGCTGGTTGCGTTGTCCGGCGTGTGGATCGGGAAAACGGTCTCAGCGCCGGAGTTGTTCACATCAAACAGACTCCGCTGGGACGCAAAGAGGCCAGCCTCTTCCGGTGTCTCGGCACAGGCGTTGACATCGGCCCACAACGTCTTGTTGGAAAGCCCGAGATCCTTGAAAATCATGGCAGGACCTCCCCCTTTTCGTTGATAAGCACCTCGGAATAGTCGTCTTGCAGCACGGCGCGGAAGCGGTTTCGGGCGATTGCGGTGATTCCGCTGTATACAGGGTCTGTGATTCGATGCCCATCTTTATCCATCAAGCCGCAGAACTCCTGAACGGAATAAGCGAAGAGGCCGGTCGCGACAGATCGAGTCACGTACCGGACGTTGCCGTCGCCATCGACAACGCGTTCCTCTTCGCTGAAAGTCAAATCTGTCAGGTCATCAAACAAGGCATCGTTCAGGATGTTTCCTTCGTAGTCTACCTGAAGTAGCCGATTTCTCTGGTAGCAGATCGCATAGTCGGGGAAGGTCTCTATGTTGCTGTAAGCAGGATGGATGACCCAATGCCCTTTTCGGTCGATGACACCGCAATGGCCATCCTTGTCGGCAACGGCACAGTGTCCGTCGTGAAACACGAAATCATAGAGCGGATTGCCGTAATAGTAAAAATCATAGAGGGTTACAAAAGAACCCATGGAGTTGATAAAGGCAATCCGGTGTCCTTTTTGAACGGCAGCAAGTCCCTCTGAGAAAGGCCAGACACGCCGGAATTCGGCAGGGATGACGATGGCTCCCGTGTAGATGTTGTAGTAGCCATACAAGCCTTTGGCCGTACAGAATGAGGCGAGCGAATCGCAGTGGTTGTTAACCTGGCTCAGGTCAATGTGGCAGTTGCGAAGCAGGGTTTTCCCGGTAGTGCGGTCCTTGATGCAAAAAGAGCCGTCTTTTTTGCAGAAGGAGGAGACCAGTTGGTCGTTGAGGAGAAGGCCTGCGTCAGCGAGGAGATTGTCCTTTTCGTAGTGGTGCCCTCCGCAGGCGGCAGTGAAGGCCAGGACAAGCACGAAAATCATCGGGTGTTTCATGGTTTGATTGTTTTAAAGAACATGAATAAGAGGGCGCAGACGAGCAATACTTACCGCTGCTGCTTTCAGCTCCGGAATCCGATCCGGTTTCCGGAGCACTCTTCTACGATGGTTTCTTCCTGGCAAAAGGCCATCAGGTCGTCGAAGGTGGGTGTCTTACCTTCCAGTACGAGGCGGATGGTGCGCTTACGCAGGATGTTTTCGATCTGGCCTCCCGTGAAATTGAACGAAGCAGCCAGTTCCCGGGCTTCTTGGGCCGGAAGGTCGTGGATCATCGACTGCCAGATTCGGGCCTTGATTTCCGGTGACGGGTTCTCGAAATGCAGTTTATAGAGAAATCGGCGTTCAAAGGCCTTGTCGAGGTTCGGTGTGAGGTTGGTGGTGGCGATCAGGATGCCGTCGAGATTCTCCATCTCCTGCAGGATGATGTTCTGCAGGGAGTTTTCCATTTTGTCCACGGCACGCTCGGCGCCGACACAGCGCAGGCCTAAGATGGCGTCGGCCTCGTTGAACAGCAGGATAGGGGCGACCTTGGTTTCTTTTACGATATGGCGGTAGCGGTGGAATAGGTTTTTGAGGTTCTTTTCGCTTTCACCCACCCACATGCTCTTGAGCCGCGATACATCGACGGCAAGGATGTCGCGGCCGGTCCGGCGGGCCAGTTGATAGACGGTCTCGGTCTTGCCGGTACCTGGAATTCCGTAGAAAAGGCAGGAGAACCCCGTTCGAAGACCATTCTCCTGGAGCGAGGCCATCACTTCCTGATAGCGAGCCTGCATCAACAGTCTTTCCAGTTCATCGACACGGGCGGCGGTTTCGCTATTGTAAAACAAGGCTTTCTCCGGGATGTCCTGATGGGGGATGAGGTCGGATACCGGTTCGGATTCATGCAGGCCTCCGCAGTCCTCCAACAGGGCCTCCTTCACGGAGTCGGCCAGTTTGAAATGATCCTTCAGCAGCAGTCCGTCCCGGTCGGCATAAACCAGGATTTCGCTCTTTTGCATTTGCAAGGCTTCATTCCGGAAAAACATTTCGAGTCCGTCCAGCTCTCCGTCTTCGATAAAATCCCGCAGGTCCCACCATTCCACACAATCAAGGTCTTTTTCGTGATAGAGGTAGATCAGTGTGAAGAAGAGTTGCTGTTCGTCATTGTCAATATCCGGAATCTCATTGTCGAGGATGGCTTGGGCGAAACTGGTTTCCGGATTGAGGCGGATCATTTCCCACACATCGCGTAGCGTTTGTTCCATGGAAGCTTTGTCGTGTTCGATTTCCCGGAACATCCGCGACATCCGCGACAGGATGGCGAAGGTGGTGAGGTTGCTGAAGTCGGGCCGCAGATAGGGCTTGTTGCTCATTATCGCTTTCATGACTTCCGGCCGCACTTCCGTCGTGCCACGGCTGGTCCGGGTGATGAGCCGGGCTTCGACCAGCTGTTCCAGCTCTTTTTCATAGACCAGCGATTGTACGTAGCTGCCACCCAGTCCGTTCGCCAGGTCGGAACGGGACAACTGGCTGCCTTCCGCCATCTCCACGACCAGGGAAAAGAGGATGGCCTGCCTGGGCTTGACGCCCAGTGCGGTTCCTAATGCTTCGGCTTCCTGCGTGAGGCTATAGGGGATGTCGTTGGGGTACAGATAGCGGACGATCGGGCTTCTTCCGGGACGTTCGATTTCGTGCCGGCAGCGCTGGACGATATCCGTCAGGCAGGTGAGCAACGGTTTCCCCGCAGGCACGATGGGCTCGGCGTCCAGTTCAGCGAACAGGTCGCCCAGCCCTTCTTCGGCTGCAAGGAGATCCATCTTTTCTTGGTCAGTCATAAGTCTATGCTTGTATGGGTTCAAATTCGGGTTTTCCGTCACGCACGGAAACGTGCAGCGTCAGGGGCCCATCGCCATCCATTTCCAGGATTTTTCGGGCGATGGGCGCTTCCAGGTGGCGCTTGATGACACGGCGGATGGGACGGGCGCCATAGGCGGGGTCGGCGTCGGTTTCGACGACGAAGTCGGCAATGGCATCATCGAAGGTGACATTATGACCGTTCTCAGCCAGCCGTTGGGCCAGTTCGTCAATCTGCTTGCGGGCAATGCGGAGCAGCAGCTCGTTGTCGAGGGCGTTAAAACAGACAATTTCGTCGATACGGTTGAGGAATTCAGGCGGGAAATGCGCCTTGAGCGCTTCTTTCGCCACGTTAGTCACCACGGTTGCCGGCGCGGGTGCATTGAAGCCGATCGGGGTACGTCGCTGCGCGACTTCATGGCTGCCGATGTTGGAGGTCATGATGATGAGGGTGTTCTTGAAATCGACCACGCGTCCTTCGCCATCGGTCAGGCGACCGTCATCGAGAACCTGGAGGAGTACTTCCGCGACGCGCGGATGGGCTTTTTCGATTTCATCGAGCAGGATTACGCAATAGGGCTTCTGGCGGACGGCCTCCGTGAGCTGGCCGCCCCGGCCGTAGCCCACATAACCCGGAGGGGCGCCGATGAGGCGTGAAACGTTGTGGGGTGCTTGATACTCGGACATGTCGATGCGGATCAGGTTGTCACGCGAACCTGTGAGCAAGTCGGCGAGAGTCTTGGCCAGTTCTGTCTTGCCGGTGCCTGTCGGACCCAGGAAGAAGAAGCTGCCGATAGGGCGCGTGGTGTCGGACAGGTTGACTTTGTTACTGCGGATGGCTTCGGCGATGACGTGAATGGCTTCATCTTGTCCGAGCACTTGCGTGCGCATACGTTCTTCCATGTTCAGCAAGGAGTGCTTTTCGTCGCTTCCGAGTTTTTCCACGGGGATACCGGTCATCTTGCTGATGGTCGTGCAGATGGTATCGACCGTTACCAGATTTCCTTTGTGATACTGAGTGGCTGCGGCGGCTTGGTCCATCACATCTTTGGCCTTGTCTGGCTGATAGCGTGCAGTCATGAAACGTTGCGAGAGTTCGACCGCCTTCTCCAGGGCCACATCTTCGATGGTCAGGCGGTGGTGCTTTTCGTAGGTGGATTTGATACCGCGCAGGATCGTCAAGGTTTCTTCGGGAGAAGGCTCCTCCACGCGGATGCGCTGGAACCGCCGTTCGAAGGCTTTGTCGCCCTCGATGTATTCGCGGCATTCATCGTCGGTAGTTGCCCCGATAACCTTGATTTCTCCGCGGGCCAGTGCGGGTTTGAGGATGTTGGCGGCATCCATCGCGGGGTTGCTGCCGGTACCGATCAGCGAGTGGATTTCATCGATGAACAGAACGATGTCCGGGTCAGACTTGGCTTCTGCAATGACATCTTTGAGGCGTTGTTCGAACTGGCCGGCAGCAGAGGCGCCAGCCACCATCTGGGCCAGGTCGAGCGCATAAATGTGAAAGGAAGCCGCTCGCCCGGGGACACTTCCTTTGTGAATGCGCATGGCCACTCCTTCCACGACGGCGGTCTTTCCCACACCAGGAGGACCGACTAGAATCGGGTTCGGTTTGTCTCTGCGAAGCAACGTTGTGATGACCTGCTCCATTTCTGCTTCGCGCCCGATGACAGGCGACAACTTGTTTTCTGAGACCAGTTGCTTTAGGTCGCGGGCGTAGAGGGTCAGCGCAGAGCGGCGTCCCTGGCGTGGGCGTTCCGTTTGACGCGGGCGTTCCGTTTGACGCGGCGTTTCAGGACAATACTGCCGGACCACGGCCCGGAAAACCTTTTCCGGGGTCACCTGACGGTTTTCTTCGGCGCAGGTGACCAACAGGCTGTTCAGGTCGTCAGAGATGTCGGGATGTTCAGCGGGATTCGCCTGGGGGGGTGTGTTACGAGGGAGGTTCGAGACGGCTTCTGCAAGGGTGTCCATGAATGCTGCGACCGGAAGATTCTTTTCGCGCAGGACCGCTTCGGCCATGCTCCGTTGGTGGACAAAGATGACAAGGGCCAGCAGGGGTGGTTCGATGGCGGAGAATCCCATTTCTACGGCCAAGTCATAAGCCTTGCCGATGGCTTTCTTCGTTTCGTTGGTCAGGCAGTTGGTGTTCATGTCGGGTGCGGTGTTTATCGGTGGATTTCGGCGCAGAGTCCGCAGGTCGGAATGCGCGGGATGGTGCAGCCATACCAGCGAAGGATGGTCGGCCCGTCCTGAGGTGCAGTGAACGGACTATAGCCGAGATAATGCTGGGTACGGCGGTTCGCCCAGATAAAGAAGTTATCGGCACGGAGTTCCTCGCCGAGGCCTTCGATTCCTGAGTCTTCTTCGCCACGGGTTAACTCCGTGAGGCCGAGTTTGACCATCAGGTTGATCATCGGATCGATGTCCGACGGGAGACCAACCTGCACGATGGCGTCGGCATCGGCAGCCGAGGTGTAGGCAGGAATGACGCCGCTTTCGCGTGCGGAAGCTTCGTTGGTAATCTCTTCTTTTGTGATAAGGCCGGCGGCGGCAACACAGCCGTAGCAGGCTTCACCAGGCCGCTGGATGAACACATCCACGCCTTCGGCGCGGGTGGTGGCCCAGCCGTAAATGACGGTTTTTTCAGCTTTCTCCGCCAAGGATGCGACTACATAGCGGCAATCCGTATTGTCGGGTGCACAAAAGACCAGGTCAGCCTTCGCAATGATTTCTGCAATCAGGTTGTGGTTATCCAGGATGTTGACCGGATACTTCTCAATCTGCGCGAGAGGGTTCTTTCGCAGAATAGCGTCTTCCACCACATCTGTTTTCAGGCGTCCGATGTCTTCGATTCCGGCAAGATGGCGCGAAAGATTGTGGGGCTCCACGCGGTCGTAATCGACCAGAATAAAACGGCCCAACCCCTCACGGGCAAACTTTTCGGTCAAGGCGGCGCCTACGCTGCCCAACGCGAGGAATGCGACGCATTTGTTGCGAAGATTGTCTTTTTCAAACACGCAACCCCGGCCATACAATTGTTCAAGAGTGGGTAACCCCGAGGGGTTCGCCTCTGCGGCGAACCCCTCCTGGGCAGCTTCATGGATCACCTCGCTGCTGCCAACTGCAGGAGGCTCGGTGGTGAAACGGAACTTTCCAGTAGCTTTGTCATACCTGACACGTCCGACTGCATTCGGATCGTAACTCTGCTCACGGATGTTCTCGTGAAGGTCGTTGTTGTTCATAAGCGTTTGTTTTTGTGAGTGAATAATAGTATGGAATGACGCAGGGCCATTATTGATGTTTCAGGTAATAGTCGATCGGTTTTCCGGTCTGAAGATGTCCTTCGTAGGCTTCCAGCCAGAGTTTTCCTTTGAAATACAGACTGATCAGATGGGTGTCCGGCCGCCAGGTACTGCAATGACAGATAAATGTCCTGCCATTTTGGGTGCCCAGGCAGTGCATCGCTCCGCTGCAGGTCATTTTTTTTCCGTCACGTGTGGGCAATTCTTCCAGTACACACAAGGACGGCTTTGATTCGGGATATCCTTTGAGGTTGACTTCCAGACCGTAAGTCCGGTTGCTGTCGGTAATGGCGACCAGCAGGAGGGTCGGGTTGTCTTTCAGCCCGTTTTTCAATTCAAAATTGTCGAGGGAAAGATACTCGTGGAGACGGTTGAGTTCATCAACCAGGCGCAGGGGTGTCATCATCGCGATTCAAGGATTTTGCTGACAGGACTTTCGCCGGGGATGACGTCCCATTCCCAGGTTTCATACCCGTCCCGGTTGTACATGAAAGGAGTGGCGTTGGCGAAGCGGTCGTCGCAGACGGCGATACTCAGCAGATACTGACTCATCTCGCTGTGCATGCGGAGAGCAGTAAACATGCTTTTGGAGTCTCGGCCGCTGGGTACGGAGAGACCCAGGCGATGGTGACTGTGCCATTCACCGATTTGTTTCAGCGATCCGATGCGGATAATCCGTTCGCTCTCCCGCTTCATAAAAGGAATGTCCTGCTGGAAGAAGGCAGGACTATGCTGCGCGTTCGGTCCGGGACCGAGCACCTTGGTAACCAGCAGCGTTCCGCCCCAGGATACTTTGCCAAAGAACTGGCCGCCTGTCTCAAGCCCGAGGTCAGCCATGCGGAGCGTTTCGCGGCAGATGAAAGCATATTCGCTTTCATAGATGAGCACCTTGCGGACACGCCTGGCCGTCACCGGCGGCGTTTCCTCGACAGAGGCAACGAACTGGCGATAGTGGTTCCGGATCCGCTTGACATCCCGCAGCCGCCGCTTCGATTTTTTAATCTTGTGTTTCATGGAATCAGGGTCTTTGTTTGAAAGTTAGAGCCCCTTCCGTAAGAATACTTACGAGAATTTTCATAACTTTGAGAATCGAAACCAAACCCTCTATCGATATGAAACGTTTGTTTGCCCTGACACTGCTGGCGGCTGTGGCTGCCCTGGTACTTGCCTCCTGCAAGGAGACGCTCCCGAAACGGTTCGACATGTTCGTGAACTATGTGGAGAAAAACTGCGACAAATTCTCGGAAGACGACTGGTCGAAGGCCAACGCCCGTTTCGAGAAACTGGTCGACGAATACACGGAGAACAGGAGTTCCTATAACAAGGACGAACAGAAACAGATCCGTGCTGCAATCGTCAAATATGCGGGTCTGGCTGCCAAGAGTGGCATCAAGTCGGCCGTCGATGCCGTCAACAGCCTGATTGAGGAGCTCCCTTCGATGCTCGATGGTTTTCTGGATTTCCTCAAGGACCTGGGATCCGACACGAAAGAAGAGTAAGTCATGATGAAACGCTTTTTACTGATAACCCTGCTGGCTTGCATCTGCCTGTCGCTGAGCGGCTGCGACGATGTACGCACGATTCTCGGGGCGGTGATTTCCAACCTGACCAGCGATACGCCGAATAATCCGGAGCAAGGCGGAGGCCTGCTGAGCGGACTTTCCGGCGAAGATGCTGTGGTTGAGGGAAATACGCTCCGTTACGGCAGCCATACCTATACGGTATCGGGTGAAATCGATTATACGAGCGGCCAGTTCAAGACGCCGACGGCCGCTGTCACCTTTACCAACGTCCCGTCGGACTATGCGGAATTCGAAGCGGTCTATCAGAACCTGCTGGGCAAGAGTGTCCAGGGAACGGCTGCCATGGTTCCCATGGCCATCGAGCTTTACGCCCGCGATGCGAGCGTAGGGGAACGGTGCCTGCACCTGCTCTGCAACGGCCCCGCTACGGTGAGCGAGATTACGGGGATTTTGAAGCAGAAGTTCGTCGCTTCGCGTTTCTCCCCGGAAAACGATTCCTATATCCAGCGCTACCTGCCCGCTGCCTTGCTCAAGGGCGCTGTCCCTTCGAATGCCTATACGCCCGCCAAGCCCTATACCGTGGAGATGAGCCCTTCGCCGAACGGTGTGAAGGCGGCACCGCTCACGGGTGGAGAAGTTACCTATCTTTATATCCTGGCTGGCGGATGGGATACCTACCAGCGCGCTGTGGATATCTTCCTCAGGGACGGAGATGACCACTACAAGGTGTTCAACTGCCCGTCCTGTTATACGCAGTGCAAGCAGATCCGCGGCACCTGGCCCGGGTTGGAGTAGGCTGATTTACAGATTACTGAACGGAATCTTGTAGAGTTGGCTGGTGGTGTCGTCGCCAACCCAGATGCAACTGTTTTCGTGGTCGATCCACAGGCCCTCCCCATTGTCGATGAAAGGGATGGACCAGGAGGCAAGCACGTCCCCTTCGGGTGTGCATAGGTTGATCGTCCGCGCCTCGCTGTCAGCGATCCAGAGTGTGTCGCGTAACGGGTCGTAGCACAGGTCGGCGATCTCGGACACGCTTGTCAGTTCTTTGCGCCAGACGATGCCGTCTTTCAGCGAATAGAGGATCAGTTGCACGGGCTTGTGCTGGTTGCCGATCAACAGCATGTCATCCTTGTACCAGGTGATGCCTTCCAGGCCATGGTTGGTGCGGTAACCGATATCGCGCAGTTTGCAGACAAGTTCGGATTTCGCATAGTCGGGTGCGGCGAGCCGGCGGACCTGCTGCTTGCCTTCCACGATGTAATACACGTCCTGGGTTTTTGGGTCGAGGGTAACCCCTTCGCAGTCGATTCTGAGCCGGGTGTAGAACGGCGCCGTCTCTCCGGTCCGGCTCACGAAGTAGAGACCCTTTTCATCGGAAGCGACCAGAAAACCCCGGCCGTCGGGCGACGGGCAGAGACCGGACGCCTCGGGCACGGAAGTGCGCAATATTTCGGTGGCATGGCTCATGACGGGCTGCGCCTGTGCGGCCAGGACGGCAGCCAACAGCAGATTTACCAGGAATAAAAGTCGTTTCATCGCATTTTGCGTTCTTTGCGGTAACAAAAATAGGAAAAAGAGGAATGCTTTCCGCTTCGTTGCGCAAAATGGGTGGAGAGATACGCAAATTCGGTTTTCGAATGTACACGACAATCCCTAAATTTGTAAAAAAGAAATCTTGCCATGATACTGGGCGTTGATATCGGTGGAACCAACATCTGTTTCGGACTGGCTGAGAACGGCAAGTTGGTGCGGCTGGAATCGGTTCCTTCTTTTTTCCGGGAAGCGACCCTGGAGGATACCTTGACCTATCTTTCGGAACAAATCGGACGCTTTGTCCCGGCCGGGTTGGAGCGGATCGGCATCGGCGTTCCTTCGGTCGTCGATCTCAAACAGGGAGTCGTTTATGACACGGTCAACATCCCTTCCTGGCGGGAGGTGCCCCTGAAAGCTTACTTGGAAGACCGGTTCCACATCCCCGTGGCAATCAACAACGACGCCAATTGTTTCACGATGGGCGCCTATGGCATGTATCCGGCCGGCGAAAAACCCGAAGTGCTGGTCGGCATCACGCTGGGGACGGGCGTTGGCATCGGCATCGTGGACCGCGGCCGGTTGTTCTGTGGAGCTACCTGTGGAGCCGGCGAACTCGGCAGCCTGCCTTATGACGGAGGGATGCTGGAAGATGCCTGCAGCAAGAAATTCTATACTACCCGGGGGTGGGAGGGCCCCGTGGCGGCCCGCTGCGCCCGGGAGGGTGATCCAGCCGCTCTTGCGTTCTTCGAGGAGCTCGGCCGGAACCTGGGCGAACTGCTCTGCACCGTCCTGTACGCATACGATCCGAGCCACATCGCCTTCGGCGGTGGCGGTGCTTGGAACTATCCGCTTTTCTGTGCGTCCATGGAAGCGTATGCCCATGACCATTTCCCTTATCGCAAAGCCTTGGAGCGGCTGTCGGTCGATGTCTTTACCGGCAACGAAATCCCGGTTCTGGGCGCTACATTAATCTGACACCTACCACCTTATGAAACGTTTTTGGATTGTTTTCCTGATGCTGGCGGCCGTTTCCTGCGACCGGAGCGTAACGTTGTCCGACGGCGACCGCCTGTCACTGGACAAGAATTGGCAACTGACCCGTGAAGGCGGCTCCGAAACCTGTGAAGCCATCGTCCCATCGACAGTGGCGGGCTCGCTCTACCAGGCCGGTTTTTTCGGCGAGGGCCTTCTGGAAGGCAAGCGCTATGCCGAGGTGGACAAAGCCATGTTCGACGATGTCTGGACCTACAAAACCGAGGTGTCGGTGAAACCTGTGCGCGGGCAGCACGTTGAACTCGTTTTTGACGGACTGGATTACCGGGCCGATATCTATTTAGGTGGGAAGCAGATAGCTTCGTCCGACACCACCTTCGGCGTGTTCCGCCGCTGGTCGTACGACGTAACGCCCCTGCTGGGCCGCGGCAAGACCCTTGAAGTGCGGCTCCGCCGCGCACAGCCGGGCGATTTGAATCATGGCTTCGTAGACTGGAATCCCCGTCCGCTCGACGAGAGTATGGGTATCGTCCGTCCCGTCACCCTCCATGCGACGGGTGCGGTTTCTGTCGAAGACGTGTTCGTGATTCCGGATCTCGAAGTGCCGTCGCTCACGAAGGCGGACCTCAAAGTCCGCGTCACGCTTCGCAACCGGGAATCTGTCCCCGTGGAGGGGACGCTCCTCCTGAATCTGGCAGGGGTGGGGGAATGCTCGCTTCCGGTATCGCTGGCAGCTGATGCCACGGCGGTTGTTACGCTGACACCCGAGCAGGCGGACGTGCTGCACATCGACAATCCCCGCGT
>JAEEOM010000060.1 GCA_016284265.1 Bacteroidales bacterium | reverse complement strand
AGAAATCGATGCCGTAGCGCGGGTGCAGGCCGCCTTGCAGGAGCAGTTGGTCGCCTCCCAGCGCGCGCAGTTCGGCGATTTTCGGGAGATAGTCTTCGAACGTCAGCGTATTCGCCTTCTCCGGCTCATCCGGCCTGCAGTGGAAATTGCAGAACTTGCATCCCGACAGGCACACATTGGTGTAATTGACGTTCCTGTCGATCTGGTAACTGACGCGCTGCCCCGGCACATGCGCGAACCGCGCCTCCTGCGCCCGCTCGCAGAGTTCCCCGAGCGGTGCGTTGCGATAGAGCGACAATGCCTCGTCTTTATCCAGCCGTTTCATCAAGATGCTAATATCGTCAAAAAAACGGGGATTCCCAAGAATCCTGTGTGCAAAAGCCATCTATTCGCGCACCGACAGCTTTTCAAGGAGGCCTCGGTGAGCAGAGAGGCCTGTTTCGCACACCGACGATGGAAAAAGAACGACGCGGTGAGTGGGGACAGTCGATTCGCTCACCGAAGGGCGTGGAAGATGACCGCGGTGAGCAGAGGCGGTCGTTTTGCTCACGACCGGGAGGAGGCTTGGCGAAGGCTGGGCTGAAGCGATGCGGAAGCGATGCGAGAATGAATCGAGGATAGGAAAAGAGAGGCGAAGGCGAGGCCCGGGCAGAGGGTTGAAGGAAGGAGATGGCGGAAAAAACACTATCTTTGTAAGAATATTCAGCGAATTCAGAAAAATCCAGAGATAATTCAGAAAATCATGAAAGAGAAAGTCATCTGCGGATTGCAGCAAGTCGGGATCGGCGTGAAGAATGCCGACGAGTCGTGGAAGTGGTATCGGGAACATTTCGGGATCGACATTCCGGTCGTCGTCGACGAGGGGGTGGCGGAACGGATGTTGCCTTATACGGGCGGCAAGCCGCAGCCGCGCTATGCCATCCTGGCCATCAGCCTGCAAGGTGGCGGCGGCCTCGAGATCTGGGAGCCGCGGGGGCGTGAACTCAATTATCCCAAGCAACAGCCGATGCTCGGCGACCTGGGTATTTTCATCGCCAAGATCAAATGCCACGACGTGCCGGCTACCTATGAGCGTTTCGTCCGCGAGGGACTTCATCTCCTTTCGGCACCGAAGAAATCCTTTGCCGGCTTGGCCCATTTCTATCTGGCCGACCCGTGGGACAATATCCTGGAGATTGAAGAGGATGACTACATCTTCCAGCCCTCGAAGACTTTCGCTACCGGCGGTGCCGGCGGCGCTGTGCTGGGTGTCAGCGACATGGACCGTTCCATCGCTTTCTACGGCAAGGTGTTGGGTTACGACAAGGTCCGGGCCGACGAGACCGGCGTGTTTGCCGATATGGAGGGCCTGCCCGGCGGCGACCGGAAAGTCCGTCGCGTCCTGCTGGAACGCACAAGACCTTTCAACGGCCCGCTTTCCCCGCTGATGGGAACTTCCCACCTCGAACTGGTCCAGGCGCTGGATGCCCCCGTGGTCAAACTCTATGAGAACCGCTACTGGGGCGATCCCGGTTATATCCAGATTTGTTTCGACGTGCGCAACATGGACGCCGTGGAGGCCGACTGCAAGGCGGCCGGTCACCCCTTCGTCTGCGACAGCGGCGCAGACTTCGGCATGGGCGATGCCGGCGGCCATTTCACCTATATCGAAGATCCCGACGGAACCCTCATCGAGTTCGTGGAGACCTTCCGGATTCCGGTAGCCAAGAAATTCGGGATTTACATCAATTTCACCAAGCGCGACGACCACAAGCCGATGCCGCGCTGGATGCTGAAGGCGTTACGCTTCCTGCGTGTATCCTGAGTCCGTGAGCAGACCAGACCCCTGCGACGCTGCGACCGCCAGTCGGTCGCAGCGTTCGTTTTCGGGATGTCCGTTGTGCCCGCGGATCCAGACGAAACGCACGTGGTGGCGTCGGTAGGCCACCAGGAACCGGGTCCAGAGGTCGGGGTTGGCTTTCTTGGCGAATCCCTTCTGTTCCCAGCTGAACACCCAGCCTTTTTCGACAGCGTCCACCACATAGGAGGAGTCGCTCCAGATGGTCACGTCGGCCTGTTCCCAACGGATGGCTTCCAGCCCGGTGATGACGGCCAGCAGTTCCATGCGGTTGTTGGTGGTCACGGCGTAGCCGGCCGAGATGACTTTTTCATAGTTGCCGCACCGCAGGATCGTGGCGAAGCCGCCCGGTCCCGGATTGCCGCTGCAGGCGCCGTCGGTGTAGATTTGGATCGGGGCGCGGTTCACTATTCGGGCAGGATGGTCTTTTCGTAGCGGGGACCTTCGAAGCGCCGCACTTCAAGCGGATTGGCATGCATGGCTTCGTAGCGGCGGCGGTTGTGGCTCAGGTCGATGGCGGCGTAGATGGCACGGGTCATCGGTCCGGAGTAGGCTTTGTTCTTGCCGGCGATGTCGTAGCCGGTGCCGTGGTCGGGCGAGGTACGGACGATGGGAAGGCCGGCCGTGAAGTTGACGCCGCTGTCGAAAGCCAGCGCCTTGAACGGGATGAGGCCCTGGTCGTGGTACATGGCCAGTACGGCGTCGAAGCTGCTCTGCATGTGCGTGCTGAAGAAGCCGTCCGGGGAGTAGGGGCCGAAAGCGAGAATCTTCTCTTTGGAGGCTTGCTGGATGGCAGGGATGATGGTATCGATCTCTTCGGTGCCGAGGGATCCGCCGTCGCCGGCGTGGGGGTTGAGGCCCATCACGGCAATCTTGGGTTTGACGACGCCGAAATCGCGTTTGAGCGATTCATTCATCAGGCGGAGTTTGCTCATGATGGTCTCGACGGTGATGGCTGCGCTGACTTTCGCCAGCGGGAGGTGATTGGTCACCACGCCCACGCGGAGGTTTTCGGAGCAGAGGAACATCAGGCCGTCCTGGCAGCCGAATTCATGGATGAGATACTCGGTGTGGCCCGGGAATCCGAAGCCGAGTTCCGCCACGGTGTGCTTGTTGAACGGAGCGGTCACGATGGCGTCAATGGCGCCCCGCTTGGCATCGGCCACGGCGGCCTTGAGGGCCATAATGGCTGCTTTGGCGCCGTCCGCAGTGGGTTGTCCGATCTCCATGGCCATGCTTTCCGGCACGGCGTTGATGATGTTGACGCGTTTTGACCGGGCGTCTTCGGCCGCATTGATTACGTTGGTCGCAATCTGGTCGATTTCCGGCAGGAATTTCCGGTATATCCCGAAGAAACGGGAGGAGCCGTAGAGCACGATGACACAGTTCTCCAGAATCCGTGCATCGGCCAGCGACTTGATAATCACTTCGTATCCAATTCCATTGGTATCACCTTGGGTGATGCCGACCACAATCTTGTCTCTCATGGTACATTCAAATTTTCCGCAAGATACAAAAAATCCGTATATTTGTGTATGTCGCAACTGCTGGACAGTGATATCAAATTCTTGCCGGGCGTAGGCCCCCGACGTGCGGATCTTCTGAACAAGGAGTTGGGAATCAGTACGTTCCGGGATATGCTCTACACATTTCCCTTCCGATACATAGACCGCTCCCGTTTTTACAGCGTCCGGGAGGTCGATTCTTCGTCGGCCTGGATCCAGTTGCGCGGCCGCATCCTCCGGATCGAGAAGGTGGGGAAGGGGCGTGCTGTCCGGCTTGTAGCCCGTTTCACCGACGGCACGGGGCAGATCGACCTGGTCTTTTTCAAGGGGCTCAAGTGGATCGAGGAGAAACTGCAGGTCGGACCGGAGTACATCGTCTTCGGCAAACCGTCCGTCTTCGGACACAGCTGGAACCTGGTCCACCCCGAAGTGGACCTGGCCACGGAGGAGAAGCTCTCCCAGGTCGGCGTCATGATGGGCGTCTATTCGAGTACGGAGAAGCTGCGCAGCGCGGGTATCACCAACAAGTTCTTCGAGAAGATGGTCAGTGCGCTGCTCGAACGCATCCTCGGTACGCTGGAGGAGACGCTGCCTGCGTATATCCTGGAGCAGAAGCATTTGGCACCGCTGGGCTATGCCTTGCAGCACATTCATTTCCCCGCTTCGGTGCAGGATCTGGGCCGGGCGCAGCGCCGGCTCAAGTTCGAGGAGTTGTTCTACCTCCAGCTGTCGCTGCTGCGGCAGAAAAGCATCCGGATGCGGGCGGACAGCGGCGTGGTGTTCCGCCGCATCGGGCACTATTTCAATACGACGTATGAGAGCCTGCCTTTCCCGCTCACCGGGGCGCAGAAGCGGGTGCTGAAAGAGATCCGGACCGACGTGGCAGGCGGCAAGCAGATGAACCGGCTGCTGCAGGGAGACGTGGGCAGCGGCAAGACGCTGGTAGCGGTCCTTGCCGCGATGATGGCGCTCGATAACGGCTATCAGGCCTGCGTGATGGCACCGACAGAAGTCCTGGCCAACCAGCACTACCACAGCATCCAGAAATTTCTGGCTCCGTCCGGAGCGACCATCGCCCTGCTCACGGGCAATACGAAGCAAAAAGAGCGTGACGTGATTCACCGCGGCCTGCTGGACGGCTCGCTCCAGATCATCGTGGGCACCCATGCGCTCATCGAGGATACAGTGCAGTTCAAGAACCTGGCGCTGGCCGTCATCGACGAGCAGCATCGGTTCGGCGTGGAGCAGCGTTCGCGCCTCTGGTCGAAGTCGGCTGTGGCGCCGCATGTGTTGGTCATGACGGCTACGCCGATTCCCCGTACCCTGGCGATGACACTCTACGGCGATCTCGACGTGTCAGTGCTCGACGAACTTCCCCCGGGCCGCAAACCGGTGGAAACGGTGCACTGGACGGAAAACCGGCGCGGCGATCTTTACAACTTCATGCGGCAGCAGATTGCGCTGGGCCGTCAGATCTTTGTGGTCTATCCGCTCATCAAGGAGTCGGAAAAGATGGACTACAAGAACTTGGAAGAGGGCTACCTGCACATTACGGAAGCCTTTCCGGCCCCGAAATATGTCACGGCGGTAGTCCACGGGCAGCAAAAGCCCGAAAACAAAGCGTTCGACATGGATCTTTTCGTGCGGGGCAAAGCGCATATCCTGGTGGCTACCTCTGTCATCGAGGTCGGCGTCGATGTGCCCAATGCTTCGGTCATGGTGATCGAAAGCGCCGAGCGCTTCGGACTCTCGCAGCTGCACCAGTTGCGTGGCCGCGTGGGCCGCGGTGCGGAGAAGTCATACTGCATCCTGATGACCGGCTATAAGCTCAGCACGGAGTCGCGCCAGCGCATCGACCTGATGTGCGCTACGAGCGATGGTTTCGAACTGGCTGAGGCCGACCTGCGGATGCGCGGGCCGGGCGACTTCGAGGGCACGCGCCAGAGCGGTCTCGCTTTCGACCTGCATATTGCTGACTTGGCGAAAGATTCCCCGGCGCTGGTCGAGGCCCGCGAACTGGGCGAAAAGATCCTTGCCGCCGACCCGCTTCTGGAACAGCCCCAGAACCGGCTGCTAGACCGCCAGCTTCGTACGCTCCGGCTCGACGACACCTACAAGGATTATTCAAAGATTTCCTGACGAACGGCACCCCCGTTGACGCAGGCCTCTTACACCGGCACGATCTCCCCGGCTGTGACGTACCAGAGCCAGCCTTCGACAGCAGGGTAGCCCATGCTGCGGAGCAGGGAGACGTAATTTCGTACTTGACGATGATGCGAGAAGTGTGGTGCGCCAAACTTGTAGTCGATCACGATGACGCGGCTGCTGTCGTGGGCGATGAGCACGCGGTCGGGACGGTAGATTTCTCCCGAAGCCGTGACAATCGACGCTTCGTTCAGGACACGGTAGGTACCGTCGAACCAATGGCGGCCGCCGCTGCGGCGTTCCAGTTCCGTATCGGTCTCCACCCGCGCCATTTCGCCGTGTTGTTCGATGCCCTGTTGTCGTGCGCTTTTCTCCTGTGCGAAATAGTCTCCACCGTGGAGCGACAGGCGTAGGCGGCCGTCCTGCGGGGCGGAAGCCGCGAAGGCGGGTTGTGGATCGTCGATCAGCGATGAAGTCTCCGCCTTGCGGATGAAAGGATCGCGGATACCGGTCTCGAAACAGCCTTGTTGCTTGTCCAACGCTTTCTGGAAGTGGATAAAGAGCGTGTTCTCGATACTGGAAGGCGTGTAGTCTTTTCCCTTGGCCGGCGGCTTGGGCAGTGGTGCATAGATGAGCAGGCGGGTCCGGGCACGCGTGAAAGCGACATACCAGGTATTGATGACGTCGATGTGCTCAAAGGTACGTTCTTCTTCGTACGGCTCTTCAAAGAGGCTGTTTTTCAGCGAAGGCGAGGCTTTGAGCGGAATCAGGGCCGGGCCGTCGATGGCAGGCGGGCAGGGACACCAGATGGTTGGTTGACGCTTGGGAGTGAACGACTCGGCGCAGAGCGGGATGATGACGGCATCCAGGGAAAGGCCTTTGGCCTTGTGAATGGTCATTACCCGCACGGCATTCTGCCCGTCGGGCGCACAGATGGATTGCTTGCGTCCAGCATCTTCCCACCATTTCACGAAAGCGCGCAGGGAGGAACCGTACTTTTCCTGGAAAGAGAGTACGGCGTCGAGGAAAGCGTTGATGAACGGCAGATCCTGCTCGCCGTGCTGCAGGATGCCGCAGCCCAGCAACTGCTCGCAAGTCTCATAGAGCGAAGCGGTTTTCAGTTCGGGCAGTTCGTCCCGCAGGCCACGCGACTGCAGTTCAGCGACGGGATCGTCGGGATCGACCAGCCAACTGAGCAGTGACATCAGTTTTGCGATGCAGGGGGAACTGCCGATCAGCAGGGAATCCTCGGTCAGGACGCTGATGCCGGCTTCGATCAGGGCCGCGGCAGCTTTTGCCCCCTCCTTGTTTTTCCGGACCAGAATCGTTATGTCTTTGTAGTCATAGCCTTCGATCAGCAGATTCCGGATATCGCCGATCATTCGCTCCAGCGCGATATCCTGCCAGGTCCGGTCTTCTTCCGCCGTAAGGAAGGAGAGACGGGCAAATCCCTGTGGATCGTCCTTATGCTCTTCGGGGCGCTCTTGTCGGCAGTCCGCATAGATCTGCGTCACCTCGCGGGCAATCCGACTGCGGTCCGCATCGCGGGCCAGCACATTGCCGATCTCGCTGAAGAATTCGTTGTTGAAATCGATCAGCGCTTTCCCGCTCCGCCAGTTTTCTTTCAGGTTCTCGTGATGGAGGAAACCGTTGGCCAGGTCGCGGTCCAGATAGTCGCGCATCAGCCGCCAGTCGGAACCGCGCCAGCGGTAGATGGACTGCTTGATGTCGCCCACGACGAGGTTGCAGCCGCCGGAAGCCTGGCTGTTGCGGAAAAGGGGACGGAAGTTGTTCCACTGCATCAACGATGTGTCCTGCGCTTCGTCGAGCATCAGATGCTCGTAGCGGTTGCCGATCTTTTCATAGACAAAGGGTGTATCGTCCTCTGCGATGATGCGGCTGAGCAAGTCGGTGGAAAGCTGCAGCAGTACGACATTATTCTCACGCAGATAGTCGTCCAACGTGTGCTGAAGGTCACTGTAAATGCCAAGCAGATAAAGGTTCTTCCGGATGAGGCGGGCCGTATTCCGCAGGCGCAGCGGCTCGCCGAGATGACTCCGTATTCGGTCGAACAACTGACCTATCGCGGCAGGGTCAGGGAAGCACTCGATGGCGGCATCCACTTCTTTGGCATAGGTTATCACGGCGTCAACATTACCTTCTGCCCATTTCTTGAAAACCAAGGTGGAACGCCCTGGCTTCTTTTTGAGATAAACATCTGTCAGAAGACCTTTCTCGTCCAGAAGCCGGGTCCCTTCCTGCCCGATGGCCACAGCGTCTTTCTCGTAATCCCGGATGATGCCGTCCAGCTTTTTCAGGAAGGCTTTCAGCGAGGCTTTGTCCCCAAGTACGTCGGTGCCGTTCCCCGCCTCACGCACCCGCAACAGGAACGATTCGTCCAGGAACTGCTTGGCCATCGCTTTGAGCGGCCGGACGATGTTCCAGCCGTCGCCTTGCTCCATCTGGTCGAACGAATAGTCTTTCAGCCAGTTGAGGAGGGCCTCATGGGCCGGGTCCTCGATGGAGTCGAGGAGTTGGTCCACCACCTGGTCGAGTACGGCTTCGGTATCAAGTTCCACCCGGTAGGAGGCGTACTGGCCGATTTCGCGTGCGAAACTGCGCATTACCGTCTGGAAGAACTTGTCGATGGTGCTGACCGAGAAACAAGTGTAATCGTGCAGCATCCGGCGGAGCCGGTCCGCCGCCAGCGGAGCCCGCTGGTCATCGCTGCGTGAAAGTTTGTCCAGCTCTTCGATGACACGTGACTTCATCTCGTCGGTCGCCTTGTTGGTGAAGGTAACAGCCAGGATGCGCTTGTAACGCTGCGGGTCCCCCGACAACAGGAGATCGATGTAGTCCTGTGTGAGGCGATAGGTCTTGCCGCTTCCCGCGGAAGCCTTGACGACACTTACTCCTTGTTGCATAGTCTCTTGAAATGACAATACTTACAAACGGACTGTTCCGGGGACAGGTCTCCTTCCGGATTCGGTTCGAAGCACAGGGAAGGATCGAAAATCTTGTCGATGAGTGCCTTCAGGCGTTCTTCGAAGTCGGCGAGTGCCACTTCGTCCAGGCTGTACGACTTGGGCTCTTCGGTAAAGATGGAACGCAGCGAATAAATACAAGGATCGTAGCGGACGCCGGCTTTCGGGTATTTCCGCGACATCAGCAAGGCGTAGAAGTAGAGTTGGAAAGCAATGTGGGGCCGGTTCGGTCCTTTCGACGGATCGAAGAGGTCTGCGACTTTGTCGCAGTTGTCCTTGTCGACCCGGCCGCTCTTGTAGTCCACTACACGTTCGACACCGCGATCCAGGCTGTCGAGCCGGTCGATAATGCCGAACAGACGCACGTTGCGGCCGGAAGGCAGTGTCAGCGGGTAACGTTCTTTTTTCTCGGCTGCGATGATGTGGAGACCGCCTTTTTCAGCGGCCAGGCGGCGATCCACGGCGACAACCCGTCGGACCAGGTGGACGACCAGTTCCTTCAGGATCAGGTTCTGTCCGACAATCTCGCGGATATGCGCATCTGCAAATGCCGCTGTGACCAGAGACTCGAGCCGAGCGCCTTTCCCGCCGAAAAGCGTTTTTTCCTCCAGTTCCGCCGCCGATACGAGCCGGCCTTCGAACGGCTTGTACAACTGCTCCATCACCGTGTGGAAGATGGTCCCGAAGACGCCTGCATCGACATCTTCCACGACCTCGTCCTGCTCGCGGATGCCTTCGACCTGCTCGTAGTAAAAGCGTAACGGACAGTCCAGATAGGTGTTCAGCGAGCTGGCTGAAAAAACACCTGTTCCGCGGATGAACCGGTCTTCGAGTTTCTGCATCACGGCCTCATCTTTGACGATGTGGCACATCGGGTTGTCAGTGGCCGAGCCGGCCAGGGAATAGGTGGCTACCTTTTCGATCAGCGGCACGTGGTAGAGATAGCGCAGCTGCTTGATGAAACGGCTTTCCTCGCCGCTCTGCAGCCCCTCGGTACGCGCATCATAGATCAGCCAGATACGCTTGGCCCGGCAGATGCCGCGGTAGAAATAATAGGCCCACATCGCGTCCTGCTGCTCGTAGGTCGGGAGGCCGAACCCCAGGCGCAGGTTGTAGGGGATGAAAGAGGCACTCAGGGTGCGTGACGGGAAGATACCTTCGCCCACCGAGAGCAGGATGACATTTTCAAAATCAAGGGCACGGGTTTCGAGCGGTCCCATCACTTGCAGGCCGCTGAGCGGCTCGCCTTCGTACGGAATCTTGACCAGCGCGATGTACTGCATCAGCAGCCGGTACCAGGTCTTCGGCTCTATCGTTTCGAGCGGGAGTTCCACTTGGGAGAGCCCGGATACGCACTGGTGGAATCGGTATAGGAACTCCCGTTCCAGAGGCTGCTGGGATTCCTGCAGCTGTTCGAGGATGTCCAGCAGATAAGCGGGGATGTCTTGTGTCGCTGCGACGGGGCGGAAAACGCTGGCGTAGAGGCCACCGCAGGCGGAAAGGTCGGCAGCCGGGATGAAAATCAGGTTTTCTTTGCGGATGCGGGCCAATAGTTCGGCGGTGGTTCCGGCATCCGTGGCGGCAGAGAAATACGGATGTTCAAGCAGCCCCGTCACGTCGCGGTGATAGAAGGAATACGCACCTTCTTTCTGACGGCAATCAGCCTGAAGCCGTTCCAACAGTTGGAACAGGGTGAAACCGCTGCTGGCCGACAGGGCGCAGCCCATTGTGACGTTGACCTTTTCAATCCCTTCGGGAATGGCGCCCAACATTGGGAAGAGCAGATTTTCGTCGGGCAGCACCACAGCGGTGTGTTCAGGATGGTCCATGTCTCCTTCCTGTTGTAACGCCTGCAGGATCTGCCTCGCTTTGCGCGTCTGGCCTACGGCGGAAGGAACGCGGATGACTTCGAATTGCTGTGTCCGCGGATCGCGTGCCGGACAGTCAAACGGCTCCCGAGGCGGATAACGCTTGATGTTCTCGCGCAGGAATCGGCCGGCCAGGTTGTCGGGATCGGTCACCATTTCTCCCGCAAAATCCCAGCAGAAATCGGCTCGGCCTTCGCGCTTCAACTGGTCGAGCAGCCGCTTTTCGCAGGCATTCAGGGCATTGAGCCCGATGAAGACAATCTCATCGTATTGGGGCAGGATGGCCTTTTCCTCGGAGAGTGATTCGGCCACGCTGCGGTAGATCATACCGGCATATGCCCAGCCTTTCGCAGAGAGGGAAGCCCGGAAAGCATGATACAGCGGCAGCAGCACGTTCCAGATTACCGCGAAGTTCCGCCGGCTGCCGCCACCCCCGTCGTGTCCTTCGTCGTGTCCTTCGTCACCCCCGTCGTGTCCTTCGTCATGCCCGGCTTGACCGGGCATCTCATGGAAAAAGCTTCCGCAGAAAGCCGCAATTGCCGCCTTCTGGTCATCCGTCAGGAAGTCATAGTCGGTGCTCAATTCCTTGAGGTCTCGCAGGTTCACCAGCAGCCGGTACACGTCCACCAGATACTTGTCGAGGTCGTCGAAATCCGACAACAGGATATCGCCCCAATAAATGAATTGGTCGAACGACTCGACCTCACGATCTTCGGAGTGCGGAATCAGCCGGACATAGTCCTGATACAAGGCGTAGAGCAAGCGGGCTTTGTCTTTCGTCTCCGTCACGCCTGCAATCCGGGCGAAGAGTTCGTCGATGGTCAGGACGTTCGGCACGAACACAGGCTTGCCGGCTGCCAGTCCGAGCCAGCGCTTGAAGAATGTCCCGGACCGTCGGTTCGGGAAGACAAAACACACGCGGTCCAGCGGACCGCGCTGTGCAAATCTCCGGGCTACAGCTTCGAGAAAATTCATGCTCCTGTCGATGGTTCCTTTTCAGTTTATGGTCGTTTGCGGTTTCGCCGGGGTATCTATCTTTTGAAACGTCGCTTCGCGACCCCTCCCATAAATGGGCCCCTCCCTCTTACAATGCCGAGGGTGGCATGGTTTCAAAAGATAGATACCCCGGCGAAACCGGAATCTTTCATCAATACCCCGGTTTTTCGAGCAGTTTGAACATGTTTTTCTTATATGCCTCGACACCTGGCTGGTTGAACGGGTTGACGCCCAGGACATAGGCACTGATGCCGCAGACCTTCTCGAAGAAATAGAAGAGCTGGCCGAGGTTGTATTCGTCGAGCTGGTCGACATGGATGGCGATGTTGGGAACGCCACCGTCGATGTGAGCCATCTTCGTGCCGAGCTGGGCCATGCGGTTGCAGTGCTCCACGCGTTTGCCGGCCAGATAGTTGAGTCCGTCGAGATCCTGCGGATCGGTGGGGATGGTAACTTCGCGCTGCGCATTGTCGACCGTGACCACCGTCTCGAAAAGCATCCGTTCACCTTCCTGGATGTACTGGCCCATGGAGTGCAGGTCGGTCGTGAAGATGACCGAGGCCGGGAAAATGCCTTTGCCGTCCTTGCCTTCACTCTCGCCGAAAAGCTGCTTCAGCCATTCGCCCAGATATTGGAGTTTGGGATTGAAGCTGGCGAAGAGTTCGATCTTCTTGCCCTGGTCGTAGAGCAGGTTGCGCATGGCGGCATACTGGACGGCCGGGTTGGCCGCATCGCGTGCTGCAAGCGCCTTTTCGGCATCCTTCGCTCCCTGAACCATGGCTTCGATGTCGAAGCCGGCCAGCGCGATGGGCACCAGGCCGACCGGCGTCAGCACGGAGAAGCGACCGCCGATGTTGTCTTCGATGACGAAAGTCTTGTAACCCTCCTGGTTGGAAAGCGATTTGAGTGCGCCGCGGGCCTTGTCCGTGATGGCAACGATGCGGCTGCAGGCCTCTTCTTTCCCATAGGTTTCTTCCAGATGCTGCTTGACCAGGCGGAATGCCACGGCCGGCTCTGTGGTCGTGCCGCTCTTGGAGATCACCACGCAAGCCGCGTTGCGCATTTGAAGGAGGTCCATCAGCTCTGCCGTGTAATCCTCCGAAAGATTCTCGCCGGCGAAGACGACCTTCATCCCCTGCGTGCCCAGATGGGCGGCAAAGGTGTGGCTCAGCGCCTCGATGGCCGCCTTGGCACCGAGATACGAACCGCCGATGCCGATGACCACCACCAGGTCGATTTCCTTTTCCAACCAGGCGTCCACCACGCTCAGGCAGTCGTCCAACTCGGCCCGGCCGATCGCCGACGGCAGATGCTGCCAACCCAGGAAGTCATTGCCGGCGCCCGTCTCCTCTTCGAGGACGACCTGCGCCGCCAGCGCCTTGTTCACGTATTCATTGAATTGTTCCTTTCCCACGAAGGAATCACATCCGGTCAAATCTATCTTTACCATGATCGTACAGTTTGAGATTTTGATACAATCACAAATATATGAAAAAAACATATACGCTCGTCATTCCCGGCCTGACCGCCGTCATTCCTGGCTTGACCG
>JAEEOM010000059.1 GCA_016284265.1 Bacteroidales bacterium | reverse complement strand
TTGAGAACCGCTTCTTCATCAAACTGCAACCCTACGCGCCCGACGCAATGTTGGCCAAAGTCAACGCAGGCGTCGGCTACCAGATCCTATCGACCTACACCTTCCAGCCGCTAGATTACCTGACGGGAAGGCGCTACGAGACGCAGCACAATCTCTATGTGTATGGCGGTGCATCGGGACAGCTCAAGAAATACTTGGCGTGGGATGCCGACGCCGATTACTACTTTGCCGGCTACAAGATGTTCGACTTCGACATCAACGGCAAACTGCGGCTCTCGGTCTATCCTTTCGACGGCGGCATCCATCTGACCGGCAAGGTCCATACGGGCCTGCAGACGCCGCATCCGTTCGAGCAGCAGTTATACATGAACCATCACCAATGGAAGAATGCGTTCTCGAAGGTCTCGAAGAGCACAGTGGAAGCCGAACTGTCGATTCCGAAGTGGCGGCTCGACGCTGCTTTCGGCTACGCGCTGGTGGCCAACATGCTCTACTACGATACGACCGCAGTCATCCGCCAGCACGACGCGCCGGTCAACGTCATGAGCGCTTCGCTGCACAAGGATTTCACGCTGTGGCGGCTCCACTTTGACAACCGGATCCTCTTCCAGCTGAGTTCGGCGCCAGACGTGCTGCCATTGCCGAAAGTGGCGGTCAACCTGCGCTGGTATTTCGACCTCGACGTGGTGAAAAACGTGATGAATGTCCAGATCGGCGTGAATGCCATGGCCAACACGCGCTGGTATGCACCGGCGTTCAGCCCCGACATCGGACAGTTCCACCTGCAAACGCGGGAAAAATACGGCAATATCCCCTACTGCGACATTTTCGCCAATATCCAGTGGAAGCGGGCCAGCATCTTCGTGAAGTATGTCAACGCATTCTACGAGAGTTGGGACCGGCCGCAATATTTCTCTGCCTACCATTACATCAAACCGGTCTCCGGCATCAAGTTCGGCATTCACTGGCCGTTCTACACCTGGTAGTTTTTCGGGGGTTCCAACATGGTGTCGCGTATTCTCAGGATTATTGTCTGCCTGCTTGTGCTCCTTGGCGTCCAGGCCATGGCACTTTGGTACCAGCGTGAAGATGCCATGCCCGATTGGTCTTTCCCGGCCGACACGATCCGTTGTGCCATCGCCATCGACCGGGGCGATGCCATGCGACGCAACGTAGGTTTCAACTACGAACTGCTGGGAGCCTTCGGCGATGAAAACGGCAGCTACATGCGGATCCTGCCGCCGATGCCCGGACCGGACTGCTGGCGACAACTGGCGGCCGATTCGCTGGCCATCGTCGTCTTCAATGCAGCCGACACGATTCCTGCTGCTTGGCGCGACTCAGTGCTGTTTTCGATGCCGGTGAAGGGCGATATCGTCTGGGCGGTCGCCCGCGGGAACACACAACTTTTGAACGCGGTCAATTTCTGGTACAGCGAGTTCCAGAACGAGGCGTTCTACCGGCAGATGTCGCGGCGTTATTTCCGCACATACAACACGAGCTATCTGCAGATGCGGGTAGACAAAGGGCCGGTGCAGAGTCTTTCGCCCTACGATGATCTGGTGCGGCGGCATGCCGCCCGCATCGGGATGGACTGGCGACTTCTGTCGGCCATCATCTTCCATGAATCGCAATACAACATCGATGCGATGTCAAGTATGTCGGCCAAAGGACTCATGCAGGTGCGGGATGTAACGGCCGACCACTACGGAATCCCGACCGACGATCTTTTCGATCCGGACACGAACATCAAGCTGGGAACGATGCTCTTCGACGACCTGTTGCGAGATTTCCGTCAGGAAGGGCTGGACTCGGCCAACGTCATCAAGTTTGCGCTGGCGTCGTACAATTCGGGCGGCGGCGCGCTGGCCAAGCGCCGCGCTGAAGCGGCCGAAATGGGTCTCAACCCGGACAACTGGGACGACGTCGCCGTCGCCTACACCAAGTACAGCACAGTCACCCCTGCCTATATCGAAGCCATCCTCGACACCTACCGGCTCTACCAGCAGATTATCGACTGAGGCGGGGACCGGCGGCACTTATTCGACGCGCATGGTGCGGTCGGGGGAGATGCGGGAGATGAAGCGGGAAGAGAGGGAGATGATGGCCATGATCAGGAAGGCCGCGACGAGGTTGAGCAGGAGAATCTCGCCGAAGGAGAGGCGGATCGGGACGGCGCTGACGAAGTAGTTCACTGGATCGAGCTTGATAATCCGTGTGTGTTTCTGGATGAGACAGAGGCCGATGCCGAGGATGTTGCCCCAGAGCATGCCCTTCCCTACCAGGGCGCCGGCCCGGAGAAGGAAGACCCGCGAGACTTCGCGGGAGGTCATACCCAAAGCTTTGAACAGGCCGATGGTCGAAATCTTTTCGAAAAGGATGATCAGGATGGCCGAGATCATGTTGAAGCCCGCGACGGCGACCATCAGCAGGAGGATCATCAGGACGTTGAAGTCGAGCAGCGAAAGCCAGTCGAAAAGGTGGCCGTAGAGTTTCTTGACATTGGTGACAAAGAGGGCGCGGTCGTCTTCCTGCATCGAGGTGAAGAGGACTTCTTCCACCCGATCGTTCATCGCTTCGATCGAGGTATTGCCGTCAATGCGGATTTCGATGGAAGAGACCTCATCGGATGCCCAGCCGTTGAGTCGCTGTACGTGGCGGCGGTCGGCTACGGCCATCTTGGTATCGATCTCCTCGAGTCCGGCATCGTAGAGGCCGCAGAGCCGGAACTTGCGCACCTTCACTTCATCGCCGATGAAATATACCACGACGTCGTCGCCCACATGGAAGCCCAGTTTGGAAGCTGTCGTGCGCGACAGCAGCACGTCGTTGGAGATGCGGCCATGGTAGTCGGGCAGGTTCCCTTCTACCAGGCAGCTAGTAAAGAAGGAGAAATCGTAGAGCGAGTCCACCCCTTTGAAATAGAGGCCGTCGATGTTTTCGTCGGTCTTGATGAGGCCCGAACGCCAGGCCACACCGGCCACACCGGTGACGCCTGGCGTAGAGGCTAGCTTTTCGCGGTACGAAAGATTCTCCGAGAACGGATACAGTTCGTTGATGGGCGACTGACCCGGCTGGACAAGCATCACCGAGCCCATGAATCCCGTCGCCCGGGCGCGGATTTCAGACTTGAAACCCGCAACCACGGCGATGGCGATAATCATGATGGCGACACTCAGGCCGACGGAGACCCAGGCGATGGTGTTGCTCGTCCGGCTCAGCCGGCCGTCTCCGTCCGATAGTTTCGCAGCGATGAATCTTTCAGCACGCACGTCTCGTCATGCCCGGCCACGACCGGGCCTCTCTCATTCGAAAGCGAAGATAATGGTGTTCTCGTAAACCTCGCCTGGCTTGAGCGTCTCAAACGGGAAGTCCGGCCGGTTGGGGGAATCGGGGAAGAACTGGCATTCCAGCGCGACACCGTCATAATCGGCGTAGGCACGGCCACTCTTCGAAGTCGGGCAGCCGGAGAGCCAGTTGCCGGTATAGACCTGAATGCCGGGGGCATCGGTCGACACCAGCAGTCGACGGCCGCTCGTGGCCTCGGTGAGTTCTGCCACTGGACGGACCACACCCTTCTTCCAATCATCGACGACAAAGCAGTTGTCGTAGCCCTTGCCATAGTTGAGCGCCGGGAAATCAGCCTTCAGGTCGGTTCCGATCCGCTTGGGCAAGGTGAAATCCATGGGCGTTCCGGCCACTGGAGCGGGCTCGCCGACAGGGATGAGCGTCGGGTCGGTGGGCAGGTAGCGCGAGGCGAAAAGTTTCAACTCATGGTCGGTCACATCGCCCACCTGCTCCCCTTTCAGGTTGAAGTAGGCATGGTTGGTTAGATTGACGATGGTTTCGGCCTCGGCTGTAGCGGTGAGCTGCAGTTTCAACTGATGGTCGTCGCTCCAGGTATAGAACGCCTCGACATGGAGGGCGCCGGGATACCCGGCGTCGCCGTCGGGGCTGTCGAGCGAAAACAGGACGCCGCCCTGAACCTCCTGGGCTTCCCAAAGGCGGTTGGCAAAGCACATCGGGCCGGGACCGCCGTGAAGGTGGTTCGGGCCGTTGTTGATGGCCAGTTCATAGGGATGGCCTTTGATGGCGAAGCGGCCGGCCGCGATGCGGTTGGCATAGCGGCCGGGAACCTTACCCATACAGGGGCCGTCGGTATCGTAGTCTGCCGGATTACGGTAGCCCAGCACGACGTCGTCGAGCCGGCCGTTGCGGTCGGGCACAACGATCGAGACGATACCGGCACCCAGGTTCGACAGGATCACTTCGGAGCCGTCGGCATTGACGATGCTGAACAGCTTGATGGCTTCGGGATCGATCATGGCGCTAGCACTCCCGGGCACCGTCGGCGATCTCGACCTCGATCACGCGCGGATCCTTGTCAAATTTCATCTGATACTTGGCCTTCACGTCAGCGATATAGTCGGCTACGCCTTCCTTCTTCACCAGCGCGATCACGCAACCGCCGAAGCCGCCGCCCATCATGCGGGCACCCAGTACTTCTTTATGCTGATGAGCGATGTCCACGATGAAATCGAGCTCGGGGCAGCTGACGCCGTACTCCTTGCTCAGGCCCTCGTGCGTGGCATAGACCAGTCGGCCCACTTCCTCGAAGTCTCCTTTTTGCATGGCGGCGCAGGCTGCCATGAGGCGCTTGTTTTCATTGATGACGAAGGCGCAGCGCTTGAAGGAAACCGGGTCGATCTCGGTGCGATGGGCTTCAAGTTCTTCGATCGTGACATCGCGCAGGAGTTCCACGTTCGGAAGATACTTCTTCACGACGGCGACGCCCTCTTCGCACTGGGCGCGGCGGACGTTGTATTCCGAGGAGGCAAGCAGGTGCTTGACCATGGTGTCGATCAGCACGATTTCAATGCCTTTGGGTTTGAAGGGGACGAGCTGGTATTCGAGGCTGCGGCAGTCGAGACGTACGACATGGCCTTTCTGGCCGAAGATCGAAGCGAACTGATCCATGATGCCGCAGCGGACACCGATGTAGTGGTGCTCGGTCATCTGGCCGATCTTGGCGAGCTCTTCCTTCGTGAACTTCAGGTCGAACAGGGTGTTCAAAGCCGTGCCGATGCAGGATTCGAGGGCTGCGGAGGATGACATGCCGGCGCCGAGGGGTACATCGCCGCCGAATACAGCGTTGAAGCCGCCGACCGTCGCGCCGCGCTGACGCATCTCTTCAATGACGCCATAGAAATAGGAAGCCCACTGCTCTTTCGGCTGGGGGCCGCCGATGCGGAAGAAGAGAGCAGCATCGTCGTGGTCGACGGAAATCAGGTTGACATACTCGGTGCCATTGGGCCGGATGGCCATGGTGATGGCCTTGTCCACGGCGCCGGGCAGCACGAAGCCACCGTTGTAGTCGGTATGTTCACCAATGATGTTGATTCGGCCGGGCGCGCAGAAGAAGCGGGGCTCTTCGTCGCCGAAATGGAGCTTGTAGCTTTCCAGAAGGAGTTTTTTGTCGATCATGATACTATTTGATAAGAAT
>JAEEOM010000058.1 GCA_016284265.1 Bacteroidales bacterium | reverse complement strand
TACCCGACCCCTGCCCGAAGAAAATGGCGACCGACTGGATAAGCACCATATACGAGAACACGATGCCCAAAGCCGCCACCGACTGGGTATTGATCTGCCCGATAAAGAAAGTATCCGCCAGGTTATAAATGCCCGACACGAGCATACTGACGATCGACGGGACTGCCAGCTTCGTCACCAGCTGCCCGACCGGGCGCGTGGTCATCCGCACATATTTCTCTTCCGGCGTCATCGACTTTTGAAATTCAGTCCTGGCATCTGTAAGCAATCATTGACCCAATTACAAAGGTACAAAAAAGATCACATCCATCGTCAAGGAAACGCGCACCGCGTCAACCGACCGCGGCTACCGGAGAAAAGTGGCCGGCAGACAGATGTTGTCGCAGCCGATAGCATTTGCGAAGAGGGGGGCGATTTCTGCGTCGACAAACCCGGCGATACCGCAGCCGATGCGTGTCACATAGAAGAACCGTTCGGGGTGCGCCTTCGCAAAGGCAATGAACGCATCGACATAGGGTTTGATAGTTTCTACCCCGCCCTGCATCGTCGGGATCGCATAACTCTGCCCCTGCAGGCCGACGCCTTGCCCCATGACCGCGCCAAACTTCCGCCAGGCCACATACGCGGCCCCGCCGCCATGCCTGCCAGCCAGGTTCGAACCGAATACAAACACCTCATCGGGTCCCAGTTCCTGAATCATCTCGGGCGTGAATGCCGGCCGCTCGATACCGTTATAGATTCGTTTATTTTCCATCATCTAACAAAGCTACGAAAAATTGCCGTCTCGTGTTCACTTTCGCCAGATCATTCACTCTCGCCAGATCATTCACTTTCGCCAGAGTGTATTCATTCAAGTGCCCATAAGTAACTTCTAGATGCCCTAACCTGCGGACACCACCCTCTGCAAGGTAGGTGTATTCAGCAGGCCCTGATTTCGTGGCCTGTTATAGCCACCAGGCTGAATACACTCTGGCGGGAAAGCCGCAAAGTCTCCAAGGTTTTTGTTATCTTTGTAGTATGGCAGTGAATTTCAACAAAGTCATCAAGGCAGCGATGAAGCTGCCGGTGGTGACGGTCGATAGGGAGCCTTTCCTTCGGAAGGAGCTAGCTCCGTATCTGGATCGGGAGACAATCGACAAGGTCATTCTTTACGGACCGAAAGGACTGGTCGACAAGAAGTTGATCAATCAGATCGCCAACGGTTGCATACGCTATCAGACGACGGCCGTCTGCTCAGTCTCAGCGCTCGCCGGCCTTCCGGGCGGATGGGCGATGGCAGGAACCATCCCGGCCGATGTCGCCCAGTTCTACGGCAACGCCATCGCCCTGGTCGAAAAACTGCTGTACTTGTACGGCTGGCCGGATATGCGCGATGATACCGGCGAAATCAACGACCAGACCGCCCACCTGATGATTCTTTGGATTGGTGTAATGATGGGCGCCCAAGGTGCTCAGGCCGCTGTCCGTACGCTGCTCGATGCCCTCCGGGTCCAGGTCGAAAAGCATCTCCTGGAAGCCGCGCTCAACAAGGCTTGGGTTTACAGCATGGTCCAGCAAGTCTGCAAGTGGATCGGCGTAAAACTCTCCGAAGACGGCTTCGCCAAAGCCGTCGGCAAAGTGATCCCGCTGGCCGGTGCACCCATCTCGGCCGGCATCACCTACTTCACCTTCAAGCCCATGTGCCGCAAACTCAAGAAAGAACTGGACTACCAGTGGGAAACAGGTGCCGGAAGTGCCGGAAGCGCGGGCAATTCGGGTTCCGCCATTGTGTAATCACAATAGTATGCTATTATCGCCATAGGGAGGCCCTGTCTTGCGGACACCCACCTAGCCAAGGGTGGTGTCCTCAGATTGCTATATCAAAAACGCAGCAGGAAGGCGAGATAGTGAATACACTTTGACGAAACAACCAAAAAGCACAAACAAACAGACAATCTCCGAAAAAATGGCTTATCTTTGTTCGTAGCGACAACTCGTCGGGTCATCACGTCGGTGGCAAACGATTGAGGAGAGAGATTAGATATGATGACAAACAATCCCTTTAATCCGGACCATCCCGGCTATTACCATCTCTGCTCGGACGGAGACCTTACCCCACTTTTCATCGACAATGATGACGACTATCGGGTTGCATTCAATCTGATTGGCGCCTGCGCCGCCAATTGCGATGTCGTCGTCTTGTCTTTCTCGATTGAAGACACCCACCCGCATTCTCTTCTCTACGGGACGAAACCGGCGTGCACGGCTTTCAAACTGATGTATGAGGACAGTTGGGCACATCATGTCGGCCGGACACGAGGGACGCGGAAGGATGCCGAGCTCGATCTGGAAATCCTGTATATCGACTCCGAGGAATACCTGCTGAGCGTCGGCACCTATTCGATCGTTCAGCCTACAAAAGACGGCAAACAGGTAATGCCTTACGATTATCGCTGGGGAACGGGGTCCATGTATTTCCGCTGCAAAGAGCATCAATCCATCTGGTGCAGAGCCGATTCCGGGGAAATACTGAAGCCTGCGCATGTAGGAGACATGAGTGTCCACGAACAACGAGTTATCCTCAACACCTACCGAAGAGTACCTGGCCACTGGAAGATTTGCAACGGAATCCTTCTTCCGGAAAACTATGTAGATGTCGCTCATTTTGAGCGGATTTACCGGACAGCCAACCGTTATCGCGTGTTTCTGGCCAGCAACCGGAGTCGAGACCAGATCGTCAAAGAAAAACTGGCCATGGCGCGAGGCGTGTCACTTGACGATGCGGAAGCCCGGTCCAAGTGCCACAGTCTGATGCAGGCATCCTACGGATTCAAAGACGTCCGACGGCTGACACCACCCCAAAGAGTCCGGCTTGCCCAACATCTTTGGAAACAGTTCCACCTAAACAAAAGGCAACTCGCCACCCTGGTCCGCCTCCCATACGCAGAAATCTGCAAGTATATTTGATCTTCCGTCTCATCCGTCAGAGTGTACACAACGAAAAGGTCACAGAGACAAACAACGAGGTCTTACGCTGAGGACACCCCCCTCGTAAAGGGTGGTGTCTTCAGGGCAGATAGGAATAAATGCGCACAAACGCCATTGGGTTGAATACACTTTGACGGAAAGGCTCGCAGAAGGAAGACAGAAGGAAGGCTGCCGAATAATGCGAGAGATAGCGGGCAATAGCAGGAATCCCGCTATTCTATTGCCAAAGCCGGTTTTTCTTCGTATTTTTGCTGGATAAAATCGAAAGAAAATACGATAGATAATTATGCAGAACAAGTTGCAAGAACTGACGGACCGGCTGTATGAGGAAGGTCTGTCGAAAGGCAGGCAGGAAGCCGACCAATTGCTGGCCAAGGCACGGAAGGAGGCGCAGGAGATTGTTGCCAAAGCGCGTGAAGAGGCTGAGGCTATCCACGCTGCCGCCGAGAAAGAGGCGGCTGAGACCCGGACGATGGTGGAAGGAGACCTCAAGATGGCTTCCACGCAGACGATCGCCGCGCTCCGGCAGCAGGTAGAGAACATGGTCCTTACCCAGGCCGTGGCCAAACCCGTCGGCGCCGCCCTGTCGGACGGCAAGTTCGTCCAGGGACTCATCTCCACTGTCGTAAAGGCGTTCAACGCCGCCAACCCCGACGGTGTGGGACTCGACGTCATCCTGCCGGCCGCTAGCCAGAATGAACTGGAACAAGCCTTTACCAACGAAGCGGTCAAACAGCTTTCCAAGGGCATCGAGGTCAAGAACGTAAAAGGCCTGGCCAACGGTTTCAAGATCGGTCCGAAGGACGGCGGTTACCAACTGAGCTTCACGGCCGACGATTTCACCAATCTGGTCGGTGAGTATCTCCGTCCGGCGACCAAGAAGATCCTCTTCGGCAAATAATGGCCAATTATCCGTACATCATTGCCAGTTTCCCCGACCTGCTGCTTGATTTCGAGCAGCATCCGCTTGATGTGGCGGTGACAGTCGCCGAGGTGAAGGGACAGATTTCCGAAAAAGACGGCAAACTGGTGGACTGGCTGGAATTCGGCCTCGAAGGAAGCCATCTGACGCCGCACTTCTACCGGGGCATCCAACAGACCCGCAACCGCTTCCTCATCGACTGGTTCGACTTCGACCGGAAACTGCGACTGGCCAAAGTCGCCCACCTCGAAGGCATGCCAGTGACGGAAGAGTTTCCGGAACTCGACAAGGCGGAAATCATCTTCAAGGTGGAAGATCTTTTCCAACGCGAGAAACTGCTCGACCGGCTCGTCTGGAACAAGGCGGCCGAGCTGGTGGATTTCGATATTTTTACGATCGACACGATCCTCTCGCTGATCGCCCGGCTCCACATCGTCGCACGCTGGAACCGGCTCGATCCGGAAGCGGGCGCGCAGATGTTCCGCCAGCTGGTCAATGAAGTCCGGGGCACATTCCAGGGAATCAACGCTGAACAATTATAACAGACATAACATGAAAGCAACAGGTATAGTTACCGGTATCATCTCCAACCTGGTGACGGTGCGTTTCGAAGGTGATGTGGCGCAGAACGAGATCTGCCACATCGACCTGGGCGGCACGAAAATGATGGCCGAGGTCATCAAGGTGTCGGGACGGAACGCCTTCGTGCAGGTATACGAGAGCACCCGCGGCCTGCGCCAGGGAGACAAGGTCGAATTCGACGGCCACATGCTCGAGGTACAGCTCGGCCCGGGCCTGCTCTCCAGCAGTTACGACGGCCTGCAGAACAACCTCGCCACGATGGAGGACGTTTTCCTCAAGCGCGGGGAATACACCGCGCCGCTGGACCACAATAAGATCTGGCATTTTACCCCGATTGCCAAGCCTGGCGAAACCGTTTTCGCCGCCGACTGGCTGGGCGAGGTGAAAGAAGGCTGGCTGCCGCACAAGATCATGGTCCCCTTCTCTTTCAAAGGCGAATATACGATCAAATCCATCGCGCCGGAAGGCGACTACAAGATCGACGACACCATGGCCGTGCTCACGGACTCGCAGGGCGAGGAGCACAAGGTGACGATGGTCCAGAAATGGCCCGTCAAGGTGGCTGTCGGCGGCTACGTCGAGAAGCCACGCCCCTTCCGTATCATGGAGACGGGCGTCCGCTGCATGGATACGCTCAACCCGATCGCCGAAGGCGGCACCGGTTTCATCCCGGGCCCGTTCGGCTGCGGCAAGACCGTGCTCCAGCATGCCATCGCCAAGCAGGGCGATGCCGAAGTAATCGTGATGGCCGCCTGCGGCGAACGTGCCAACGAGGTGGTGGAGATCTTTGCAGAGTTCCCTGAGTTGATCGACCCGCACACGGGCCGCCACCTGATGGAACGCACGACCATCATCTGCAACACGTCGAACATGCCGGTCGCCGCGCGTGAGGCCTCGGTCTACACGGCGATGACCATCTGTGAATACTACCGGGCCATGGGGCTGAAAGTCCTCCTGCTGGCCGACTCGACGTCCCGCTGGGCCCAGGCCTTGCGCGAGATGTCGAACCGCATGGAAGAGCTGCCGGGCGCCGACGCCTTCCCGGTGGACCTGTCCGCCATCATCTCGAACTTCTATGCCCGCGCAGGCATCGTGAAACTGCGCAACGGCCAGACCGGCGCCGTAACTTTCATCGGCACCGTCTCCCCCGCCGGCGGTAACCTCAAGGAGCCCGTCACCGAATCGACCAAAAAGGCGGCCCGCTGCTTCTACTCGCTGGCCCAGGCCCGCGCCGACAAGAAGCGCTATCCCGCTGTCGATCCGATCGACTCTTACTCCAAATACCTTGAGTACCCTGAGGTTGCAGAATACCTCAAGGAACGCGTCGGCAAGGACTGGGTCGAAAAGGTGAACCGCGCCAAGAACCTGATCCGCCGCGGCAAGGAGATCGCCGAACAGATCAACATCCTCGGCGATGACGGCGTGCCGATCAGTTACCACGAGCAGTTCTGGAAGAGCGAGCTCATCGATTTCGTGATCCTGCAGCAGGATGCTTTCGATCCGATTGACTCTCTCTGCCCGATGGACCGACAGGAATACATGCTCACGCTCGTGCTCAAGGTCTGTGACGTCCCGTTCGAATTCGACGACTATGAGCAGTGCGCAGCCAAGTATAAGGAGATTATCAACATTCTCCGCCAGATGAACTATTCCGCGTTCAAGAGCGAACAGTTCAACAAGTATCTTGAACAGCTTAATACCCTTCTGAACCATGAGTAAAGCATTCCAGAGAACCTACACCCGGCTTGAAGCCATCACCAAGGCGACGGTAACGCTCCGCGCACAGGGCGTCAGCAACGACGAACTGGCTACGGTGGCCGGCCGTCTGGCCCAGGTCGTGAAGATCAAGGGCGACCTGATTACGCTGCAGGTCTTCGCGGGCACGGAGGGTATTCCGACCAATGCCGAAGTGCTCTTCCACGGCGAACCGCCGACGCTCGAAGTGAGTGACGAGCTCTCCGGCCGTTTCTTCAATGCCTACGGCGACCCGATCGACGGCGGCCCGAAGGTGGAAGGCGAACGCCGCCAGATCGGCGGTCCGTCCGTCAACCCCTACAAGCGCAAGCAGCCCTCCCAGCTGATTCCGACCGGTATCGCAGGCATCGACCTGAACAACACCCTGGTCTCCGGTCAGAAGATCCCGTTCTTCGCCGACCCCGACCAGCCCTACAACGCCGTGATGGCCCAGGTGGCCCTCCGCGCCGACGTGGACAAGATTATCCTCGGCGGCATGGGCCTCTCGAACGACGACTACCTCTATTTCCGTCATGAATTCGAGAGCGCCGGCGCCCTCAACAAGATCATCAGCTTCGTCAACACCACCGACCAGCCGCCGGTGGAGCGTCTGCTGATTCCCGACATGGCCCTGACCGCCGCGGAGTATTTCGCCGTGGACAAGAACGAAAAAGTGCTGGTCCTGCTGACCGACATGACCCTCTACGCCGACGCCCTCTCCATCGTGAGCAACCGCATGGACCAGATTCCGTCGAAAGACTCGATGCCGGGCTCGCTCTACTCCGATCTGGCCAAGATCTACGAGAAGGCCGTGCAGCTGCCCAGCGGCGGCTCGATTACCATCATCGCCGTCACCACGCTCAATGACGGCGACATCACCCACGCCATCCCCGACAACACCGGATATATCACTGAAGGTCAGCTCTACCTGCGCGCGGACACCGACACGGGCAAGGTCATCATCGACCCGTTCCGTTCCCTGTCGCGTCTGAAACAGCTCGTGCAGGGCAAACAGACCCGCGAGGACCACTCTCAGGTGATGAACGCCTCTGTGCGCCTCTACGCCGACGCACAGAACGCCAAGACCAAGCTGGAGAACGGTTTCGACCTCTCCGACTACGATCGGCGCTGCCTCGATTATGCCAAGGCGTACGCCATTGAAATTCTCTCGATCGACGTGAACATCGGCCTGACCGAGATGCTCGACACCTGCTGGAAACTTTTCGCACGCTTCTTCAGCCAGGCCGAGACCGGCATCAAGCAGGCGATGATCGACAAATACTGGCCGGCCGCATAACGTATGGCGATCAAATTCCAATATAACAAGACATCCCTGACCAATCTCGGCAAGCAGCTGAAGATCCGCCAGCGGGCTCTCCCGACCCTTAAAAACAAGGAGTCGGCGCTGCGCGTGAGCGTGATCGCGGCCAAGGCGGAATCGGAGCGCCTGCAGCGCGAACTTGACGAAGCGCTCAAGACCTACGATTACATGGCCGGCCTCTGGACGGAATTCGAGCCCGGACTGATTTCCGTGAAGGACGTAGTGCTCGACACCGTGAAAGTGGCGGGCGTCCGTACGCCCCAGCTGCGGGAGGTCCTTTACGAGGTCAAGCCATTCAACGCTTTCGCCAAGCCGATGTGGTACGGAGAAGGCGTGGCCATCCTCAAGAAGCTCGCGCAACTCGGTATCGAGAGCGAAGTGATCCTCGAAAAGAGCCGCATCCTGGAGTTCCAGCGCAAGAAGACGACCCAGAAGGTAAACCTCTATGAAAAGGTGCAGATTCCGGGTTATCAGGAAGCCATCCGCAAGATCAAGCGCTTCATGGAGGATGAGGAGAATCTTTCCAAGGCCTCGCAGAAGATTGTCAAGAGCCGGCATCAGGAAGAAGAAGAGGAGGAAGAGGCATGATCACGAAAATGACCAAATACACCTTCCTGCTCCTGAGCAGCGACACGGAGGCTTTTCTGCGCGAAATTCAGGAGCTCGGCGTACTTGACATCACCCGTTCCCGCAAGCCGGTCGATGCGACCTCGGCGCAGCTTTTCCGCGAAGCGGAGGCCCTCCGCCACGAGATCGAAACGGTCGAGAAATGCGACTTCTCGCGCGACGAGCGCCACAGCGCCATTCAGGGCAAACTGGATGCCGCCGAGGCGGCCTATGCCGAGAAAAAGCACTGGGGCGATCTTGACCGCGCCAAGGTGAAAGCCCTGCGAGAGGCAGGCTGTCAACTCCATTTCTATACCCTTCCCCTCAAGAAATTCAATCCCGTCTGGCTGGATGAATATCCCATTGCCGAGATTGAGCGCGACGAGAAATTCATCCGCTTCGTCCTCATCGACCGGGCCTCGGAAGGCGCCAACAATTTCCAGGCGCCCGAGACGCCCGTGGCCGTAGAATCGCTCGAGGAGCTGGCCGGGCAGGTCGCATCGCTGAAAGAGGCACTCTCTGCCCGGGAATCTGAGATGGAATACCGCAAGCAGGACATTCCGACCCTGCAGCAGGCCTACGCACGCAAAGCACAGCATCTGCAGCGCTACCTGGCCGGAAGCAAGGCCGAAAAGGCTGCGGACGACTATATCTCGGTCATTACCGGTTTCGCCCCGACCACCGAAGATACGCGACTGAAGGCGGCGCTGGACAGCAAGGCCATCTACTATGTGAGCGAACCCGCCACGGCCGCCGACAATCCGCCGGTGAAACTCAAGAACAACTGGTTCGCCCGCAATTTCGAGACCCTCACCGGGATGTACGGCATGCCCGTCTACGACGAGTTCGACCCTACCCCGATCCTGGCGCCGTTCTTCCTGCTGTTCTGGTCGTTCTGCATGGGCGACGCAGGTTACGGCCTGATCCTCATTGCCCTGGGCATCCTGCTGCACAAGACCAGCTTCGACCTGCTCGGGCTCAAGAAGCACTGGCGGCTGGTCACTACGCTGGGCGTCGGTACCTTCGTCATCGGCCTCTTCCTGGGCACGTTCTTCGGCGTCAACCTGAAAGAGATTTCCTGGATTCCGGAAGGACTCCGGAAGTTGATGCTGGTGGGCAAACTGGAACTGGGCGGAACGGCCTACGACATCACCATGATTGCGGCCATCGCCATCGGTATCTTCCATATCTGCCTGGCCATGATCATCAAGGCGGTCGGTATCACGAAGCGGGCCGGCTTCAAGCAGGCCATCTCCACCTGGGGATGGGTGACACTTGTGGTCGGCGGTCTCATCGTAGCCGGCCTGGCCCTGACCCATGTGCTCAATGCCACAGCCACGAAGATCGCCATCATCGCAGTCGGCGTGCTTTCGGTCCTGGGTATCTTCATTTTCAACAAGCCGGGACGCAATCCCCTGCTCAACATCGGATCCGGACTCTGGGACACGTATCAAACGGCGACTGGCCTGCTGGGCGACGTCCTGAGCTACATCCGCCTCTACGCCCTCGGCCTGGCCGGCGGTATGCTGGGCGGGGCCTTCAACCAGATCGGCACGATGCTGCTGGGCACCAATCCGACCTGGCAATGGCTGCCTTTCATCGTGATCGTGGTGTTCGGCCATGCGCTGAACTTCGCGATGAGTTGCCTGGGCGCGTTTGTCCACCCGCTGCGTCTGACCTTCGTGGAATACTTCAAGAACAGCGGCTATGAAGGCAAAGGCATGGACTACAATCCCCTGACCAATGAAATCAAAATAGAAAACAAATAAAAAACAAATTCTTACACTATGTTAACAGTTATTCTCGGTTACATCGGCCTCGCATTTATGTTTGGCCTGTCCGCTATCGGCTCCAGCATCGGAACCACCATCGCCGGCAACGCCGCGGAAGGCGCGTTGAAAAAGAATCCGGAGAAATCGGCGGGTTATATGATTCTGTCCGCCATGCCCGCTACGCAGGGTCTGTACGGTTTCGTCGCATTCCTGGTATGGCCGAAGGCCGCCGAAGCGATGATGGACAAAGGGCTCCTGTACTTCGCCGTCGGTCTTGCCTGTGGTATTGTCTTCCTCTTCTCGGCCATCCGTCAGGGACAGGTTTGCGCCAATGGTATCATCGGCATGAGCCAGGGCCACGACGTCCAGACCAACACCATGATCTACGCCGCCCTTCCTGAGTTCTACGCCATCCTGGCTTTCGCTGCCACCTTCTTTGTATAATTATTACCGGGGCGCTGCCCCGAACCCCGCGCCTCCCGGCCTTAGTACTTTGCTTGTGCTAGGGCCGGTGCGTTTTTCAAACAGATCTAGCAAAGTACCGGCCTCCGGCGGTCCGCTGATGCGGACTATCCATCATCTTACATAAGCCCAAGACGGGCATCTCTTTTTTATTTTGATCAATATTTGTTAACTTTATCGGGTGATTGATAATCGATAGAGTTATGCGACGCTTTTTCTTCACCTTTGTCTTTGCCCTGTCGGTGACGGCGGGCTATGCCTGTACCAACCTGATCGTGACCAAAGGAGCGTCGGTCGACGGCTCCGTGATGGTGACCTATGCGGCCGATTCCTATACCCGATACGGCACCCTGGTCCATTATCCGGCCGGCAAGCACAAGGCCGGTGAAATGCGCCGCATCCTGCAGTGGGGCCAGGACCACTACCTCGGCGAGATCCCCGAAGCGCCCTATACCTACAACGTGATCGGCAATATGAACGAGCACCAGCTCGTCATCGGCGAGACCACATGGGGCGGCCGCCCGGAGCTGCGCGATCCGCAGGGCATCGTGGACTACGGTTCGTTGGAATACATCTGCCTGCAGCGCTGCACGAAGGCCCGCGAGGCCATTGAACTGTTTGTCCAGCTGGCCAACGAATTTGGATACGCCTCCACGGGTGAATCGCTGAGCTTCGCCGACACAGAAGAAGCCTGGATTCTCGAAGTCATCGCCAAGAAGCCCGATGTGGTGGACGGCGTGAACCGCAACAAGGGCGTCGTCTGGGTGGCCGTCCGCATCCCCGACGGATACATCTCTGCCCACGCCAACTGCGCCCGCATCACCACCTTCCCGAAAAACGATCCCGAGAACTGCATCTACGCACCCGACGTGATCTCCCACGCCCGCGAAATCGGCATCTACTCGGGTTCCGATGAGGATTTCAGCTTCGCCGACACCTACTGCCCCCTGGCCTTCGGCCTGATCCGCAACTGCGAATGCCGCGTGTGGAGCTTCTTCAACCGCTGGGGCGACCTCGACATGAACCAGTATCTCGACTTCGTGATGGCCGATAATCCGAAGAACCGGATGC
>JAEEOM010000057.1 GCA_016284265.1 Bacteroidales bacterium | reverse complement strand
GGGAAACCTCGGCGGATGCAAATTCGCCGCCATTCTCCTCCCCGTCTACATCCTCGAAGATGACGGTGACGCTCTCCGGCCCGTCAAATACCTCACGGATCAGCTGATAAGTCCCATTCGCATCCGTGAAAAGCCGTGCGGCATATCCCGGGAGGTCTGTGATTTGACGTGTTGTGTCCTGCCTGTCATTCTCTGAGTTGACGCGCGCATAGATGACGGCAGTACGGGGTGGTTTGTCCATAATAAGTGTTTGATTTAGATTGGTCGTTCCAGATACCCCCGTGAAGGCCACCATAGGACTTAAAGTGGAACATGGGGGTTAGTGGAACAAAATCTTTGATAAAACCCGCCACGCCGAAGTCCCGATATCGTAGCGAGAATAATCGGCGTGACGGGCGGAATACAGTTTGGCAAGCCACAATACGGGCATCTTTCATGCTTCGTTTTTGCCATAGAAAAAGTAGTTTGATGAAACGCGTTTCATCAAACTACTCATAATCGTATAAATATCAAATAGTTAGGATGTGTTTCACCAACTACTTTTTGCACCTATACCGAAGAGGAAGAGGGGGCGGAACCGACCTAATCGCGGAGGATGCAGAAGCCGGAAGCCGTGAATCTGGTCGGTTTGCCGGTGACGTCCTTCTTCAGCGAGGACTTGAAATCGACGATGGCGTCGGCACCGAGTTCGCGCGCCTTTTCCTCGACGATCCGCAGGAATCCCTCATAATCAAGTTCTTCGAAAGGAGGCCTTCCCTCGTTGAAACCTTCGTGGTGATAGGTTGAAGGGGTGAGCACCACCTTCAGTTCGGCGATGGGGGTGAACCCTCTGGTCCAGGGCAGGTTGGGGATGAAATAGAAATCATCGTCCAGGAACGGACGGTAGTCGATATAACTTACAGGCTCCGAAGCGGACTCGAAGCCGGATAACCCGGCCACCCCGCAACTCGCCAGCACGGATGCAAATGCCAGCAGTGCGATGAACTTTTTCATTTCTTTATTTCGCGATTGATCCGTATAAAGATAGTCATTTTCGGATTAAACACAATCAGCCCCGGCCAAAAGATAAGATGCATGTCTTTCCCGATGCCGTTTCGGCCGTCCTGCGGGGCATAGCCGCCCGCGTATATGCCATCACCGGATGGCCGCCAACTTGTCGGAACGCCAGCAACTGAAGTCGCAGTAGGGAGCCATCTCCGTGAGCACTTCCAACTGGCCCATCAGACAAGCGAACCAGACGATCGCTTTCAAGTGCGTATCGGTCTCCTTGAACGCCTCCGCCATCGTCTTGGTGGCGACGCCCTTGTTGTCATGGTTGTCATCATAGATGATGGAACGGGTGGGCGTTTCGTCGCTCAGTTCGGTTTTGAAAAGTGTTCTCAAAGTTAGCAAAAAAAGGGTAGTCCGGTATGTTTTTGTATCTTTGTGCCAGAAACGCTCACGATGGGAAAAGCCTTTCATACCAAGCATGACGCCCGGAAGGGTTTGGAAGATTATGAATTGTCCAGGAATCCGAAAGGGACAAAGGCGAAAGGATTGCGGAAGGTGCTTCGGACCAGGATGAAGGTTGCCGCCGCCTGGTTCCCCAGAGACCGGTTCGGGTGGGCGGAAGAGAAGAGTTCACGCCTGAGGGGCGGGCGCAGGAATGTCCATAAAGCCGCCCGGCAGCAATCCCGGACGGAGATTTCGGCCGCGCTGGACGAGGACTGACAAAGTACCTGGACGAGGACGGGCGAAACACGGAGGCCGGCGTCTCGCCGGTTTTTTATTATCTTTGTACAAATCTGAATCCCTTATGGTCAAACGTCTTACCGTGTTGTGGGCTGCGGCCCTTCTGTGCCTCTCGTGCGGAGAGCGCAAGGTCATGTCCGGGAATCCCCTTTTTGAGGGCTGGTATGCCGATCCAGAAGTAGCGGTGCTGGAGGGGGAATATTGGATATTCCCCACTTATTCGGACATCTGGACGGAGGACGGTTCCGAACCGGTGTATCCCGAGAAGCGGACGGCCGCGTACAGCCAGCAGTATAACGTGCAGACTTTCATGGACGCCTTTTCGTCCAAGGACCTGGTCCATTGGACCAAGCATCCCCGCGTGCTTACCACGGAGATCATCCCGTGGGTGGAGTATGCGATGTGGGCGCCTGCCGTGTTCCCGCACAAAGGGAAGTACTACCTGTTTTTCAGCGGGAACGACATCCAGAATGACGAACAGTACGGCGGCATCGGCGTAGCGGTGGCGGACCATCCTGGCGGGCCTTACCGGGATGCGCTGGGGAAGCCGCTCATCGACAAGTTCCATAACGGCGCGCAGCCCATCGACCAGTTCGTTTTCCGCGATGACGACGGGAACATCTACATGTACTATGGCGGCTGGCGGCACTGCAACATGGTCCGGCTGTCGGACGGACTGGACCGGGTCATCCCCTTCGACGACGGCTCGCTGTACAAGGAAGTCACGCCAGAGGACTACGTGGAAGGGCCGTTCATGTTCAAACGGAACGGGAAGTACTATTTCATGTGGAGCGAAGGCGGCTGGACTGGGCCTGACTACCGGGTCGCTTATGCCATGGCGGACTCCCCTTTCGGCCCCTTCAAGCGGGTAGCGACGATCCTGCAGCAGGATCCGGAAGTGGGAACCGGCGCCGGCCACCACTCCGTCCTCCAGATTCCCGGAAGGGACGAGTGGTACATCGTCTATCACCGGCATCCGCTCGGGGATGACAAGGGCCCGCACCGGGTCACGTGCATCGACAGGATGGAGTTCGCGCCGGACGGGACGATCCTGCCGGTGAAGATTACGTTCGAAGGAGTGGCGCCCGTGAAACTCCCGGCTACTCGCTGACCCGCAGATACTTCCACCCGATGACCGGGAGGATGAAGGCGATGAGGCAGGCGACGATCCAGAAGATGGACACCGGGCCGAAGTTGTACACGCCGTCCGCGGCGTTGCCCTCGATCAGGAAGCCGGAGACGATGGACTGCGCACCCGCGGCGGCATAACTGGAAATGCCCACGATGCCGAGGGCTGCGCCAGTGGCCTTGCGAGGGACGAAGTCCAGCGCCATGAGACCGGCGACGATGCAGAACACCACGCTGAACGCCATGCTGAAGATGGCGATGTACAGGATGTTCATCCAATAAGTCCCCCCTGTGAACAGGAAGAGGCCCAAGGTAACGACGGTGAGCGCGCCGGCAATGACGACCGGACGGGCGCGGTTCCCGTGGAACACGCGGTCCGACAGCCAACCGGCGAGGAGATTGCCCACCACGCCGAATGCTTCGGAAATGCCGATGATCTGCGTCGCGCTTTCCAGCGAGAAGGTCTTCTGTTTCTGGAGGAACAGCACGCCCCAGTCACTCACCGCATGCTGGGTGATGTAGATGAATGCGCTGGAGATGGCGATGACCCAGATGCCGGGATGACGGAAAACCCACTTCTGGAGATCCTTCGTAGGCTTTTGGTCCAGGGTCCTGAGCGGTTCACCCGCAAGTTCCTGCACGGAAGGAAGGCCCTG
>JAEEOM010000056.1 GCA_016284265.1 Bacteroidales bacterium | reverse complement strand
CTACATCGAAGTCTATTCCCCGGGCACCCATTCCTGGAAATACTGGGGCTACGCGCTGAAGCTCCACCTGTGGTACTTCAGCCGCATCCTGAACGAAGAAAACCTCGGGTATTGACCCGAGGTTTTCCATGGATTCGCTGAGGCTCCTGCCTACTGGATGCTCATGTTCTGGATCTCGTCGGAATCGTAGAAGCCCTTTTCCAGTTTCTCACGCACTTCCGCGAAAGCGTTGAGCGTGTACTCCACATCTTCCAGGGAATGCGCCGCCGTCGGAATGATGCGGTACATCAGGATGCCCTCCGGAACGACCGGATAGGTAATGACCGAGCAGAAGATATGGTAGTTCGTACGCAGGTCGATCAGGATGTTGGTCGCCTGGGCCAGGTTGCCCTTCATGAAGACAGGCGTCACGCAGGCCTCGGCCACGCCGATGTCGAATCCGCGTTTGCGCAGGCCTTCCTGCAAGGCGCGGGTGATCGTCCATAGCTTATTGCGGAGTTCATCGCCTTCTGGACCGCGGATGATTTCCAAGCGTTTGAGGCAGCCTTCCACGATCGGCATCGGGAGCGCCTTGGCGTAGATCTGCGAACGGAGATTATAGCGCAGGTAGTTGATGATGGCACGCGGGCCGGCCACGAAGCCGCCGATGATGGCCATGCTCTTGGCATAGGCGCCGATATAAAGGTCCACCTCGTCCATCACGCCGAAATGCTCCGACGTACCGCGGCCATGGGGGCCCATCACGCCGAAACCGTGCGCATCGTCGATCAGGATGCGGAATTTGTATTTCTTCTTCAGGGCTGCAATCTGGTCGAGGATGCCAAGGGCGCCGGTCATACCATAGACGCCTTCGGTAATGAGCAGCACGCCGCCGTCGTTCTTCTCGGCTTCGGCGCAGGCGCGGGCGAGGATCGTCTCGCAATGCTTGATGTTGTTGTGGCGGTATTTGTATTTGCTGCCGATATGGAGACGGATGCCGTCGAGCAGGCAAGCGTGGCACTCGTTGTCATAGACAATCACGTCGTGACGGCTCACCAGTGCGTCGATGGTCGAGACGATGCCCTGGTAGCCAAAGTTGAAGAGGAAGGCGTCTTCCTTCTTCTCGAAGTCGGCCAGTTCACGTTCGAGACGCTCGTGCAGCGAGGTATGGCCGGTCAGCATGCGGGAGCCCATCGGATAGGCCAGGCCCCAGCGGGCCGCGGCCTCACCGTCGATCTTGCGGATCGCCGGGTGGTTGGCCAGACCCAGGTAGTTGTTGAGGCTCCAGCAGAGAACCTCCTGGCCCTGGAACCGCATGTGCGGTCCCAACTCGCCTTCCAGTTTGGGAAACATGAAATAGCCGAATGCTTTGTCGCGGTACTGTCCCAGGGGACCACCGGAATCCTTTGCGATTCTTTCAAAAATATCCATGGTGTCGGTGTTTGTATTATTAAGCGTCGATGTTGGCGTATTTGGCGTTCTGTTCGATGAATTCGCGACGGGGCGGTACGTCGTCACCCATCAGCATCGAGAAGATGCGGTCCGCCTCGGCGGCGTTCTCGATGTGGACCTGGCGCAGGATGCGCTTCTCGGGATCCATCGTAGTGGCCCAGAGCTGCTCGGCATCCATTTCACCGAGACCTTTGTAGCGCGATACCAGCAGGCCGGTGTCCTTGCCCTTGCCGATCCGCTCGATGGCGGCGGAACGTTCTTCGTCGGTCCAGCAGTACTCCTCCACGTTGCCTTTCTTCACGCGGTAGAGCGGCGGCGTGGCGATATAGACGTAGCCGCTGCGGATCAGGTCGGGCATGTAGCGGAAGAAGAAGGTAAGAATCAGCGTGGCAATGTGCGAACCGTCCACATCGGCATCGGTCATGATGATGACCTTGTGGTAACGGAGCTTGGTCATGTTGAGGGCCTTGGGGTCGTCTTCCGTGCCGACCGAGACGCCGAGCGCGGTGTAGATGTTACGGATCGACTCGCTTTCAAAAGCGCGGTGCTCCATGGCTTTCTCCACATTGAGGATCTTGCCGCGGAGCGGCAGGATAGCCTGGAACTGCCGGTTGCGGCCCTGCTTGGCCGTTCCGCCTGCAGAGTCGCCCTCCACGAGGAAAAGCTCGCAATGGGACGGATCGCGGTCGGAGCAGTCGGCCAGCTTGCCCGGCAGACCCGAACCCGACATGACAGTCTTGCGTTGCACCAGTTCGCGCGCCTTTCGGGCTGCGTGGCGCGCTGTGGCGGCGAGCACCACCTTGTCGACGATGGCGCGGGCATCCTTCGGATTCTCTTCCAGATACTGGTCGAGCGCAGCGCTCACGGCCTGCGAGACGGCCGCCATGACCTCGCTGTTGCCCAGTTTGGTCTTGGTCTGGCCTTCGAACTGCGGTTCAGCGACCTTCACGGAAATGACGGCCGTCAGGCCTTCGCGGAAGTCCGAAGGATCGAGGTCGAACTTGAGTTTCGACAGGAGTCCGTTCTTGTCGGCGTAGCTCTTGAGGGTGGTGGTCAAGCCGCGGCGGAAACCGCTCAGGTGCGTACCTCCCTCGATGGTGTTGATGTTGTTGACGTAGGAATGGACGTTTTCGCTGAAGCCCGTGTTGTACTGCATGGCGATTTCGATGGGAATCACCTTGTCGGTTTCGAGGTAGATGGGCTTCTCGGTGAGCTTTTCACGCACGCCGTCGAGATACTGGACGAACTCGACCAGACCGTGCTCGGAATAGAACACTTCCTCACGGGGCTCCTGCGGAAGCGGATTGCCGTTTTCGTCGAGTTCGACTTCCCGGGGACGCGTGTCGCGCAGCGTCAGGCGGACGCCCTTGTTCAGGTAGGCCAGTTCGCGCAGGCGGCCGGCAAGGATGTCGTAGTCATAGACCAGGACGGTAAAGATCTCTTTGTCGGGCTTGAAGGTGATGATGGTGCCCGTGTCGGAGGCCTCCCCTACCACCTTGACGTCGTAGAGGGGCTTGCCCTGGGAATACTCCTGCATGAAGATCTTGCCTTCCCGGTGGATTTCTGCCGTCAGGTGCGACGAAAGCGCGTTGACGCAGGAGACACCCACGCCGTGCAGACCACCGGACACTTTGTAGCTGTCCTTGCTGAACTTGCCACCCGCATGCAGCACGGTCAGCACCACTTCAAGGGCGCTGCGCTTTTCTTTTTCGTGCAGGCCGGTCGGGATGCCGCGTCCGTTATCGGAGACCCGGATCGAATTGTCCGGATTAATGGTTACCACAATGTCGTTGCAATATCCGGCGAGGGCCTCGTCGATAGAATTGTCCACCACCTCATAGACCAGATGATGCAGACCGCGGGAACTGATGTCGCCGATATACATCGACGGCCGTTTGCGGACCGCCTCAAGCCCTTCCAATACCTGGATACTGTCGGCAGAGTATTGTTCGCTCTGCGCTTTGATTTCGTTTTCTTCCATCTAAACTATCGTTTCTTATAAACGAACAAAGATAACGAAAAATGGCGGGAAATCCAACGATTTCCCGCCATTTTTCACCTTCTGGAGGGCATCAGAAATTGATGCAGATGCCCCCGCCCAGATTCAGGCCAGGTTCCAGATAGAGCGGCATGTACTGATTGCGCTGGTTGAGCAGGTTGCCCGCTTTCACAAAAACCGACAAGTTCTTGTTAATCAGATAATTCAGATGCAAATCCAGATCTATGATGGATGGAACCTCGTACCGGACAGGTCCCGGCAGCAGCGAGGAACCGTCATACAGGTAGCCTTCGGCCATATAGCCGTGGGTGGAACTGCGGAAATTGCATTCCACCTGTGCGATGATCCGTTCCCGGAAATTATAGCGGAAAGAGGCATTCCCCGTCCAGACAGGCATCTCGGTCACGACCGATTTGTCGCTCTGGTTGCGATAGCTGGCATAGCGGAGCCGGCCGCCGACGGTCAGTTCCTGCGAGCGCCAGAACAGTTCGGCCTGGACCGAGTATTGATTGACGTCGCGGTATGCGGCCGTCAGCATAGGCAGTCCCGTCAGGTCGTGGACAGGCACGAAGATCATCTTGTTCCGGTAGATCTTGTAGATGCCCTCCAGATTGAAACCCAGCCGGCCGGCGACCACGCCTTCCAGCGACAACGTAGCGTCGAGGGGACGGGAGCCGAAGCCCATTTGGGAGTCCGGCAGCACGAGCGGACAGTCGTCGATCATCCGGGAAAGGGGATTCAGGTCATTGCCGCCCGTCACCACGGCATGGGCCCAGAGCATCTTGTCGACCAAGGTATACCGGAGATCGACATCGGGGAAGATACTGCTGCGGGGGGTCAGGTCAAGTCCGGGCTCCGCGATGGTGCCGGCCATGCCGTAGCGGCTGCCGAATTTCACTCCGAGACGTGCATCCAGCCGCTTGCGATGGTATTGATAGATCGGCGAGAACTCCACGACGCCGATGTTGAAATCGTGCACACCCCCATAAGCGGCATATTCGATGTTCATGTCGATGTAGATCCGGTGCACGTCGAACGATGCGCCGATAAAGCCGCTCACGTTGAGGAAATGTTCCCGCATCCGCAACGTGTCGAAGGGCGTGGACGGAAGTTCCATCGCCAGGGCCTTTTTCGTATTGCGATACGAGAACGTGACATCATAATAAATTGAATTCTCCTCCTTCTGGGCGGAGTTCAGGTTGATCGCACCCGTGAAAATGCCGTTCGTATGGCCACTGGAGCAAGGGAACTGCGAGGATTCCCGGATGGGACTGAAACGGTAGGTGTCGTAGTCATACTTGACATCAACCATCATCTCGCCGGTCTCCCAGTCGTAGGTCAGGTCGCCGCCCACCGTGTTCTCCATCCGGGCTGTCTTGAGGATCGGATCCCAGTTGAAGCCCCGGCCCAGATCGCCAAAGAAGGAATTGTGGCGGCCATAGAGGCCTGAGCAGAAACCTTTCCTGGGCTTGGACTGAAGGTAGATCTCTCCAGCGGGCATCAGGCCCTTGTCGCCGAACGCATACTGGGAACCGAGCCGGGCATAGACGAACGGGGTACGGTTGGCGCCGACCGTCGAGAGCTGGATCGATTCATACGGAGTGAAGTCATACAAGTCTCCATAGGGCCGGTTGAAGATGGAGTAGTCGAAATGGACGTCGAAACGGTGCAGCGAATCATCGACTGCGGTCGGGAGAGTCGGCTTGCGGATGCCGTCGGTGTTGATGTCGTACGGGCGGCTCACTTCCACCGTAGCCACCTGGGCCCGGAGCGGAAACGCCAGGGCGCACAGGCACAAAAAGATTACGATTCTTTTCATCTCCTCAACGAATTAAGTCGGTTCAGACGGCTGCGGACCTGCCCGGGCACGTCGTCATCCGCGTCCGTGGACTGGTAACCGTCGAGAATACTGTTGAACGTCGCTTCGGCCTGCTCCAGATCGCCCCGGTCGGCGAACGAGTCGCCCAGCACGATGAAACTCTTGGCCAGCCAGTACAGTTGGCTGGAACCCGAGTCGGAGAAGGCATAGACCAACTGCTCCACCCGGGAGAAGTCTCCCCGGTCATAGGCTTCCTGAATCAGTGTGTAGGCACTCTCCGCACCGTAGGCATCAGAACGGTCGGCAGCCAGTTCCTCGAAGTAGCGACGGGCGTTGTCCCGCTCGCCCAGCGTCCGGTAGGCCTTGGCCATCAGGAAACGGGCTTCCCGCGTCCCGACAACCTGTGCGCTGCGGATTGCTTCGGGGAAGTCCTTGGCCCCGAACGCGGAACGCATCAAGCCCGTGTAAGCATCGTGCCGGACTGCGTCGTCACGGGTCTGGTCGATCAACTGCCGCCAGGCTTCCTCCGCTTTGTCGTAATGCTGCAGGTCATAATTGATGGCCGCATAGGAAGCGATGGCGTCTTCCAGGCAGGACGACGGACCCATCTTCATGATCTTCTGGTAGTTGTCGGAGGCAGATTCAAGCCGTCCCGTAGCCCGCAGGCTCTCGGCCAGGTAGAAGGTTGCCTGAGGAACCCGGCTGCTGGAAGGATACTGCGCAAGGAACCGCTGCAGGGCCGAAATGGCGGCCGTATGGCGCCCGCCCTGATAAATCTGTTCCGCAGCGCGGTAGAGCATCTGTTCCTTCTCTTCCGGGCTCTTGATGTCGGAACGTCCGATCTCGTCGAGATACGTGAGGAACTCTTCAGGACGGTTGCGGAGCTGATAAAGGCTCTCCAGCCCGGCCAGGGCGTCTTCCGCTTCAGGCGAGGAGGGCGCCGTAGAAACGACTGTCTTGTAGTATTCGACCGCCTTGTCGTACTTGCGCGCATTGGCATTGATCAGGGCCAGTTCCAGCAGAGATTTGGTGTAATAGTCATTGCCCTTCATACCGAGCAGGGTGAAGAAGCATTCCGACGCATCGTCGGCGTGGCCTGTCTGGACATAGGTCCTGCCCAGTTCAAAAAGTGCCTGCGGATAGAGCGGCGCCGTGCGGTGGGTACGGATCACCTGCTTGAGGAGGTCAATCTTCTTGGGCTCCTGTCCCATCAGGCCATAAGCCACGGACGCCTGCAGCACGGGGTAGAGGTCGTCCGTCGAAGGATCCGCCTCGTACACACGCTCATAGACCCGCGCGGCATCGGGATACTTGCCTTGCATGAAGCAGGCATCGCCCAATCGGGTAAGGGCATCCCGTTCGTACTGGGGATCATCGCCGGAGACATTGAGGAAATTGCGGAAATTGTTCTCGGCATACACGTAATTGCCGCTCTTCAAATAGCTGTAAGCCTGGTTGAAGAGCGCCTGCGGATACTCCGATGTGCTCCGGAAATCATTGTCGAGCAGCAGGTTGCTCAAGATGGAGATTGCCTCCGAATAGCGTTCGTCACGGTAGCAGCACTCCGCCTGCCAGAAACGGGCGAGATTGCGGAGGTTCTCGTTGGAGCCGGTCTCGACCGCCGTCTCGAGCAGCGGTTCGGCCGCCCGCCAACCCTTGCCTTCGATAAGCTGAAGTCCCCGGAAGAAAGCTGCCTTCTGCAGGTTGGCCGAGGACTCCTCGGTATGGGTCTTGATGGCGGACAGGGCCTTGACAGCGGAATCATAGTCCTTGGACAGGAGGAACGAGGTGGCCATGTAGTTGTGGATGATATCGCCCTTCCCGCTGTCCGGCCAGGTCTCCATGTACTTGCGGAACTGGGAGATGTCCGCGTTCACGTCGAAGGAGAGCTTGGCGAAGTTGAAGAAGGCGTCTTCCCGGATCACCGGATCGAAATCCTTCTCCGATGCCGCCTTGAAGGCGTCGAGGGCGGCAATTTTGTTTTTCACCTGGAGATAGCTGTTGGCGGTGTAGTACCAGGCGTTCTGGCAGAGTTCATCGTCCTCGCCCAGCACGTGCGAGAACGATTCGATGGCGGCGGGCCAGGACTTGAGGCTGTACGACACGATACCGGAGAAATAGTGGTCCTTCCGGCTGAGTTCCGCTCCGCTCTGTGTATAGACGTCGAGGTACTTGCGGGCGGAAGCCTGGTCCCCTTTCTCGTAATAGGCTTCCGAAAGGATCCGGGCCAGGCTGCTCTGCATCTCCTTGTCCAACTGGGCGTAGAGCGGAACTCCATGGCGGATCACATAATCGAAATCCTTGAGCATGAGCTTGCTCTCCACCGCGAAATAGCCGGCCATCTGCGAGAACTGGTTGCCCTCCCCCACCTCTTCAAACAGCGGCACCGCTTCGGCGAACTGCTGACGGATATAGTGGACGTAGCCTTTATAGTATGTGGCGGGCAGCGTAAACTGGGAATGCGGGGCGGAGATGACTTCGGCAAATCCCGCTTCGGCCCGGTCATAACCTCCGGTGCGCAGGTTGCTGTACGCTTTCTTGAACGTATAGCCGATGCGCTGCGACCGGTAGAGATGGTCCGGGTCGATGGCGTTGTAAACGGCGAGCGCCTCGACGTAGTGTCCCGTGTCGAAGTAACGGGAAGCCAGAGCTTCGCGCACCATCGACTGCTGCGGGGCGTTCGGGTACTTGTTGCAGAAGGTGTTGACCAGCCCTTCCGCATTCACCTTGTCGAGGGCAATGGCGCACATGACCTTGTAGGCCTCGATCTCGGTCTTGTCGAGGGCGCGCAGGGATTCCTTGCCGAGTTCGGTAAACGCTTTTTCCGCCGCATAGTAGGAGCCGTTGTAATAGAGTTTGCGGGCCGATTCGAGGCGGTCGGAATGCTGCCGGTCCTTGACCTGGCCCGACAAAGGCAGCGCCGCCAGAAGGAGCAGCAGGGCTGCTGCGCCTTTTCTGAAGTATAGGGTCACGCTTTTCATCGTTCTATGATGCGAAAATAGTCAAAAAAAGTTAAATTTGTGCATCAAACCGGCCCTTATGAACCCTGATGCAACACCGCTTGTCCAATTCCGGGGCGCCGATATCTCCAATGGGGAGGTCGTCGTCGTGGAAAATCTCGACCTGACCATCCGTCCCGGCGAGTTCGTCTATCTGACGGGACGCGTCGGCAGCGGAAAAACCTCCGTGATCCGCACAATTACCGGTGAGAATCCGCTGCTGGGCGGATCCGGACACGTCGGCCCCTTCGACTTGACAAACCTCAAGAATAAGCAAATACCGTACCTCCGGCGCAGCCTGGGCATCGTGTTCCAGGATTTCCAGCTGCTGATGGACCGTTCCGTCGAAGCGAACCTCCGCTTCGCGCTCCAGGCCACCGGGTGGAAAGACAAGACTGCCATGGAGGAGCGCATCCGGCAAGTCCTGGAAGCCGTAAGGCTGGATCACAAATCCTATAAGCTGCCTCACCAGCTTTCGGGCGGTGAGCAGCAGCGCGCGGCCATCGCCCGCGCCTTGCTCAACGAGCCCTCCCTCATCCTGGCCGACGAGCCCACCGGCAACCTCGACGAAGAGACCGCCCGCGGCATCATGAACCTGCTCTTCGACATCAACCGCCACGGTACCGCCATCATCATGGTAACCCACAACCAGTCGCTGATCCGGATGTTTCCAGCCCGCGTCATCACCCTAGAAAACGGAGTCTGCCGTGAAATCGCGTCGCAAGCCTGATCCGCCCTTCGCCCCGATCCTGGACTGGTTCGAGGCCAACAGGCCGCTGCCCAAGAGCGAGTTGAATTTCTTGTCGCCCTATCAACTGATCGTGGCGGTCATCCTTTCCGCCCAGTGTACCGACAAACGGGTCAATCTCACCACGCCCGCCTTCTACGAGCGCTTTCCAGATGTCGCATCCCTGGCCGCTGCCACGCCCGAAGAAGTCTTTCCGTTCATCCGGTCGATCTCCTATCCCAACAGCAAGGCCGCACACCTGGTCGCCATGGCACAAAAGGTACAGCAGGAGTTCGGCGGCGAGATCCCGCGCCACATCGACGCCCTGATGACCCTGCCCGGCGTCGGGCGAAAAACCGCGAACGTCGTGACTTCCGTCCTCTACGACGAGCCCGTAATCGCCGTGGATACCCATGTTTTCCGGGTAGCCCACCGCCTCGGTCTTTCCGACGGCAAGACGCCCTATGCCGTGGAATGCGACCTGGAGGCCGGCATCCCCGAATCCGTGCGTCCCAAAGCCCACCACTGGCTCATCCTGCACGGTCGCTACGTCTGCACCGCACGCAACCCCAAGTGCGGGGAATGTGGCCTAAGCTCCTACTGCCGCCACTATGCGCAATCACGCTGATATCTACGAAACTACATTGCTTGACTTCAAGGATCACTTGAAGCTTGAGCGGTCGATGTCGCCCAACACCATCGCGGCCTATACGTCCGATGTGCACAAGTACTTCGACCTGCTTCGTGCCGATGGCATCGCCCCGGCTGACGCTTCTTCCGACGACATTTTCCGCTTCCTGGAGACACAGGTCGCAGCCGGCGTGACGCGACGTTCGCAGTCGCGCATCCTGAGCTCCGTCAAGGCACTGTACCGTTTCCTCGACGCCGAAGGAGCGCTCCCGGCCGGAAACCCGTGCGACAAACTTTCCGCGCCGAAAATCAACCCCTATCTGCCGACCGTCCTCTCGGTCGAGGAGGTCCTGGCTATCCTCGACTCCGTGGATCTGTCCAAACCGGAAGGACACCGCAACCGGGCGATTCTGGAAGTGCTCTATTCCTGCGGGTTACGCGTGAGCGAACTGGTAAACCTGAAGATTTCCGACTTATTCCCGGACGAGCAGTTCATCCGGGTCTTCGGCAAGGGGAGCAAGCAGCGGCTGGTGCCCATCGGCGAACCTGCCCTAAAAGCGATCCGGCTCTACCGGGAGGTCCGCGACGCCGGACCGGTCCAGAAGGCCGCCGAAGACATCCTTTTCCTGAACCGCCGAGGCGGCAAATTGACCCGCGAGATGATCTTCCACATCGTCAAGGAGCAGGCTGAGGTCGCCGGCATACGCAAGGACATTTCGCCCCACACCTTCCGCCACAGCTTCGCTACACACCTTGTCGAAAACGGCGCCGACCTGCGCGTCGTCCAGCAGATGCTCGGCCACGAAAGCATCCTGACCACCGAAATCTACACCCACATCGACACCCGGAAGTGGCAGGACACCATCTTGAAATTCCACCCGACACGCACCTAAAGCTTTAGATAGACGCCATGAACTCGCTGAAACAAATAATTTTACCAGCTATTATCGCTCTTTTTCTTTGCGGTTGTAGCGCTTCCGTATCCGAGCCGGCCGGGCATCTGTCCGACTATGTTTCCACGCTCGTCGGCACCCAGTCCGACTTCACGTTCTCCACGGGAAACACCTACCCCGCCATTGCGCTTCCCTGGGGCATGAACTTCTGGACGCCCATGACTTCCCAGCGCGAACAGGACGGTTGGGCTTACCAATACGGAGCCCACAAGATTACGGGATTCAAGCAGACCCACCAGCCTTCGCCCTGGATCAACGACTACGGCGCCTTCTCCATCATGCCTTTTAACGGAACGGCCGAGGGCAAGCCCTCCAGCTGGTTCTCCCACAAGAGCGAAGAGGCCCGGCCCTACTACTATCGCGTCTATCTGGCCGATTATGACATCACCGTCGAGATTACGCCCACGGAGCGGGCAGCAGTCATGCGGTTTACCTTCCCCGAAAGTGCATCTTCCTGCATCGCAATCAATCCTTATCAGGACGGTGTGGTGATTGCTGCGCGACGGACTGCCATGGGCTATAGTGTCCAGAACCACGGCGGCGTACCGGAAGGATTCCGCAACCACTTCCTCATCGAAGCGGACGCTCCGCTGATGGAGCCCTTTGCGACCACGCGGGGGCAGGTCGTCACGCTTTATGTCGCATCTTCCTTTATCTCGCCCGAACAAGCGGCCCTGAACCTCGAAGAGGTAAAGGGACGCGGTTTCGACGAAGTCTGCGCAGCCGCCCAGGCGCGCTGGGATGAGATTCTCGGACGCATCCGCGTGGCTGGCGGCACTGACGACCAGTACCGTACCTTCTACTCTTGCCTCTATCGCAGCGTCCTCTTCCCGCGGAAGTTCTACGAAATCGGCGCCGACGGCCAGCCCGTCCACTACAGTCCCTACAACGGTCAAGTGGAACCCGGCTACCTGTATACCGACACCGGTTTCTGGGATACCTTCCGCGCCCTGTTCCCCCTGCTGAACCTCGTGTATCCCGACGTAAACGCCGAGATCCAGGCCGGCCTGGCCAACATCGCCCGTGAAAACGATTTTCTCCCGGAATGGGCCTCCCCGGGCCACCGCAACTGCATGGTCGGCAACAACTCCGCCGCGGTCGTGGCAGACGCTGCGGTGCAGGGAATCACTTCGCGCGAAGACCTGGAAGTGCTTTACAAGGCCCTGGTCCACGCTTCGGAAAACGTGCATCCCACTGTCGGCTCGTCGGGCCGCACCGGGCACGAATACTACAACAATCTGGGCTATATCCCCTATGATGTAGGCATCAACGAGAATGTGGCGCGTACACTGGAATATGCCTACGACGACTGGTGCATCGCACAGGTCGCCCGGCTGCTGGACCGGCCGCAGGAAGAAATCGAGCGTTTTGAAAAACGTTCGCAGAACTGGCGGAACGTCTTCGATCCCGAATCCCGCCTGATGCGGGGCCGGAACCAGGACGGCTCGTTCCAGGAACCTTTCAGCCCCTACAAATGGGGTGACGCCTTCACCGAAGGCAATGCCTGGCACTATACCTGGAGCGTGTTCCACGACGTCCCGGGACTGGTGAGCGCCATGGGCGGAGAAGCCGCTTTCACGCAGATGCTCGACTCCGTCTTCCGGGTTCCGCCGATTTACGACGACAGCTACTACGGCTATCGCATCCACGAAATCACCGAGATGCAGGTGGCCGATATGGGCAATTACGCCCACGGCAACCAACCTGCCCAGCACATGCTCTATCTCTATGACTGGACCTCCGAGCCCCGGAAAGGGCAGCACTATATCCGGGAAACCATGAACCGTCTCTACAGTTCGGCGCCCGACGGCTACTGCGGCGACGAAGACAACGGCCAGACATCGGCCTGGTACGTCTTCTCCGCCCTCGGCTTCTACCCGGTATGTCCCGCCAGCGGACAATACGCCGCCGGCTCTCCCCTCTTCCGGAAAGCCGACATCACCCTACCCGGCAACCAGCACATTCTGATCGAAGCCCCCGGCAACGGCCCCGACTGCCCGTATGTCCGCAGCATCCGCCTGAACGGAAGTGCCCTCGACCATCCTTTCCTGGATATCGCCACGCTCAAGAAAGGCGGAAAACTGGTCTACGAAATGGAATAAAAAAGAACAGGCTGCCTGGGCAGTCTGTTCTTTCGTACCTCCGGGCAGAATCGAACTGCCATCTAAGGTTTAGGAAACCTCCATTCTATCCGTTGAACTACGGAGGCCGAATAAAAGAAATGCCGAGTTATGGCCCGGCATCCTTCAAATTCTTCTTCGGTCAGACCTAGGCAACGGTTTTGTTGATGATCTGACGTCCGCGGTAGTAACCGCATTCAGGGCAAACGTGGTGATACATGACGGTAGCACCGCAGTTCGAGCAGGTAGCGAGCTGAGGGACGATCGCTTTGTCGTGGGTCCTTCTTTTATCGCGGCGCTGCTTGGAGATCTTGTGTTTCGGATGTGCCATTTTTTCCTTCTATTTTAATTGTTTTTGCTTTCCAACAAATCTTTCAGGCCTTCGAACGGCCGGACCGAATCCGACTCGGGTACCGACTCCTCTCCGCCGGATTCACGCAGGTAGCGGAGCATCTCGGGGTTGCATTTCCCTTCGGGATGCACTTTCACCAACGGCAGGCTGAGGCAGACGTAGTCATAGACGAACTGGTTGAGGTTCAACTCGCTCTGGGAGCGGTCGGCCACTACGACATCTTCGTCACCCGCCGCATCGTCGTCCACTTCGACATTGCCGAAGCCGACGGTGAGCCTGGGTTCGATGTCCACCTTCAGGGTGAGGTCGTCCAGGCAGCGGTCGCACTCGACCACCACGAAGCCCGTGACTTCGCAGACGACGTCGAGGAGCGTCTGATGCCGGATCACGCTGACCCGAACGCTGCAGTCCGCATCTTTGATCTGGCTGTTCTCGAATGCTTGAAAGAACGGTTCCCCAATTTCAAACCGGAACGAACTTTCGCCAAGGGGCAAGCCCTTGATCGGAATCACGATGTCTTGGTTCAATCTGTCCATGGCGGAAAAATTGGGGCTGCAAATATAGCAAATTATTTTAATAATCAATTCCTTTCCGCTCTTTTTCGCGCGGTTTCGTCGAGAATGATCTTGCGCATCCGCATCGACTTGGGCGTCACCTCCACCAGTTCATCTTCCTGGATGTACTCCAGCGCCTCCTCGAGACTGAAGCGGACGGGCGGCGGAAGCATCACCTTCTCGTCGGTGCCGGCGGCCCGGACATTGGTCAGCTTCTTGGTCTTGCAGATGTTGATGACCAGGTCGAAGTCGCGGATGTGCTCGCCCACCACCTGACCGGCATACACTTCCTCGCCGGGATCGATGAAGAAACGGCCGCGGTCCTGCAACTTATCCATCGCATAGGCTACGGAGAGGCCGGTCTCATGGGCGACGAGCGAACCATTGGTCCGCTTCTCGATCTCGCCCTTGTACGGCTCGTAATCCTTGAACCGGTGCGCCACGACCGCCTCGCCCTGTGTAGCGGTCAGCAAATTGCTGCGAAGCCCCATCAGGCCACGCGCCGGAATCTCGAAATCGAGATGCGTGCGGTCGCCGCGGGTTTCCATGTGGATGAGCGCGCCCTTGCGCCGGGTGGTCATTTCAATGGCACGGCCCACGAACTCCTCGGGCACGTCGATGGTCAGGCACTCGATCGGTTCGCAGCGCTTGCCGCCAATGGTCTTGTCGAGTACACGCGGCTGGCCGACCTGCAACTCAAACCCTTCCCGCCGCATCGTCTCGATAAGGATCGAAAGATGCAGCACGCCACGGCCGTACACCACAAAGGAATCGGCATTCACGCCCGGTTTGACGCGCAGGGCCAGGTTCTTCTCAAGTTCGCGTTCCAAACGCTCCTTGATATGGCGCGAGGTGACGAACTTGCCTTCCCGGCCAAAGAACGGAGAGTCGTTGATGGTGAAGACCATGCTCATCGTCGGCTCATCGACGGCGATAGGCGGAAGCGCTTCGGGATTCTCCAGGTCGGCGATGGTATCGCCGATTTCGAACCCGTCGATGCCCACCACGGCGCAGATGTCACCGCACTGGACTTCATCGACCTTCCGTTTCTCAAGCCCTTCGAAAACCATCAGTTCCTTGACCTTCTGCCGCTCGACCATGTCATAGCGCTTGCAGAGGGATACGGGCATTCCGGCGCGGAGCGAACCGCGGGTGATGCGTCCGACGGCAATCCTGCCCACATAGGGAGAATACTCGAGCGACGAGATCAGCATCTGGGGCGTCCCCTCTTTAATCTGCGGAGCCGGAATCTCCTCGATAATGGTATCGAGCAGCGCCGTGATGTCGGTGGTGGGTTTCCGCCAGTCGAGCGACATCCAGCCTTGCTTAGCACTGCCGAAAACCGTCTTGTAATCGAGCTGTTCTTCCGTGGCGCCGAGCGCGAACATCAGGTCGAAGACCTCTTCGTTCACCTCGTCGGGGCGGCAGTTGAGCTTGTCCACCTTGTTGATGACCACGATGGGTTTCTTGCCCATCTCCAAGGCTTTCTGCAGCACGAAGCGGGTCTGGGGCATCGTCCCTTCGAACGCATCAACCAGCAGCAGCACGCCGTCGGCCATATTGAGCACACGCTCCACCTCGCCGCCGAAATCGGCGTGGCCGGGCGTATCGATGATGTTGATTTTCACATTCTTGTAGGGCACCGACACGTTCTTGGCCAGAATGGTGATGCCGCGTTCCCGTTCGAGGTCGTTGTTGTCGAGGATCAGCTCGCCCAGATCCTCTGCCTTACGGGTCAGTTTCGCCTGATAGATCATCCGGTCCACGAGGGTGGTCTTGCCGTGGTCCACGTGGGCAATGATCGCTACATTTCTGATTTCTTGCATACTGTATTCTTTCGCACTGAGGCGCAAAAGTAGAAATAATCTCGCAAATATTGTATATTTTTGTACTATGGTTGAAAAGATCCTCATCCTCGACTTCGGCTCCCAGGTGACCCAGCTCATCGGACGCCGTCTCCGCGAACTCAACGTCTATTGCGAGATCCATCCCTTCAACAAGATTCCCCCGCTCGACGATACGGTCAAAGGCGTGATCCTTTCCGGAAGTCCCTGCTCCGTCACGTCGCCCGACGCCCCGCAGGTGGACCTGCGCGGCATCAAGGGCCGGCTGCCCCTGCTGGGCATCTGCTACGGCGCCCAATACCTGGCCCACCACTACGGCGGAGCCGTTGCTAGTGCCGGTTCGCGCGAATACGGCCGGGCGGAACTTGAAGTGAAGCAGCGTGATCCGCTGTTTGACGGCGTACCGCCGAAGAGCCAGGTCTGGATGTCGCACGGGGACACCATCACCCAACTGCCGGACAATTCTACGGTGCTTGCCTCTACGGTCAGCGTGACCAATGCCGCCTATCGCATCTTCGGAGAGAAAACCTATGCCGTGCAGTTCCACCCGGAAGTTTATCACACGGAATACGGCTCGCGCATCCTGGCCAACTTCGTCAAGACCATCTGCGGCTGCTCCGGCGACTGGACGCCCGCCTCGTTCATCGACACCACCGTCGATGAGCTGCATCGCAAACTCGGAAGCGACACCGTGATCCTCGGCCTGAGCGGCGGCGTCGACTCCACGGTAGCCGCCGTGCTCCTGCACAAGGCCATCGGCGAACGGCTCCACTGTATCTTCGTGGACAACGGGTTGCTGCGACGCAACGAATTTGCCGAAGTCATGGAATCCTACCGGGGACTTGGCCTCAACGTCACGGGCGTCGATGCAAGCCAGCGTTTTTTGACTGCCCTGGCCGGACTGACCGAGCCAGAAGCCAAACGCAAGGCCATCGGCAAGACCTTCATTGATGTCTTTGAAGAAGAAGCCCGGCGCGTTGACGGCGCCCGCTGGCTGGCCCAGGGGACGATTTACCCCGATGTCATCGAATCGGCCGCCATCGGCGGCCAGGCGGCGAAGATCAAGAGCCACCACAACGTGGGCGGCCTGCCCGAGAAGATGAACCTTCAAATCGTGGAGCCGCTCCGCATGCTTTTCAAGGATGAAGTCCGGCGCGTAGGCCGCGCGCTCGCCATCCCCGCCTCACTTATCGGACGGCATCCTTTCCCGGGCCCCTCGCTGGCCATCCGGGTCCTGGGCGAAGTAACTTTCGAGAAACTGGAAATCCTGCGTGACGCTGACAAGGTTTTCATTGACGCGCTGCGCGCCGATGGGCTCTATGACAAAATCTGGCAGGCCGGCGTCATCCTGCTTCCCGTCAAAAGCGTGGGCGTGATGGGCGACGAGCGTACCTACGAATACACGGCAGCCCTCCGTGCCGTCACTTCCACCGACGGCATGACCGCCGACTGGTATCCCCTGCCCTATGACTTCATGGCCCGCGTCTCCAATGACATCATCCGTCACGTCCGCGGCATCAACCGCGTCGTTTACGACATCTCCTCCAAACCGCCGGCAACGATCGAATGGGAATGATGGATACTATCTGTTGATGTTTCTCTGCTAATGCTTGTCTAGTTTTATCTTTATTGAATATCAGTAATATACGATAAAATTAAGGCTTCTTCCTCAACGGAAAGTGCGGGAATGACGCTATAATATGCACCCTTTATCTGCACCCTATCCATTGGTGGGATGCAGATTTTTGTTATTTTTGCAAAAACGAAGCAACAATGGCGAAGAAACTCACCTACCACTTTTACTTGAAGGACAAGTGGAGCACCAAGCCCACCCCCATCAACCTCGCAATCAACTCTGCCGGTTTCCGAAAGAAGTATGGTATTGGGGAGAGTATTTCCCCCGAGTGGTGGGATGATGTTGAGGAGCGAGCCATTGAAGATAATCGGCAAAAGAAGACGGAGAAGGCGCTATCCAAACGCGTCAACCGCAATCTCAAACGCATACGAGCAGAATTGGACCCTCTTTTTGAGGAGTATAACGGCATTGGCAAGTTGACCCCGAACCACACGGAAGGCGAGGATTTGCTGCTCGCACTCTTTGACAGGGTTTCGGCCATCGTCAGCGGTCTGATACAGGAGGAAAACGAGGAGGAAAAGGCATCGCGGATAACTCCCACACTCTTTTTCACCGATTTCATTGAGCGTTGGAGTCGTACACCCAACAACAGGACAGGCGTTGTCCCCAAGAAGGAGACCATATGGAACTACAAGAACACGCTGCGGCGATACAAGGATTTCATTGAAGACAGTTCCCTGAAAGACACGTTCAAAGTATTTGATGAGGATTTCCAGTCCAGGTTTGATGACTATCTGCTTAATGAACAGGAACTTGCGATGAACACCATAGTTGGTACTCATAGCCAACTGAAAACGATGTTGAAACGGGCATACGAAAAGGGGCTACTCCGGGACCCAGCATTTCTTCATTGGACATCCAAGACCATCAACTTCACTCACATTTACTTGAATGACCTGGAAATCAACTCCTTGTACGAATTGGTACTAACCCCTGAAATGCGGAAGGAGAACAAGATAGGCAAAGAAAGCCACATTGAGGAAAGCAAAGATCTGTTCATCATCTCCGCACGCACTGGTCTCCGGTTCTCGGACCTGCGGCATATCGGTTCCGCCACGTGGGATATGTCGGAAGGAAAAGAGACATTGACCATCCTCATTCAGAAAACCAACGACAGGTTGAGTATTCCGCTCCACAAGCAGGTCATTGAGATTTACGAGAAGTATAAGGGTGTTTTGCCGTTGCCGGTGGACAAATCAAAGTACAACGAGCATGTGCGTCTGTGTGCAAAGTTGGCAGGAATAACCGAGAATATAGCCACATTTGAATGGGAGAAGGGGCGACCGGTTATGAAGGACCACAAGAAGTACGAACTCATTTCAAGCCACACAGGTCGTCGCTCCTTCGCCACTAACCTTTATTTGGTCTGCAAATCCCCCCACTACGTTATGAACCTGACAGGGCATCAGACGGAGGAGAACTTCAAACGCTACATCTGCGTTGATCAAAAGGAAATGGCAGAGGTGGTGCGGAAGTACATCAACCTTGACTATAACGGAGAGGGAGATGAGGATTTTGAAAGGTTTGTCAGAGCATTGAAGCAGGATACTCGCACCATTGACCAACAACAAGAAGAAATAGCTCAACTGCAAAAGGAGGTTCAATCCACCAAACAGATGGCAGCAATATCAGAAATGCAGCGGCAGGATGCAGAAACGGAGGTTGAGGAGCAGAAGGAGGCGTGGGGGATGGGCTTGTCGCTTGGCGATTACGAGGACTTAAAGCGGCAAGGTGATGTAATCGCAGCAGCCACAGACCAACAACCCGATGATTAAGGAAACTGGGGCCTCCAAATAGATGAAGCCGCCGGGGACCCTGGGACCCGCAACCTACAAGGTCTTTCCCATTGACACGAGGTTAGAAAACAACACATTGTCTATTTTGAGGGAGTGTTTTTGAGGAAGTGTATCCCGGCTCGTTCTCAACCCTGACCGGTAGGTAGAGAACCCCCAAAATACTATAGTTGTATAGTATTTAAATAATTGATATTCAATATTTTATTTTTAATATTTTTGAGTACAGTTTCCCCTACCCAGGATAGTGGTATATCCCAGGTAGGAACTTCTACTCAAGTCCTACTTCTTTCGTAGTGAGCAGTCCAAGCCAGTATTATTGCTTGAAACCGGTTGTTTCCCCTGATAAACCAGGTGCAGCGCTCAACAACCCACCGTCTCCGGTATCCCTTTTGCTTCCGCTTTGCTGCTTCCCTCTTGCGGCTTTTACTTGGATATGAGTGGCTTGGTACTATTACTTCCCAGACAAGTTCTCCAAGGGGCTTTTGATGTTTCCCACAACATTTGTTCTCTTTTGACTTGTACTATCCCGGTATCTGTTTTCCTCTGGCGGTTAGCGAACCCGTCCCAACTGAAGCGCCCCACATTCCAAAGGACCTTACCGCACCTCAAAGGATGGAACCTTTTTAATTTGAATGCTTGAACAGCACCTAATAATCCTCATCTCAAAGAACTATCTATTTTTCGGGTCGCCTTCTCGTCAGCGTCCCCGGCTCGTTCGTTCAATAGAAATATACAAGAAATCTCGCTGAAAAACAAGGTCTTCTTGCCCTCTCTCCAATAAATAGTTTGGTAAGTGAAAAAAGCGTGGAAAGCGTGGAAAGTTTTTGAGGAAACACCGCCCCGACCGACGGCTCTGAGACCAACGGTTTGTCAGAACGGGCATAATGGAAACTAATACCGATCATCAAAGAACTGAAACTGTAAACCCCTTTACACTTTTTGTAAAGGTCTTTACATTATTTACACAACTGCAATTTTCGCATTTAATTGTATATCAACATATTGAATGATATGGCATACTTTTAGATTGGTGGTTGGACAACTAGACAATCGTGTAAACAAGCATAATGATTCTACGAAACCTAAAGAGCCTCATCCGCCGGTATCCGGTGGCGGTGGTCCTGAACTTCACGGGGTTGGTGGCAGCGCTGCTTGCCTTCGCCCTGATTTTTCTGCAGGCGGATTATGAGCTGTCTTTTGACAAATGCCATCCGACGGCCGACCGGGTTTTCCGAGCGGACAAGAAAGGCGATGAATCTCTGTTCCGCAGTATCTTGCCGAGGGGTTTTGCCGATGATATCATCGCTTCGTCGGCCCATATTGAGGCGGGATGTACGTTCATGCCTTTTATGGGAGAAATCTATTTCTCCGTGGCAGCGGACGGCAAGGATCCTGTCGGCTACAAGCGGGACCTGATCTTCGTGTCGGAGCGTTTCATAGATGTCTTCGGCATCAAGATGGTGGAGGGTGATTCCCACGCACTGGAAGGGCCCAATTCGGTCATCATTCCCCGCTCGCTGGCAGAAAACCTGTTTCCCGGAGAACGGGCGACGGGCAAACTGCTGAAGACGGATGCCAAGTATATGGAGATTCCACGTGAAATCACCGTGACCGGCGTGTATGAGGACTTCCCGACGAACACGCAGCTGGGGAATGACCTGTACCTGACCATCGGAGATGTCCAGAA
>JAEEOM010000055.1 GCA_016284265.1 Bacteroidales bacterium | reverse complement strand
AGCCATCCTGATCGGCATCATGGTCGCCCTGTTCTCCAAATGGATCCATCCCGACAACCAGCCAGCACCTTTCGTCATGGAACTGCCCAACTACCGGATGCCGGGTGCCAAGAACGTGGCCCATCTGCTTTGGGACAAAACCAAGGACTTCCTGCAGCGCGCCTTCACGGTAATCTTCGTCGCATCAATCGTCATCTGGTGCCTCCAGTCGTTTGATTTCCGCCTCAACCTGGTGGATGGTGAAGGCAGTATGCTGGCCCGGATCGCCGGTGTGGTCGCGCCTGTATTCCAACCCCTCGGCTTGGGTGACTGGCGTATCGTCACGGCGCTTATCACCGGTTTCCTCGCCAAGGAAAGCGTGGTTTCCACCATGGAAGTGCTGGATGTCACGGCTGTCCTCACTACGGCCACGGCCGTCTCCATGCTGGCATTCTGCCTGCTCTACACGCCTTGCGTAGCTGCCATTGCTGCGGTCAAACGGGAACTGGGCGGCAAACTGGCCGTCTGGATGGTCATCTTCCAATGTTTAGTCGCTTGGGGCGTCGCCTTCCTGGCATACCAGTTCACAAGTATCCTATGAATCTCCCGACCCTTATCGTCCTGCTGGTCATAGCCGCGACCCTCTTCCTGGTCCTGTGGCTTCCCCGACGCGGCGGCAAGAAACAAAACCGCTGCAGCCATGGATGCTGCAGCGGCTGTGGTTTGTCGGACGCTTGTCCCTCGGCTAAATCGAAGGCGTAGCATAGGCGACGACGTCAGCGGCGGTGATTTCCGGACCGCAGAGGATCATGAGGCGCTCGGCAACGTTGCGAAGCTCGCGGATGTTGCCGGTCCAGGGGAGTTTCTGAAGGGCGGTGATGGCGTCGGGCAGAACCTTTTTCTTCATCATGCCGCTCTCCTTGCTGATCTGGTCGATGAAATAGTCCATCAGCAGCGGAATGTCCTCGATGCGCTCTTTCAACTCCGGAACATGGATCACGATGACACTGAGCCGGTGATAGAGATCTTCGCGGAAATGGCCTTTTGCAATTTCGTCGGTCAGGTTCTTGTTTGTGGCGGCCACCACACGGACGTTGACCGTGATGTCTTTGTCACTGCCCACGCGGGACAGTTTCTTTTCCTGCAGGACGCGGAGCACCTTGGCCTGCGCAGCAAGGCTCATGTCGCCGATCTCATCGAGGAAAAGCGTACCGCCTTCCGCCTGTTCGAACTTGCCTTTGTGCTGTTTGATAGCCGAGGTAAAGGCGCCCTTCTCGTGGCCGAACAATTCGCTCTCGATGAGTTCGCTCGGGATGGCGGCGCAGTTGACCTCGATGAACGGGGCGGCGGAACGGGGACTCTTGTCATGGAGGCGGCGCGCCACGAGTTCCTTGCCGGTACCATTTGCGCCCATGATCAGGACGCGGGCATCGGTAGCGGCGACACGGTCCACGATTTCCTTGATATGCTCGATGGCTGGGGAATTACCTACGATTTCGTATTTGCTCTGGATCTTTTTCTTGAGGCTGACCGTCTCCTTGACCAGCGTGGTCTTGTCGGTGGCATTCTTCAGAGTGATCAGGATGCGGTTCAGGTCGAGCGGCTTCTGGATGAAGTCGTAAGCGCCGTTCTTGATGCACTTGACTGCCGTGTCGATGTCACCATGGCCGGAAATCATGATGATGGGCGATTCGCAGCCGGCGGCCACGAGGGTCGCAAGCACTTCATTGCCGTCCATCACGGGCATCTTGATGTCGCAGAAGATGGCGTCGTAGTTGTCGGCCTGCGCCTTGTCCACGCCCTGCTTGCCGTCTTCAGCGGTGGCCACCTCATGGCCTTCGAATTCCAGGATTTCCTTGAGTGTGTTGCGGATGCTTCGTTCGTCGTCGATGATCAGGACCTTCATGGCAGATACGATTTGTAAAGGTATGGATTGCAAAGATAGACATTATTTCATACTTTTGTGGAAGAGATTTAACTGCCATGACCCACATCATCATCGCCATCGACGGCTACTCTTCCACCGGGAAGGGAACTTTCGCCGTGGAAATCGCCCGCCGGCTGGGCATCCTCTACCTCGACAGCGGCGCCCTCTACCGCACCGTCACACTGTATGCGCTCCAGCACGAAGAGATCGAATGGAACGGAACCATCCGCGAACGTCAGCTCCAGGAAGACATCCTGCTGGGCAAGATCGAAATCTCCGTCCTGCCGAAGTCCGACGGCACGATGCGTGTGTTCCTGGGCGATGAAGATGTCTCGGCCAAAATCCGCGAACTGGAAGTAGCCCGCAACGTAAGTCCGATCGCAACCTTGCCCTTCGTCCGTAACTTCGTGGACGAACAACTGCACCGGTTCGGTGCGAAAGGCTGTGTCATGGACGGGCGAGACATCGGCACGGCCGTTTTCCCGAATGCCGACCTGAAGATCTTCATGACGGCAGATGCGGAAATCCGCGCGCAGCGCCGCGTCCTGCAGATGGAGCAAGCCGGGCAGCATCCGAGTTTCGAGGAAGTACTCAAAAACGTCCAGGAACGCGACTATATCGACTCCCACCGGGCCATGAATCCGCTGCGGCAGGCCGAGGACGCCATCGTGCTCGATAACAGCCACATGACCGTAGAGGAGCAGTTGGTATGGCTCGACGCGATCCTCCGCGAGCGGTTCAATCTCCAGCTGCTATGAGGTTGACGGTCGAGATCGATCCCCGGTCCGGCTTCTGCAACGGTGTCGTACGCGCCGTCCAGCAGGCTGAAAATTATCTGCAATACAGCGCCCGGCTCTACTCGCTTGGCGCCATCGTCCACAATTCCGTAGAACTGGAACGGCTCAAGAAGAAAGGACTCGAAATCCTTTCCATCGACGAGGTCCGCCAGTTGCACCACGATGTAATCCTGGTGCGGGCGCACGGCGAGCCGCCCGAAACCTACGAACTGGCCCGGCAGAACGATCTTCAGGTCATCGACTGCACCTGCCCCGTGGTGCTCCGGCTGCAGGAACGTGTCCGGGAAACCTGGCAGCGCCTCCGCGCGGAAGGCGGACAAGTGGTAATCTTCGGAAAAAAAGGACATGCCGAGGTCAATGGCCTGGTCGGCCAGACTGACGGAGAAGCTATCGTCATCGGCTGTATCGAAGAGGTGGATACCATCGACTTCTCCCATCCCGTGGCGCTCTTCTCCCAGACCACCAAGGACCCCGATGAATTTCGCCGCATCGCAGACTGCATCCGCGCGCGGCGTCCTGACGCAGAAGTGTATGATACCATCTGCCGTCAGGTTGCCCAGCGGCACAAATCTCTGGTCGCCTTTGCCGCCAGCCACTCCGTGATCCTCTTCGTCAGCGGACGTGAAAGCTCAAACGGAAAGGTGCTCTTCGACCTCTGCCGCAGTGTCAATGCCCGTACCTACTGGGTGGAAAACGCCTCTCAGATCGACCGCTCCTGGCTCCGGGACGGTGACACGGTAGGGATTTGTGGAGCCACCTCCACACCTAAGTGGCAACTAGAAGAAATTTTTATATCTTTGCAGGATGTAATGGAATAATAATCATCAAAATATTATCACAGTTTTATGGCAACAACAGCTGATTTCAAGAACGGACTTTACCTCAATTTCGAAGGAAAACCCTGCTCTATCGTATGGTTCCAGCACGTGAAGCCGGGCAAAGGCCCCGCTTTCGTCAAGTCCAAACTCCGCAACCTCGAAAATGGTCGTATTCTGGAGAAGACCTGGAACGCGGGCGAGAAGATCGATGTCATCACGGTCGAGCACCGCGAGTATCAATTCATCTATGCCGAAGAAGACGGGTTCAACTTCATGAACAACGAAACCTTCGACCAAATCAAGCTTGAGAAGGACATCGTCGAGAATTCCGACCTGATGAAAGAAGGCCAGATCGTCCAGATGGTATTCCATGTGGATGGCGAGGAGGAACGCTGCCTCACCTGCGAACTCCCCACCTACGTCGAGTTGGAAGTCACCTATACCGAGCCCGCCGTCAAGGGCAACACGGCTTCGACCAATGCGCTCAAGGAAGCCACGCTCGAAACGGGCGCCATCATCATGGTTCCGCTCTTCATCAACCAGGGCGACAAGATCCGCGTCAACACCACGGACCGTTCCTACGGCGAGCGCGTCAAATAACCCGGCGCCATGCGCAGAATCCTTCTTGTCCTGATGTCCACACTCGCCATTTGCGGGTGTGGACATCGCGCTTCTACAGGCGACCCTACGCTCGACATCACGGAGGCCGAACGGGATGCCCGCATCGCCATCGACTTCTCGCGTGACAGCGCCTTCATCGTCGCGTATCTGAAGCCTTATTATCCCGACCTCACCCAAGAGCAGGTGGCGGCATGGGAAGCCTCCAAAGCCCTGGAAGGCCGCGTCATCGACGGCCAGAAACGTTATTTCCGCAATGCCGGACGCAATCTGTTCCGCATCGATCCCGAAGCCCGCAAGGTTTTCCAAGCCGTCAACGGCGTTACGCGTGATGTGGAAGATGTCTATCTCGACGACTACAACCGCGAAGTGATCGCCACTGTCCGCGCAACCGGCGAGAATCTGGTAAAACCCGTGGAATTCCTCATCCGGTACGAACTGACCGTCAAGCCCGACGTCGTGCCGGCCGGGGAAACGATCCGCGCCTGGATGCCCTATCCGCGCGAAGACCAGGACAGCATGACCGACGTGAAGCTGGTCACCGCTTCCGAGCCGAATTACATCATCGCGCCCGACGCCGTGGAGCACAAGAGCATCTACATGGAGAAAGTGGCCGAGGCGGGCAAGCCCACGGTCTTCTCCTATACGTTCTCGTTTACCGGCTACAATGAATGGTACGACTTCCAGCCGGAAGACTGCAAGCCTTACGACACGACTTCAGACCTTTACAAGACCTATACGGCCGAGCGTAAGACCCACATTGTCTTTACCGACCGGATCCGGTCCCTGGCCGATTCGTTGACTGCGGGTATCGACAACCCCTACCTGAAAGTCAAGTCAATCTACGGCTGGATTGTGGATAATTTCCCCTGGGCCAGTGCCCGCGAGTACTCCACCATCGAGAACATTCCGATGTACGTGCTGGAAAACAAGCACGGCGACTGCGGCCAAGTGGGACTGCTGCTGGTGACGCTCTGCCGCGCCGCAGGAGTTCCTGCCCGCTGGCAAAGCGGTTGGATGCTGCATCCGGGCGCCGTCAACATGCACGACTGGAGCGAAGTATATTACGAGGGCATCGGTTGGGTGCCGACCGACGTGTCGTTCGGCCGTGGCCGCGACGGTGTGAAAGAGAATGAAGACGAATACTTCTTCTACACCAAAGGGCTCGACGCATACCGCCTGATCTGCAACAGCGATTACTCCGGCCAGTACTATCCGGCCAAAAAGTTCATCCGCAGCGAAACGGTAGACTTCCAGCGCGGTGAAGTGGAATGGGCCGGCGGCAACCTGTACTTCAACCAGTGGAGCGGCTGGATCGAGGAGATCGAGTACCGCTAAACGGAGTGACCTGCCCGATCTCCGTTTGGCTTGGCAGAATCTCGGATTATTGATACCTTTGCGGCGTAAAAGATCCCCGGTCAAGTCGGGGATAACGGAGGTAATATGAATCTGGTAGCTATCGTAGGACGCCCGAATGTGGGCAAATCGACGTTGTTCAACCGGCTGGTGGGTATCCGCCAGGCCATCGTCGACGAGACGGCGGGCGTAACCCGTGACCGCCATTACGGCAAATGCGAGTGGTGTGGCCATGAATTTTCGGTGGTTGACACCGGCGGTTTCACGTCAAACAGCGACGACGTTTTTGAAGGAGAGATCCGCAAACAGGTACTCATCGCCATCGAGGAGTGCGACCTCGTCCTCTTCATGGTGGAGGCCGCCACCGGCATCACTGACTTCGACGAGGAAATTGCCGACATCCTCCGCCGCCAGCGCAAGCCGGTGATCCTCACCGTCAACAAGGTGGATACGGGCGACAAGATGTACGACAGCTATCAGTTCTACGGCCTGGGGCTCGGCGATCCGATGGCCATCGCCGCCGCCACAGGCAGCGGCACCGGCGACTTGCTTGACAAAGTGGTGGAACTCCTTCCGAAGGAGACCCGCGATGTGGAGGATCCCTATGAGGGGCTTCCCCGCTTCACCATCGTCGGCAAGCCGAACGTCGGCAAATCGTCGCTGACCAACGCCCTGCTGGGCGAAGAACGGAACATCGTCACACCGGTGGCTGGGACAACCCGCGACGCCATCGCCTCCCATTACAACAAATTCGGTCATGAATTCATGATCGTGGACACGGCCGGCCTGCGTAAAAAGGCCAAAGTGACCGAAGATCTCGAGTTCTACAGCGTACTCCGCTCCATCCGGGCCATCGAGAACTCCGACGTCTGCATCCTGATGATCGACGCCACCAGCGGCATCGAAGCGCAGGACATGTCGATCTTCAATCTGATCGTCCGCAACCGCAAAGGATGTGTCATCGTGGTCAACAAGTGGGACCTGGTCGAGGGAAAGACCGCCAACACGATGAAGGAGTACAAAGCTGCCATCGAGAAGCGCATCGCCCCGATGAGCGATATCCCGGTCATCTTCACCTCCGCCACCAACAAGCAACGGATCATGGACGTGTTGGAAGCAGCCGACCATGTTTACGCCAACTATTCCCGCCGCATCCCCACCTCACAGCTCAATGAGGTGATGTTGCCCGAAATCGAAAACTATCCCCCGCCCGCCTGGAAAGGGAAATACATCAAAATCAAGTATATCACCCAACTTCCTACCCCGTCGCCCAGTTTCGCGTTCTTCTGCAACCTGCCGCAGTACATCCGCGATCCCTACAAGCGTTTTCTGGAGAACAAGCTCCGCAGTCATTTTGACTACACCGGCTGCGTCCTGCAGGTCTTCGTGCGGCAAAAATAATCAAAGAGATGCCCGATCAGGTCGGGCATGACGGAAGCGGTCGGGCATGACGGAAGCGGTCGGGCATGACGGGAAGTCAGGCCAGACTTGCCATCATTCAGCAACGGGTAACAAGATCGTGAACCGGGCGCCGCCCAGTTCGGAGTGGCTGTAACTGATGGTGCCCTGACTCTGTTCGATGATGCTCCGGCAGATGGCCAGACCGAGACCGGTGCCCGTCTTCTTCGTCGTGAAGTTGGGCGTGAACAGTTTGGGCAAGTCTTCTTCGCTGACTCCGGGGCCGTTGTCTTCCACGTCGATCCGCCAGCCATCGGCCTCTGCGATGCGGGCCGGGGAAAGTGAAATTCGAATGTGTCCATCCTCGAGGCCGGCACTGTCGATGGCTTGTACGGAGTTCGTAATCAGATTGACCAGCACACGTGCCAATTGGCTGCGGCGGGCATCAACGAGTGCTTCGCCCGATTCGGGACGGCAATATTCGATGGCCAGATCTTCCCGGTTGTCGAAGAACTCCTTCTGCTCTGCGATCAGCGCGTCCAGATCGACACGGGTGATCTCTTCGCTGAAGAAACGTGCGAACGACGAGAATTCCGTAGCCGTCTGCGACAACGTATCGATCTGTTCAAGCAAGGACTTGCTGACACTCTCCAGTTTGTCCTCCCACCCAGGAACGCCAGCTTCCTTCATCCGCATCAGATACTGGATGCTGAGTTTCATGGGCGTGAGCGGATTCTTGATTTCGTGGGCAATCTGGCGGGCCATTTCCTTCCAGGCTTGCTCCCGCTCGTTCTGGGCCAGTTGCCGCGTACTCTCTTCCAGGTCTTCCACCATCTTGTTGTAAGAGTTGATCAGGACACCGAGTTCGTCTTTCGAGTTGCGGTACCGGATCCGCCGGTTGCCGGTCAAGGCCAGCCGGTCGATGCGTTCCTTAATCTCGACCAGCGGCTTGGAAAGCGAGTTGGAGATGATGGCGCCCAGCGCAATGGCAGCCAGCAGGAGGACCAGATAGATGTTGATGACGGCAGAAACTGTCGTTGCCGTAGCACTGGTCACGTCCTCGCTCCGGTTGAAATAAGGAACATTGGCGATGGCAACCATCGAACCGTCCCCGTTGAATACCGGCTCGTAGATGGAAAAGAATCGGACACCGGCAATGTTTTCCAATTCGACGAAGCGCAGTTGACGCTGCTTGACAATCTGCCGGAAGGCCCGGTTGTTCATCCGTTTGCCGACCAGGAACTGATCGAACAGTTCCGGTTTGGTGGAACGGATCAGTTCGCCGTGTATGTTATAGAGATTGAGGTCGTTTCGCGTAATCCGGGTGAACTCCTCCATCGCCGAGAACAGTTCCGGCGTGTTGATCTCATTGTAGCGCATCGCATAACGGCAAGGCTCCGCCAACGCCGTCTGGGCCGACGACATGACCGCATCCATCGCCTCGCGGTTGTTCGCCCGGTTGAGCCGCATCACGAAAACAACCGATCCGATGCCCATTGTTCCGAGCGCCAACACCATCGTGAAGGTGATCAGCAGCGTGATCTTCCGCTTGAGGGAATGTTTCGGCAGGTTGAACAACTTTTCTTTCCGCCAGCGCCGGGTGAATAACAGCACGTAAAAGCCAAAGAAAAGCGCCAGATACGAGAACGACACCACATGCGGAAAGAACGGCCGCTTAGTCCGGGAGATAACCGTAATATCCTCGTCTGACAAACGGTTGACAAAATGCACGTATCCGTTCCGGGTAAGCATCGTATAACCGACATCAATATCGCTCGGCGGTGCCACAGGATAGACGTAACTACCTCCATAGGACACCAGCCGGTCATCGGAATAACGGGCATATGAGTAGCGCCGGGACAGTGATGCGGCCGTTACGGAACGGGCTGTCACCGCATCGAGCGGGTTGAGCAGCACGTCGTTCTTATACTTTGACTCCAGTTCCAAGAAGAGCCTTGACACCTGATAGGTGGAAGGATCGAAATAAGTGAACATGCCCAGATAAGAAGCCCGCCCGTTGTAATCGTGCAGATAATAGATGTTGGAGCCGGACTCCAGCGGGACCCCATATTCTTTGATCATGTTCTCATAGAAAGAGAAGCAGCCCACCGGTTCAGTCCCCTGCCCCAGCGTGATCAAGTTGTTCTGTGAGCACGTGGAGAGTGTGATGTCGTAGTTGCGAACGACATCGCTGTAGAGGTAGCGCTCCATCATGCGGTTCTTGATCAGTTCCGCCCCGCCTACCGAAGTCAGGACTGAAATAAAGGGATCGCTCTGGATGGCTGGCTCCATTTCGCGCAGGAACATCTCCAGCGAGAGGTCCCGCTCAATGGCCAGCTTGCTGGTATTGACCCGGTTGCTTTCATATTCCTTGTTCAAACCGTAAATGCTCATCGCCACTTCGCAATAGAGCGAAATGGCCAGCACATAGAGAACGATGTTGCTCCAGGAGAACAAGTTGATCCGCGCATCCCGACGGATGAGCATGACCACCATATAGATCTGGTAGATCAGGGCCAGGAACAGCATGGCGAAGGTCAGGTAGCACAGGATGGCGTACAGACCGATCTCGGAGAGACGGTACGGTTCCATGACGATGCCGGAATTGCGCAGCAGCGACCGCATCACGAAATGGATGTAGCCCATCAAAGCGAGAGTCGCCACAATCAGCAGGGATACCACAACATAGCGCGCCCTGTGCGGACGCGTTTCCATCGTCTTGTGGATGCGATAACGCATCACGAAGAGCGCATAAAAGGCGAAAGCCACGGCGATGTTGTTGAACAGCAAACTACCCAGGGAATTGAAAAGCGCCGTGTCTGCATAGAGTACCGGCGAAAACAGTTCTCCCGTGGCATACCCTTTGGCGACATAGTAGAAAGCCAGCAGGCGCACAATCGTCAGCGTGCAGACTGCCAGCCAAAAGGTACGCCAGGTATGGTGCCGGTAATGATAGGGGAACACAGCCAGCAGCATCAGGGCGAAAGCAATCCAGCGAAGCGACATATTGCCATGACCCGGTGACGGAGGACTGGGCGGCACGACGGAAAAGAGCGGTTCATTCTCGATGCCATACACAATGGCCGTGTCATCGTCATTGATGGCCAGGGTCGTGTAACCGTCTTTCAAATGAATGTGCTTGTTGACGATGTTGGGAATGGCATTGCTGGGATAATCCGTCTTGATGAGGATGCCTGTTACCACTTTGGTCCGCTTGTCATCGGTAAAATGGGTGGTTACCACATACCACGCTGAGCCCAGGTTGACGTATTTCTCGCGCGTGCCGATATAGGCAAGCGGTGTGGCATAGAGGTTCCGGTTGCTCATGAACTGGAGACGGTACGAATACGGATAGACGTCCACCTCGTCATTGCTGATGGGGAACTGATGCGTCCAGCTCTTCATCGTGTCAGCCTGATAACAGTAAAGCACGATGTCGTCGGGCATGTCGTCGAAATCGATCCAGTCCTGGTCCATGGCCTGCATGGCCTTGTATGAATAACGCTCTGCCAGGAGTTCCCGTTTATGGAGAGAACGCTCCACACGATTCTTCTGGCGGCGAAGACGCGCCTCATAGTCGGGCCGGATACCGGAAAGGCCGAGCAACAGCAGTGCCACCCCGAAGAGGATGAAACTGCCGTACCGTACCAGGAAGCGGCGGAGTCGAAGCAGAAGCGGACGTATCTTGCTCATTCGTGATGATAGGGCTCCCCCCGGATGATCGTCAAGGCGCGGTACAGTTGCTCGAGGAAGACCAGACGCACCAGCTGGTGGGAGAAGGTCATCCGCGACAGCGAAAGTCGCTCCTGGCAACGGGCCTGGACCGCCGGCGGAAAGCCATAAGGACCGCCAATTACAAAAACCAGATCCTTCGGGAGATGCGCGGCTTTCTGCTCCAAATTCCGTGCCCAATCTAGCGAAGAAAAAGTCCCACCGCGCTCATCCAGCAGCACCAGGTGGTCGGTACTGCGCAAGGACTTGAGAATCTGGTCGTCATCACGCAGTTCGATCAGTTCGAAAGGCACATAGTGCCGGATACGCCCCGCATACTCCGCGACACCTTCCTTGATCCATGGATCGACCGTCTTTCCCGTAAAGAGTACCCTGATTTTCATGGCGTGATTTTTGAATATGTTGCAATTCGTCAAAAAAAGTGAGAACGATGAAGAAAGTGTTTTGGCTTGCCTCCCTGTTTTTCCTCCTGCTGACCGCCGGACCCTCCGCGGCCCAGGATAACGGTCAGGATGTCTTTACGCCCATCGGCAAATATCTTCAGTCCGGCGATTACGACAAACTTTCCGCCTGGTTCGCCGACAACCTTGAACTCGATATGCTCGGTGCCGTCAACAACTGCACCCGGAACCAGGCCCGGCTCATCATGAAGAACTTTTTCGCCAACTATACCCCCAAGAAGTTTACCGTTATCCACAAGAGCGGAAAAGCACCCATGAAATACGCCGTCGGCTCATTGAGCGCCGGTGGCGAACGCTTCCGGGTTATCCTTTACGTCAAGACCACCGACGCTACAAGCCATATCGAGCAGCTCAAGGTCGAGCGCGAGTGATCTCCCACGTCCCGACCACAATGCCCTGCCCACCGCATTGCGAGATGGGCACGATGCGTCCGTCAAGGTCTTTGACCTCGCGGAGCTCTTTGAGATAGGTGTGGCTGTGTCCGCCGACCACCAGGTCGAGGTTGTGGGAATTCTCCACCATCACCACGTCGGACGGGCGTTCCGGCGAACCGCCCTCATAACCGAAGTGAGACAGCAGGATCACCAGGTCGCAATGCTTCTTGTTTTTCAGAAAATCCGCCCATTTGTTGACCTCTTCGATGGAATTGAGCCGGACCAGGCCGTCGAGATGCGACTTGAGCACCACACCCTCCAGATAAGAAGTCGTCCCGATAATGCCGATCTTCATGCCTCCGCGACGCACGATCACCCAAGGCTTTACCAGTTTCTTGAGGGGCGTGTTCGAGAAATCGTAGTTGCAAGTGACGGTTTTATGACGACATTTCTTCAGTCGGCGGGCCAGGTCCTCTTGCCCGTTGTCGAACTCATGGTTGCCAAGCGTCATCACATCGTAGCCCATCAGATTGACCAGTTCCACCTCCAGGTCGCCGTGGGCCACCGTGTAATAAGGGGTACCCTGGTTGAAGTCGCCGGCATCGAGCAGGAGCACCTTGCGTTTGCCGTACTTGGTACGCATGCTGTCGATATACTGGAGCCGGCGTTCTACACCGCCTAATCCCTTGTTGTACCCCACGCGGACCGGTTCAATCTGGCTGTGGGTATCGTTGGTGTGCAGGATCACCAAGTCCTGTGCCGGAAGCGAGACCGCGCACACAAGCACGGCCAGTAGTGTCAGAATGGTTCTTTTCATCGTCTTCTCTCCTCCCAATCCGTATATTGAATGCGGCCGTCGGGCTGAAGGACGATCTTCTCGCCCCGCGCCATCTGCTCTTTGAGATATTCTACAATGGCGTCGCGGATCCAGATACCCGTATCCTTGCGGTTGAAGGCAACATCGGAAAGTACGACCCCGTCGCCACCGTCCATCAGGAAGTTGATGGTGGCGAACTTGTAAACGCGGCCGTCGTCGATGGGCGCACCCGCCACCAGGAGTTTGTCGGCCTGCTTGCCGGTAATCACGATCTCGACACCGCTGAGCGCCTCTACGCGCCGCCGTGAAATCATCTGGTCCAGGAAACGGCGCAGGTCGGAACCTTTGATGTCAAAAGTCACAAGGTAATTGTCGAAAGGGAAAATCGAGAAGATGTCATACACACGCACGGCCCCTTTGGGAAGGCTGGTGCGGATGCCGCCATAATTGGTCATGGCCACATCGACCTTGTCACCGGTTTTCTTCTCGGCAATGGCCTTGATGACGTCGGCCGCAAAGTTCGAGAGACCGCTCTCAGGCCTGCGGCTACTGTACTCATCTTCAGAATAACCGATGATTTCCTGAAGCGGAGCAACTTGCGGCCCATACTTCTCGATGGTCTGCGTAGCCCGGAAATCTTTCATCGTGTCCCAGGTGGAATCCATCGGGACCGGGGTCCATTTGTAAGTAAACTGCGCGGCTGCCTCGCCCAGACAGGCGAGGAGCAGCACGGACAGCAGCAGGATTCGTTTCATGTATGTCAGTCTTTGAGTTTCATCCACTTGAGCAGGTCCTTGAATGTGGACTTCTTGCCGTAGGTCAGGATGCCGATCTTGTAGATCTTGGCCGAGAACCAAGCCGTGGCCAGGAAGGTGAGCAGCAGCAGGACGATGGAAAGAATCAACTGCCAGGCGGGCACGACGCCGAACGGAATGCGGGCCAGCATGACCATCGGCGAGGTCCATGGAATAATGGAGGTCCACACCGACAGAGCGCTGTTGGGATGCTCGAACGTGTGGAGCATGATGAACAGGCCAATGATCAGCGGGATGGTGACCGGCAACTGTAACTGGTTCGTATCGGCCTCGTTGTCCACGGCCGCGCCGATGGCGGCGAACATCGAGGCATAGAGCAGATAGCCCAGCAGGAAATAGATCAGGAAGCAACCGATGATGTAACCCCAGTCGAGATCCTTGACCTGGGCGAGGATCTTGACCAGACCGGAGGCATCCGATTCCTGGCTGGCCTGTTCCAGGACGGCTGCCATATCCTCGGGGCCGATGTGGCTGTCCTCGCCGGCTGCCGCCAGGACGGTCTCCATGCCGCCCATATTCTGCAGGAGCTTCGGTCCGGCAATGGCATTGACCGCCGTCACGATGATGAGCGTCAAGGCAATCCAGATGAAGAACTGCGTGAGGGCTACCAACGCCACACCGATAATCTTGCCCATCATCAGCTCCACGCTCTTGACCGAGGAGACGATCACTTCGACCACGCGGCTGCTCTTCTCGTCGATGACGCTGCGCATGACCATCGTGCCGAACATGAAGACGAACATGTAGATGAGGAAACTCATCAGGTACGACAAGACCATGTAGATCTCCACGCTGTCTTCCTTGGCGTCGCCATCGCTGGTCAGCGTCATCGAATTGAGTTTGATGTCGGTCTTGACGTCAGCCAGGATTTCGTCGAGATTCTGGATGTCATACTGCATCAGCTTGCGGTTTTCAACGGCCTTGTTGACCGCCCGGTTGATGGAGGTCTTGAGGTCCATGTTGAGCGGTTCCTTCGAATAGGAGACCACGGAGACCTCGCCCTTTTCGTCGAGCGGGGAGATGCCGACGATGGCATAATAATCCAATGAGTCGAAAATATCTTTCAGCAATTCGACCGTCTCCCCTTCGGTGCCCATCACATAGGTCGTATGCTCGCTGTTCTCGAGATAGGGGGCCACGATGCCCGATTCGTCGATCACCTTCACCTTCTGGTTTTCGTTTCCGCTGAAGAGCATGATCAGCATGGGAACGCAGATCAGCAGGGCCATGCCGATGGGCGTGAGCAGGGTGGTCAGGATGAATGATTTCTTGCGGACACGCGTCGTATATTCGTGACTGATGACAATGCCTACTTTTTTCCAGTTCATGGTACTTCCCTCCTATTTTCCAGTTACCAGTTTGATGAAGATGTCGTTCATGCGCGGGATCAGCTCGCGGTACGACACGACGTCGACCGCAGCAATCAGTTCGCCGAGTACTTCGCGAGAACTGCAGTCCGGGGAGACATCCAGCACGGCCCGGCGGCTTCCTTTAAGTTCTTCGTCGGAAAAGACCGTATAGGCACTTCCCTGCGGTAAAGCTTCGCTGCTCCGGTAGAGCACTTCCACCTGGTTGGAGCCATACTCACGACGGATGGCATCGGTGCCGCCGGTTACCACGAGATGCGATTTGTTGATCAGGGCGATATTGTCGCAGAGTTCCTCGACCGATTCCATGTTGTGCGTAGAGAGGATGATCGTGGTACCTTCGTCCCGCAGGCGGAGGATCTCGTCGCGGATGATCTGGGCGTTGACCGGATCGAAGCCCGAGAAGGGTTCGTCAAGGATGAGCAGCTGGGGCTTATGCAACACGGTAGTGATGAACTGGACTTTCTGGGCCATGCCCTTGGAGAGTTCTTCCACTTTCTTGTCCCACCAGCTCTGGATGCCGAAGCGGATGAACCACTTCTTGAGTTCAGCCGTTGCGGCTGCCGTGCTCATACCCTTGAGCCGGGCCAGATAAAGGGACTGTTCGCCCACCTTCATCTTCTTGAACAGACCGCGTTCTTCGGGCAGGTAGCCGATGGCGCGGACGTCTTCGTCGTCCACGCGTTTCCCATTGAGGATCACTTCGCCCGCGGTGGGGATGGTAATCCTGTTGATGATACGGATCAGGGTCGTCTTGCCGGCACCGTTCGGGCCAAGCAGGCCGAAGATTTTTCCCTCGGGTACGGCAATCGATACGTCATCGAGTGCCTTGAAATCGCCGAAGGCCTTGGTAATGTGTTTACACTCTAACATATATATAATAATTGTATCCGTCATCAGCCGGCTTGCTTGGGCGCTCTGTTATCGCGACGCTCCGCAGAAAAATGCTCCGCTTACGCGATAACACCCGCGCCGGGCGCAAGCCTCATAGCCGCAATCATTGGCTTACCGTCATGCCCGATCTAATCGGGCATCTTTGTCTTTCGTCATGCCCGGCTTGACCGGGCATCTTAACTTGCAAATATAATGTATCTCGATTTTTTCTGCAAATATAAAAATATTTATTGAAATACAATATATTTTTCTAATTTTTCAATAATTTCTTGTGAAAGTACGCGCTCGGCGGCCAGGTCGGGAAGGGACCAGCGCGTAGAATCGTAGAGTTCGCGGTAACGGACGATGCTGCGGGCGCCTTTCGGGCCAAGATAGGGGTGGCGGGCCAAGAGGGTGTCTGATGCGTGCCAGAGATCGACTTTCCGAATCTTCCTGTCATCAACGGTGACTTCGTCGGCGCAACCGGCGTACCGGTCGGCATCAAAGCCCTCGATTTCCAAAAGTTGTTCTTTCCGCCAGAATCCACCCAGGCGGTCGCGATAATCAAGAATCTTGCGGGCATAGTAGGGACCGATACCGCGCAGCGACACCAAGGCCGCGCTGTCGGCGCCATTCAACTCGAGTTTCGGTATATCGATATAGGGCTCCAGACGCGCAAACAGGGTGTCGGAGACCACATACATCTTCTGGAAATCGGTCTTGCTGCGGAAACGGCCGCCCTTGCTGCGATAGTTTTCGATAGATTCGGCCTGACGCGCAGAGAGGCCAAGCCGCTGTAAGTCCTCGCGTGTCACGGTATTGGGATTGAACGGAAAAGATTCGACCATCCGGCGGGCCTCTTCGGCCGGCCGTTCATATCCGCCGTATTTGGACCGTTTCGGTCCTCGTGCCGGCTCACTCACAGGTTTCTCAGGTTCCCGTTGTCCGGTCATACCTGACATGACACTACCTGAATCATCCTGGTCACAGGATTCCTCAACTGCCATCACTCCCCCAGCGGCCTGCGTAAACTCGTCATGCCCGGCTTGACCGGGCATCTCCGCTACTTTCAAGACAAAAACCGCCAACTGGAATCCCAAAATCAGAAACACCAACGCCACCATTCCCGACGCCGCACCCTTGGACCACTTTTCCTTCGCCACTCTTCCTCGCATACCTCACAATTGTTAGTACTGACAAAAATACGATAAAATGCCTATATTTGTTATTATAAAGAATCAAGCGTATCCTCTTTTTATCTTGCTTTCATGAAAAGAATCCGTATCCTTACAATAGTCGCACGACGCTGCTCTTCCCTGCTATTTGCAGCCCTTCTCCTGTCTGCCGTTTCCTGTACGACTCCCCGTTATGTTTCCCGGCAATCCGATATGGAACTCACGTGGATCGGCCGTCCCCATTCCGATATCGTCCGGACGTTCGGCGCCCCTTCGCGCGAAGTCTCCGACGGGGCGGATGGAATCATCCTCGTTTATGAAGAATTCTATACAGACTACGAAACGGACGGTTGGGGCTCAATCGGCCGGGAGCATCGAAACTATACGGAATTCTTCCTCAACGAGGATGGCGTATGCTATGATGTCCGAACCAATCTGCTGAAACAGGCTGGACAGAAATTCTCTTTTCTGGGAACCTTCGGAGTTCTGCTGGGCAGCGCACTCCTGATTATCGGTCTCACTGCCCGTTAAAAGTGCGCAAGCCCATTACGACAGGCGGAATAACAAGCTCACAACTTCTTGGCAACCAGATAGCCGATAGCAGCGACGGCAATGGCTTCGGCCGTGACGATGAGTTCGAGTGTAACCATGCCGGCTGACTTCTGGAGCAGCACGGCGCCGGCATCGACAAGGGCGTGGAGGGCGATGGCGGCGGGGAACAGCCACAACCATTTGCCGCCTTTGCGGACGGCCACCCAAACCAGCAGGGAAAGACCCAGGTGAAGGATCAGGGCGGAGATACGCTCCCAAAGGCCGACCAGCAGGGTGCCGGCCCCCAGCGTCTGCAACTGATCCAGCTGCGTCTGTAACTGTGCGGCGGCTTCCTCCGGAACCTTGGCGAAGAGGACATCCGCCTGGCCGGAATTGATCAAGGCTGAAATCACCAGGTTGTTGATCATCGTGATGCCGAAGATGATCAGCATCTCCACACCGCCATGTCCGATCCCGTAAGCGATGCCGGGAAGAGGCTTGGCCGGTTCCTTTTTCATCAGGAACTTCATGGAGAGGAAGCGGCCGGTTTCTTCAAAGACCCCGGCGGCCAGCCCGCCATAAAGGGCATACCGGAGCGTATTGCCCAGAATGGACGCGCCATGCGGCCCCTTCAGAACCAGCTGATGCAGGATACTTTCCAGCACCAGGGCAAAGACGATGAAGGTGCCGGCACCAATCAGAATGGTAGATATCCTGGCGTGATGCTTACGCACCAGCCAGACGGCCAGGCAGACGGGAATGGCAAAGCCCAGCAGGGCATTGACAGCCATCAGGATGAGGGAACTCGCAGGAACCATATTGTCATTTTCAATAAAATGATGCGGTTTATCTGCGCTTGATCACTCTTCCGTCCTTATCTCTGAAATCACCACAAAGTATGATAATCCAATCAACGATGGCCCATATTCCAAAACCGCCCAAAGTCAGAATCATGGCGATAGCGGACCCTGTTTTACCAACGTAGAACCTATGAATCCCAAAAACGCCAAGGAACCAGCAAAGCAAAAAAGTTGCAAGCCAGTCCTTGTCGCTTATAGCGGCGGCATTGTTTTCAACAAGGGGACCGGCTCCCGTCAAGGAATATCCACATTTCGGGCAAAAGGCTGCATCTTCAGCCACTTCAGCGCCACAACGACTACAATACTTCATAATGAAAACGATTATAATATCACAATAATGGCCCGGGGCATCTGCCGCTCAAAGACGGCATTACAAAGGTAGTTTTATTTCTCGGAAGGGCAAAAATACCCTAATCGACTCGGAGCTGTTCCGAATTCCTTTTTGAACATCCGGGAGAAATGCTGAGGATACTCAAACCCCAGCTCGTCGGATCCTTCAGGGCCAAATTCCAATTCATCGATGCGAATATAGCGACAGCCTGTCAATTATCCAAACCTTCCTCACCGATCTTTTTGGACGCTATCCGCGCGATAAACGCTTTCTCCAATCATCCAAAAAAGAAAAATGTAATTAACATTTTGTTATTAACATTTTGTTAATTATCTTTGCGAAAAAGATACGGCTATGTTAGAGAACCCCTTCATACTGGAGCCTTATAAATCGAAGGCTTGTTTCTGTGACCGAGAGAAAGAAACGGAGGAAATCATCCGCAATATCACAAATGGTCGGAATACCACGCTCATCTCTCCCCGAAGGCTGGGGAAGACCGGTCTCATTTTTCGGATTTTTGACGAGATGGAGGTGAGAAAACTGCCCTTTGAAACCATATATGTGGACATTAGCGACACTTTGTCCATCGAAGAGTTTATCAAGGCCATCTCAGATGCTGTTGTCGGAAAACTCGGGAAGCCGCAGAAGATTACGGCTTTTTTCAAGACACTGAAAAGTGTCCGCCCTTTACTTGGCATTGACCCGCTGACCGGATCTCCTCAAGTATCATTCACTTTCGCTGACGACAACCAAAAGCAGGTTACCCTGCAAGAGGTATTGGGCTATCTTGAGAATTATCCTCAGAAGGTCGTGCTTGCCATCGACGAGTTCCAGCAAATCCGGGAGTATACTGATGTCAACATGGAAGCGATCCTCCGGAAGCATATCCAGCATCTGCATAATGTCCGTTTCATCTATTGCGGGAGCAAGAAGCATACGATGACCGATATGTTCACCAATGCCAAGAAGCCCTTCTACGAGAGCACTTCCTTCTCTTATCTTTCCAAACTGCCCGTACCGGTTTATGCCACCTTTATCAAGGATAAGTTCGCATCGGCAGGAAAAACCATCGACGACGATTCCATCAGCTATATCATCGAATGGACGAAAGATCATACTTACTATACGCAACGGTTGTGTAATGAAGTATTTTCCCTTTCCGGAAAAAACGTAGTCCGGAATGATATTATGACCGCCATCCAGTCGATCCTTGATTCCGAACGGGACCGTTTTCAGGAAATCCGCCGGCTAGTTACCCGGTCCCAATGGAAGATGCTGGAAGCGCTTGCCAGGGAGGGCCGTGTTTCGCAAATCACCTCCGCCGCTTTCCTGTCCAAGTATAAGATCTCTTCCGGGCCGACCGCGTTGAGAAACATAAAGGCGCTGATGGACAAAGAATTGGTATTGGCAACGACGACTGATGAGGGTACGTCCTATTCGGTTTATAATGTCTTTCTATCTCGATATTTGGAAATATGAAGCGTATCACAAAACGTACTGGGATAATCCTGATTGTGATTGCTGCTCTTTGCATCACTTGTTCGATATCTCCTACACTAGGGTTTCAGGTCCCTTTTAATCAGTGGATCTGGAAGCATCATCCGGTTAAGAAG
>JAEEOM010000054.1 GCA_016284265.1 Bacteroidales bacterium | reverse complement strand
AGACCCCCGACCTGATCCACATCCGTTTCGCCGACGTGCTTCTGATGCACTCCGAGCTTACTGAAACGGCTGACGGCATGAACCGGGTCCGCGCCCGCAGCCATCTGGGTCCGATTGCCTACTCGCTGGACGCGCTCAAGAATGAACGCCGCTTCGAGCTGGCCTTCGAAGCCATCCGCTGGCCGGACCTCCTCCGCTGGGCGGGCCCGAGCCTGGAATCCGCCGGCGCGCTCCTCAACAAGCAGACCGGATTCACCGTCATCAACGAAGGCGTGGTGACGCCGATGGTCCGTTACGACTATGCGGCCCGTCTGAAGGAAACCCAGGGCTACTGGCCGATTCCGCAGACGGAGATCGACATCGCCGGCAAGGACGAGAACGGCAACGACATCCTCGAGCAGAACCCCGGCTGGGGATCCCAGGCTCAGTTCAACGACTGGAACAATTTTAAATAGCAGACGATATGAAAACCTTGAAACTGTTCATTGCGGCTGCAGCTCTGCTGAGCTTCATGGCCTGCAATCCCATCGAAGATCTCTCGCTGCGTGAAAAATATGTCACCAATGCCGGAACACCGATCAGCTCCGACGAGCTTTCGGCGGCCCTGACCGTGTTGCAGGAAGGCCCGACCAACGATATCATCACTCTAAAGAACGCAAGACCCGATATCGGCGGCGCCTGGCATGTGGGCACGGCGATGGGAGAAACCATCATCAAAAACGACAAATACACCTATGTGTATGAATCCAACGGCGAGTTTGAAATCTACTATGCCGGCATCTCCGAAGGCAAGATCATTGAATCCAAACGCTTCCCCGTTATCGTCACCGACGTGTACGACCCGTGGGCAGGTATGCTGACCGGCGCCAAGAGCAACACCGACAAGTCGGCCAAGAAAACCTGGTCGTGGCGTGAAGTGTCCTGGGGCTCAATTTGCAACATGGGTGCACACGGTGGCTGGAAGTATGCTTCCGCCGGCTATACGCCTGAGTCGAACTTCGCCTGGTGGGCCAACTTCACCCTTGCGGATGTGGACACCTCCAAGGAGCGGATGGTGTTTGAATACGATGGCAGCAAGATGACCACCTACGGTCCCGACGGGAACGTGGCGGCACAGGGCACCTTCGGATTCATCAAGACCTCCCCTGAAGAAGCTGTTCTCGGAACCTGGGTCACGACTGCACCGCTCATCGGAGCCCGCTTCGACGACTGCGGCCAGGGCTCGAACAACCAGTTCTACCTGCTGACGTTCACCGACCAGTACATCACCATCTACCACAACGGATGGGACGGCTCCGCCGACTGGGACGACTGCGGCTGGTACGCTTACTTCGAAGCCAAATAACGTAAAGTACCTATGAAGAGGATCCTTCCTTTCATCGCGGTCCTGTTCGCCGTCACGGCGTGCCGGCCGGACGGGCCCATGCTCGAGATACGCGGCCATATCGGGGACGACTTCAACGGACAGAAGATCTATTTCTGCCCCCAGCCGCATCCCACGGCCGACATCGTGGACTCCACCGTGGTGAAAGGAGGGACCTTTTTCTTCCGGATTCCGGCCGATTCGCTCTATGTCGCGGACCTGACGGTCTCCCGGCGGGCGCCCGGCTATGCTGAAAGGCTGCTCATCGCCGTGGAGCCCGGAATCCTCGACGTCACCCTGGGCGCGCCGAGCCGCGCGCACGGGACGCCGGTCAATGAAGCCCTGCAAGCCTGGAAAGAGCGGCTGCAGGGAGGCGATCCGGAAGACGCCAAACGCAGCACTTTCGACCTCATCCTCCGCTATCCCGATGCGGTCGGCGGTTATCTTTATATGCTCTTCGGCCGGCTGTTCGACCCGGAGCAGCGGCAGCAACTCGATTCCCTCGGATACGACAAACGGATACCGGATGTCAGTACGCGCAGACAGAAGAATTAATACTGTGGCCGTCACCCTCTTTTTCGTGGCGCTGTGGGCGATCTTCCAGTTCGTCTTCCCGTACCATCTTGCTTTCAAGGAACGGTATGTCCTGTTTATGTCCGACGCTTCCTGGCTGGCCACCTATTTCACGAAGCCCGCACCGGTTTCATTCATCTTCGGCGACTGGCTGACCCAATTTTACCTGATTCCAGGAATCGCTGCGCTGGTCACGACGCTCCTGCTGGTCCTGGTCTGGGCTGGATTCCGCTTCCTGCTCGACGCCATGCCGACCGTCCGCCACGCGTCCCTGTGGGCCCTGCTGCCTACGGCCCTGCTGGCTTTCCTGCTCCTCTCCCCCGAGGTTCCGCTGGCCGTGCTCGTCGGGGCTTGCCTCTTCGTCTGGCTTTTCGCCGCCGCCTTCCGGATTCCCGGCAGACTGCTCCGCTATGTCACGGTCGTCCTGCTCACTGTGCTGCTGGTTCCTTCCGCACGCAGCCTCAACGCCACGGCCCGGGTGGAGAAACCTGGCCTGGAGCGGGAGTATGACTACCGCATCCATTTCAAGGCCGACGCCGGACGCTGGGACACCGTAGAGAAGATGGGACGCCGGAATCCCTACGAAAGCCTCCTCACGGCCTACTACTACAACCTTTCGCAGGCCCGCGCCGGGCGGCTGCCCGACGGCCTGCTCAAAGCCTATCAGCCCACCTGGCACGGGCTGTTCATCCCGGTCAAACCCGGCGTCGAATGCTTCAAGCTGATGGCCAGCACCGACGCCCTGTACCTGGCCGGCGATTATGCCCAGTCCCAGCATTCTGCCATGCTGGGGATGACCTTCTCCCCGCGGCAGCGCTCCGCGGCGATGGTCCGGCAACTGGCGGACATCGCCTTCGCCAACGGCGATTACGACACGGCGCACCGCTACCTCACCATGCTTTCCAAGACCGCGCTCTATCGGAAATGGGCGCTGGAAGGCCTGCACCTGCTCGATACCGAGGCCGACCGGCTGGCCGTCAAGAACGACTGCCGCGACATCCTCGTCCAACACAATGACTACCGCACCGCCCTGGCCAATATCGCCGCGACAGCATCCGATGCAAAGACAGCGACCGACTACCTGCTCTGCCTCGACCTGCTCGACAAGGATCTCGCGCACTTCCGCCAGGACTACGATGCGCTTTACAAAGGAAGATACGATGCCGTCAGCGTTCCCGTCCTCTATCAAGAGGCCCTGCTGATGACTTTCGACGAAAATACATCGCCCGCCGTGCAACTCACGGACTATCGCATCGCACGCGCGACCCTCGACAACTGCACAGAGTTCCTGAAAGGCAACGAAAAGCCTTTCCGGACGAGTTACTGGTTCTATCACAAATACGCCCAACCCGTCCAATGAAACGATGGCTGACATATAGCGTCTGGATCCTGATCCTGGCCGCCTGTGTGCGGGAAGGGGCGTTCCGGGAAGCCGGAACACCACCGGTACTCCCCGATTATACGGACATCACCCTGCCCGTCAACATCGCTCCCCTGAATTTCGAATTGGAAGGCGCGGATGCTCTGCGGCTCGAAATTGAAGGCAGCCGGACGTACCGGTTCAAGGCCGGCGGATCCCAGTTGCGTTTCCCGATGCAGAAGTGGAAGGAGATGCTGCGCGAAGAGGCCGGTAATACACTGCAGCTTACCCTCACCGCCAGCTTCGGACGCGAAAGCCGACGCTATACACCGTTTACCTGGACGGTTTCGCCCGACAGCATCGACCGCTACCTGAGCTACCGCCTGATTGAACCGGCCTATGAAGTGTGGAACGTGCTGAGCATCGAGGAGCGTGACCTGGAGTCGTTCAAGACCCGGCTCCTGGCCGACAACACCACGGTCGAAAGCACCTGCATCAACTGCCATACGGCCAACCGCGGTGACGGAATCCAGACCTCCTTCATGCATGTCCGCGGCGCCAAGGGCGGCACGCTTTACAGCCGCGACGGCCAGCTGCGCAAACTCAACACGGCCACCGACAGTACTGCCGGCGCTGCCGTTTATGGCGAAATCTCCGCCGACGGCCGCTACGGCATCTTCACCACGGCCGACATCCGGCCCATCCTCCACAGCGGACGGTTCGACAAACTGGAGGTGTTCGACGCCTCGAGCGACCTGATCCTCCTCGATTTCGAACAGGGGACCGTGACGGATTCCCCGCTCGTGAAAGGGTCGGAATTCCAGGAAACCTTCCCCTGCTGGTCCGCCGACGGGAAGACCGTCTATTTCTGCCGGGCCGTGTCCCGGCCTCAGCCGGACAGTACGTTCGAGATGCACTACGACCTCTATTCTGTGGCGTTCGACCCGGAAACCGGGCGGTTGGGCGGCACCCTGACACGGGTCGTAGATGCTGCGAGCCGCGGAAAGTCCGTCAGTTTCCCGAAGTGCTCCCCGGACGGCCAATACATCCTGATGACCGTCTCCGACTATGGTACCTTCCCCATCTGGCACAGCGAGACCGACCTCTGGCTCTATGAGATTGCAACCGGAGCGCTTTTCCCGCTCGAAACGGTCAACGGCAAGTATTCCGACTCTTATCATTGCTGGAGCAGCAGCGGACGCTGGATCTGCTGGGCGTCCAAGCGCGACGACCGGCTCTACGGAAAGCCTTATTTCGCCCATGTAGGCGAAGACGGGACGGTCTCCAAGCCCTTCGTACTTCCCCAACGCGACCCGGGCCGCTACCAGGTCACGCTCAAATCCTACAATATTCCTGAACTCTACCGCTTCCCGGAACCCTATGATGCGGCGTATGTCAGCCGGTTCTACAGCGATATGGAGGCGGAAAGAATGACTTATGCGAAATGACTATGATGAACAGACTCCGTTCCCTGCTGACGCTCGCCCTGGCGTCGATAATCGCTTTTTCCTGCGCGGAAGATCCATATAACGCAGGACCCGGCGGGGACGGAACGACAGACGGAATCCCCGTGGCCCGCGCGGAGCGGAAAGAAGGTCGCATTGCGCTGGGTTACTGCACCTACTACGGTTCCGCGACGCCGGATCCCGCGGTGCTGACCCACATCAACTATGCTTTCGCGGAGTTGTATGTCCGGGACGGCAAATATGTCACTTTCAAACTGCAGGGCAACGAATCCCGCTTCCAGCAGATCGTCAACGTCAAGAAGCAGCATCCGGAACTCAAGGTCTGTCTGTCTTTTTCCCATACTGTGGCCAATTCCGACAACTACCAGGCCGGCGGTTTTTCCGTGATGGCCAGCACGGAGGAAGGACGCAAGGCTTTTGCGGAAGACTGTCTGGCCTTTGTCCGCAAATGGGGTATCGACGGCATCGACATCGACTGGGAATTCCCGGGCATCTCCTGGAGCGGTCACGCCTGTGACCCTGCCCACGATGTGGAGAATTACACACTGCTGATGAAGCAGCTGCGCGCCACGCTCGGCAGTCAGTATCTGCTTACCTACGCCGGTTATGTCATGAACGCTCAAGGATCACCGGACGATGGATGCTTCATCGACATCGCCGCCGTCGATCCTTATGTGGATTTCGTCAACATCATGACCTACGACATCGCCGCGGGCTCAGAGGGGCAGCATCAGTCCGCCTGGAACCGGCCCGACTATTACTGGGACTGCGTCCGGGCAATCGACGCCTACCTGAATGCCGGCGTCTCCCCGTCCAAACTCGTTCTGGGCATCCCCTTCTACGCACGACACGCCTGGGACAACAGCGACGGCTACAAAGGCGCCGTCGATTACGGAAAATTCGCTACGGAGTATCCTGCCAGCAAAGGATTCAAAATCGACAACTGGGACGAAAAAGGTCTGGTCCCCTACATCACCAAAGACGGAAAGATGTGGGCCGGCTACGACAATCCGAAGAGCATCGGACTCAAGGCAGAAAAGATCCTCGCCATGGGGATGAAAGGGTTTATGTACTGGGACTACGACGCTGACGATGCGGCGGGCACGCTCCGCAATGCAGTCTGGAACGCCATTATGAAATAACTTTTGGAAATTTCTTATATATTTGTCATATAAAAACTTAACAACTATGTACGCAAACGAATGGAAGAAGAACGCCTTTGGCGTCATGGACAAAATTGAGGCAACCCAGATGGAGAAAATCAAAGAGGTGGCGACCCTGATGGCCGACTGCATCCAGGCCGGACACATGGTCCACACCTTCGGCTGCGGACACGCCAACCTTCCGATCGAGGAAATGTATCCCCGCATTGGCGGATTTGTGGGTTTCCACCCCATCTGCGAACTCCCGCTGACTTTCTTTACCCACATCGTCGGTGAGATGGGCATCAATCAGTTCCTCTGGCTCGAAAGGGCGGAAGGCTACGGCAAAGCCATCATGAGCAGCTGGAATTTCCACAAGGACGACATCATGTGGATCTTCTCGCACACCGGCATCAACGCCGTCAACATCGACGTCGCCCTGGAGGCCAAGCGTCTCGGCATGAAAGTCGTGGTCTTCGGCTCCGCTTCGGAAACGGGCGCCAAGGTGCCGCGTCACTCCTGCGGGAAGAACCTTTTCCAGATTGCCGACTACGTGGTCGACTCCTGCTGCCCGCTCCAGGACGCTTCGGTAAAGATGAAGAAAGAGTTCGACAAGATCGGCCCGCTGTCCACGGTAGCCTTCGTCACCCTGGTCTGGATGACCATCTGCACGGTCGCTGAGATTCTGGAAGAACGCGGCGTGAAACTCTATATCCACCCGTCGCACAACGTTCCCGGCGATACTACGGCCGGCGAACGCCTCGACGCCTGCATCAAGAAGTATAAGGAGCTGGTTGCCGGCGTATAGCCTCTGACCGAGAATACTTCGCTGTCAAAGGGCCTCTTTTTCCGGTTCAGGAAAAGGAGGCCTGGCTGTTGTTCAAATCCCCTCCCCTTCGAGCAGCAAGACCTTCAAGAATTCCCGGGTCAATTGCTTCCGCCCGATCGATGTAGCAAGGGAGGCCATCCCAGCCTGCGAATCTGCGATCAGAATCAGACAACGCCGGCCATCGGGCAAACGAGGACCGAGACACATTCCTTCGTAGTTCGCCAACGCCACGTCAATACCCGCCGCTGTCATGACGAGTCGCGTTTCAAAATCACAGAGCAACTGTTTAGGCAGGATCTCCGCCGGATCTCCCGAAGGATTGACGACATAAAGTTTCGTCTTCGTGAACGAACGGGCCAGAATGTCCCGCGGCTTGCCGGCAGGCACATAGACTTCTCGCTCGAGGATGATGAGCCGCCCGTCATCCAAAGCCGTCATGGCGGAAATCCCATGGACATAGGCCATGACCGATCCTCTTTCCTTTTCAGACAAGACAGGCTCATCCATCTGGTACAACCAGCGACCGTTCGCCAAATGCCTTTCATCAAAGCGCTGGAGGCGATGCAGTCGGGAGGCTTTCCCATCCGCCTTCAATGGAAGTTCGGTTGTCGTCCAAAACTGGCCCGTGACTTCATTCCAGGAAAAAGCCTCAAAACCGCCATTCTTCACGATTGCCTTGGCCCCCAAATCTGCAGGAATAGAGAAAACCACCCCCGTCGCCCTCCCGTCCAGATCATACTCCCGGATCGACTGGTCGCTCTCCGCCGACACATACAACTTTCCATGGGAAAACACCACGCCTTCGTTGTCCAAACCCGCTACGGAAGATGTCAAGGTCGCTTCCGGAACAGTCATCCGCACCTGCGATTCCGAAATCTTCCCGTCGTTCCGGATGGGAATGTCGAAAAAAACGATCCCGCCTCCCGGCAACTTATCGTCCACGACAGCATATCGGTTTCCGAAAATCCAAGTGATTCCGGAGTACTGTCCCAGCGCCACAGATATGGGCTGCTGCGGCATTTCCGTCACCCGGAGCGTTTGCCCGAAAGCGGAAACCAGGGTCAACCAGGCCCACAAAGTTGTCATATAGAGGCGTCTGCTCATCATTGTATCGTTAAAGATAACTATTTTTTGTCTTTTGTAAAAAATGCGTAAATTTGCACCCTGCAATCCAAGGGGTATTAGCTCAGTTGGTAGAGCGATAGGTTCGCAATCTATAGGTCAGGGGTTCGAATCCCCTATGCTCCACAAAAATCCCTCCCAGACAGTTCTGAGGGGGATTTTTCGTATAGAATGTGACAAAAAGTGTATCAATTCTTCCGATTGAGTACCCCAAATGGATACTTGAAGATGTGCGGCTATAATCAGAAAATGACAGGCACGGTTAAAATAACATTGACCGGGGTCCCATCAACCTTTCCCGGTTCCCAATTTTGGATTTGATTGACGGTCTCGAGAACGTGTTTCTCATATGCACTGAGATGCTGGTAATCGGACGACTTATAAAAGTCTGAAGAAGGGGTTTTCACTCTCGGGCCAACCAGTTTCCCATTTTTGTCGATAACAAACTTCACTGAGAATTGATAGGGATTATCATCACTCTTTTCAGGATGGAATCGGCGACTGAATTCACGAAGGAATCCTTCTGAAAATGATACGCCATTGCACAATGGAAGGGAGTCAATCCTGTTTAACTCATAAACACCAAGCCCAGTAATACCATCTCTGAACGATATGTAGTGTTTCGGCAGATTGTTAAAGTAAACCAACTCCCATAGCTTCACGCTATCGACTTCTTCGTGTTCATCGAAAAAAACCTTCGTATAAGTCTTGAGTGCATCCAAATACTCAGGATCAATAGCATCTTCTATTGCTATAGTATCTATTGAATCTGCCGTAGAGTTAACCTCGGTCCGGTAATACAGTTGCATGCCGTCCAGGCATGATACGTCATAACTCAACGCTCCGCTTCTGGTTATCGTGAAAGGTATGAGCACCGGTCTGGCCAGCCCATAGACACCGTCCCCGTCAGGATAGTCTCCCGGATCCCGGGACACGACAAAATTATACTTCCAACTAACCTCCCGTGGCGAGTAAGGTGCATCTGAACACAGTTGCCACAGCCATTTACCATTTTTGTCATAGGCGAGGGTGTGAATATGCTGCCGAAAACTTCGA
>JAEEOM010000053.1 GCA_016284265.1 Bacteroidales bacterium | reverse complement strand
CCGGGCCGGGATTCGAAGATGATGCGGATGGCGTAGATGTCGTAGATCTGCTCGAACGGGATGTTCTTGGTCGTCATCTTCTTCCAGATGGAGTAGGGAGTCTTGAGCCGTTTGAGCAGGGTATATTTGTAGCCGGCCTTGTCAAGTTCCGCGCGGATCGGTTCGATGAAGTTGTCGATCAGCGAGCCGCGTTCCTCCATGATCTTGCCCAACTGCCGCTCGATGGAGTTGTAGGCGACGGGTTCACGGTACTTGAGCCAGATGTTCTCCATCTCCGACTTGATGCTGTAGAGGCCGAGCCGGTGGGCGAGCGGGATGAAGAGATACATGGTCTCGCTGAGGATCTTGTCGCGCTTGTATTCTGGCATGAACTGGATGGTGCGCACGTTGTGCAGCCGGTCGGCCAGTTTGATGAGCACGATGCGCACGTCGTCGTTGAGGGTGACCAGGATCCGGCGGAAATTTTCGGCCTGGAGACTCACGCGGTTCGCCTGGTTCTTATTCTTGTTGTCGTTGTCCAGCGCGGTTTTGATCTTGGTCAGGCCGTCGACCAGCGAAGCAATCTTGTCGCCGAAGAGACGCTGGATGTCCTCGACCGTGAAATCGGTGTCTTCCACCACATCGTGGAGCAGGGCGGCGCAGATCGACTTGCAGCCCAGCCCGATTTCGTCGACCACGATCTTGGCCACGGCGATCGGGTGCAGGATATAGGGCTCGCCCGACCGGCGACGGACGCCTTTATGCGCTTCATTGGCGAATTCGAACGCCTTGAGGACCAGTTGGAACTGTTCCTCATCGGCGCACCGCCTCCGGCTGGATTCCCGGAGTCCGGCGAATTCCCGTTCAATCAGTCGATAATCTTCTTCTGTAAACATAGTTTCCATGTTTTCGTTCATTGAGCCCGCGTTCCTCGACCTCCCGGTAGTCCACCAGGGTGTATCCCCGCGTCAGCTCTGCGCCGAAGAGGATGACCTGCCAGCAGAGGTTGAGCCAGATCAGGAAGAGGGGAATGAAGGCCAGCGCCCCGTACACGGCGCCCAAGCGGGTCACCATCAACTGGGTGCCCATGTATAGATATTGGATACCCACGAAACTTACACCGACGATCAGGGCCGCTTTGAGTGCCGAACCGTAGCGGACTTTTGCGTGGGGAATGAACTTGTACATGACCGAGAGGGCCAGCACGACGATTCCGTAGAAGGCGAGCCAGAACATATTGGTCGTGATGAAACTGAACGCGCCCAAGTGTCCTTTCAGCAGTCCGATGAAGCGGGCGTACCAAGCCCAGCCGGAGAAGAGCAGGAGCAGCAGGAAGGGCGTCAGGAGCATGATGGCAATGTAAACCGTGGCCCGTTTCCACGCCTTCCGGGGCTCTTTCACCTCCCAGATGCGGTTGAAGGCGAGTTCGACGTTGATCATCAGCCAAACAATCGTCCACACGAAACTCAAAAAGGAAATCCAGCCGAATACGCCGCTTTCAGTGGCCTTGACGATGTTCAGTGCGTAGTCCATGATGACCTGGATGAGCTGCGTACTGGTGGGGAACGATTCCATCAGGGTCTGGGACAGCAGGCGGTCCAGACCGAAGCCATGCGAGACAAAGAGGATGACGGCGATCATCGGGATGAAGGCCATCATCGTGAACTGGCTCAGGGCGACCGCTTCCCGGCCGACCCGCTCGCTTGCGAATCCCTTGGCGGTCAGGATGAACGCCTGGATGCTCCGGAACAGACGCTTGCGGGCGTTGCTCAATTCGCTGAAATCGAGCGCCCAGATGTCGCGCGTCAGGAACTTGACGAGCCTCCGGATGAAATCCTTGATTCTGGCCAGGAACAGTCGCATCGCTTACTCCTTACCGATGAGTTGGTAGAAATCCGTTTCGGAAAGCACCGGGATTCCCAGTTTCTCCGCTTTCTTCAATTTTTCGGGTCCGGCTTTTTCTCCGGCAAGCAGCCAGGCGGTTTTTCCGCTTACCGAACCGGCGTTCTTGCCGCCGTGTGCTTCGATGAGTTCTTTCATCGCTTCCCGGGAGATGGAGAAATTGCCCGAGATGACGATCGTCTTGCCGGCCAGCGTTTCGGAGAGCCGTAGCCGGGCCTCGTCGGCGACGGCCATCTGCAAGCCGGCCTCGCGCAGGCGACGGACCGTTTCCCGACCCGCTTCGGAGGCAAACCAGGCCTGGATCGAGTCGGCGACGATGCTGCCGATGTCCTCGACTTGCGTCAGTTCTTCGTGTGAGGCAGCTGCCAGGGCATCGATGGAACCGAAATGGCGGGCGAGCGTCTTGGCGGTCTGTTCGCCGACATGCCGGATGCCCAGCGCGTAGAGCACGCGCTCAAACGGTACTTTCCGGCTGGCTTCCAGACTGGCGAGGAAGTTGTCGGCCGACTTCTCCTGCCAGCCGTCGAGCGAGACCAGCTGTTCGCGGGTCAGCGTGTAAAGGTCGGGCAGGGTATGGATGAACCCCTGGTTGTAGAGCGCCTCGATGGTGGCGTCGCCGGCCAGGATGTCCATGGCCTTGCGTCCGGCAAAGTGGACGAAGCGGCCTTTGATCTGAACCGGACAGGACTCCCGGTTGGGACAGTAGTGCCGGGCCTCGTCTTCGTCGCGCACGAGCGGAGTGCCGCAGTCGGGGCAGCAGACAGGGAAGGCCGGACGGACGGCTCCTTCAGGCCGCTTCGACAGTTCCACGCCGGTAATCTTCGGGATGATTTCACCGCCCTTTTCCACATAGACATAGTCTCCGATGTGAATGTCGAGCAAGTCCATCTGGTCTTTATTGTGGAGCGAGGCTCGCTTGACGACGGTACCCGACAGCAGGACGGGTTCCAGATTGGCTACGGGCGTGACGGCACCGGTACGGCCCACCTGGTAATCGACCGACAGGAGCGGGGTGAGGGCCTGCTCAGGCTTGAATTTCCAGGCCGTGGCCCAGCGGGGCGACTTGGCCGTGAAGCCGAGCTGGCGCTGCAGGTCAAGTTCGTTGACCTTGATGACAATGCCGTCGGTGGCGAAGGGAAGGGTCTTGCGTCGCGTGTCCCAGGCGTCGATGTAAGCGACGGCTTCCTCGATATTCTGGGCGTGGAGGCTGTATTCTGAAACAGGAAGCCCCCAGCGGCGCGCGGCTTCGAGGGCTTCGATATGGGTTTTGAACGGCAGGTTTTCGCCGAGCACATGGTATAGTACGCAGTCGAGACCGCGCATGCGCATCTCTTCCGGATTCTGGAGCTTCAGGCTGCCCGAGGCGGCATTGCGCGGGTTGGCGAAAGGCTCCAGTTCTGCTTCGGTTCGTTCGGCGTTGAGGCGGTCGAATGCCGCGAAAGGCATGTAGATTTCGCCCCGGATCTCGAACTCCTCCGGGATGTCTTCGCCGTGGAGGATGCGGGGAATGGCCGCGATGTTCACGACGTTGCGGGTGACGTCATCGCCCTTGGTACCGTCGCCGCGTGTCAGGGCACGGAGCAAACGGCCGTGGCGGTAGGTCAGGCAGATGGCCGTGCCGTCGAACTTGAGTTCGCAGGAATAAGTAAAAGGCGCGTCGGTGGTCTTGCGGATCCGGTTGTCGAATTCGTAGAGTTCTTCCTTGGCGTAGGTGTTTCCCAGCGAGAGCATCGGATAGCGGTGGGGGACTTGGACGAAGTCGGTTCCCGCTGCGGCGGACAGGTCGCTGCCGACGTGACGGGTGGGGCTGTCTTCCGTGGCGAATTCGGGGTATAGCTTCTCAAGTCCCTGCAGTTCACTCATCAACAAGTCGAATTCGAAATCCGTGATAGCGGGCTGGTTGAGCACATAATAGTTGTAATTGTGCCGTTCGAGTTCCCGTTTCAGGAACGCGATCCTTTCCTGTGCCGCCGCCTTGCCGATCTTTGTCATGGTATAATCCTGCATTAAACTACAAAAATAGCGATATTTTGTCAAAAAAGCATATCTTTGCGAGGTCAAAAACTGCGAGATAATTTACATCATACCATTATGAAGGAATCTATTGTTATTTTGGCGGGCGGCGGCCCGGCTCCCGGCATCAATACCGTGGAAGGGACGATCGCAAAGGCTTTCATGGCGGAAGGTTACCGCGTACTCGGCCTGCATGGCGGCTATTCCGGCCTTTTCTCCGCATCCCCGAACTTCATCGAATTCAACTTCGCGCTGGCGGACGCTATCTTCAACCGCGGCGGCTCCTACTTGCAGATGAGCCGTTACAAGCCGACCCAGGAAGATTTTGACCGCTATTTCAATCTGAAATTCTTCCAGGAGAACAACATCCGTCTGCTGGTCACCATCGGCGGCGATGATACGGCCTCGACGGCCAACCGTATCGGAAAATTCCTGCGCGAGAAGAAATATCCCGTCCAGAACATCCATGTGCCCAAGACCATCGACAACGACCTCCCGCTGCCGATGAACGCCCCGACCTTCGGTTACAACTCTGCCAAAGCGGAAGGCACCCGTATCGCGACGACCGTGTACGAGGACGCCCGCACCTCCGGAAACTGGTTCATCGTGTCCGCCATGGGCCGCAGTGCCGGCCACCTGGCTATGGGTATCGGCGCTTCGTGCCACTACCCGATGATCATCATCCCCGAGATGTTCAACAAGACCGAGATTACCGTTGACAAGATCCTCCGTCTCTCCATCAGCGCCATCATCAAACGCAGACTGCGTGGCATTGCCTACGGTGGTATCATCGTATCTGAGGGTGTGTTCCACATGCTCAGCGACGAGCAGCTCAAGGAGACCGGCATCAAGTTTACCTATGACGACCACGGTCATCCGGAACTTGGCAAGATCTCCAAGGCTCAGTTGTTCAACGACATGCTCGAGATCAAGCTCAAGGAGCTGGGTTTGAAGATCAAGACGCGCCCGGTGGAGATCGGCTACGATATCCGCTGCCAGCAGCCCATCGCCTACGACCTCTTCTACTGCTCACAGCTCGGTGCCGGCGTATATGAACTTTTCAAGAAGGGCGAGACTGGCTGCATGGTGTTCGTCGACCAGATCGGCACCATCCGTCCGCTCTATCTCGAAGAACTGCAGGATCCCGAGACGGGCAAGATCCCGCCGCGGCTCGTGGACATCGACGGCGACCAGGCCCAGGTGGTTTACAAACACCTGCTCAACTACATTACCCCGCGCGACTATGAAGGCGCCCGGCAGTATGTTCCCAATCCTGAAGAATACGACTTCTACAAGATCCTGAACTGGGAGAGAGACTAGCGTGATCATCTATCAGTTGCTCTTGAGAGCCTTCGGGAACCGGACGTGCGTTCCCGGAGGCTCTTATGCCAAAAACGGGTCGGGCAAGTTCAACGACATCACCGACGAGATGCTGCTCAAACTCAAGAAGCTCTCCGTCGGCGCCGTGTGGTACACCGGTGTCATCTCACACGCGACCCGTACCCATTTCCGGACCCTTCCGGACTGCGACCCCTCGCTGGTCAAGGGCGAGGCCGGTTCGCCCTACGCCATCCGTAACTGGTTTGACGTCGATCCCGCCCTGGCCGTCAATTTCGACAACCGGATGGCCGAATTTGAAGCGTTGGTGGAACGGACGCACCGGGCCGGAATGAAAGTCATCCTCGACTTCATTCCCAACCACGTGTTCCGCCAGTACCACAGCTATTTCACGCCAGAGAACTTCTATCCGCTGGGAGAGCCGCTGCATCTGCCTGAGTCGCTCCATAGTTCCTACGTGGAGAATCCTGCTTTGGCGACGGGAAACAACGTTTTTCATGCCTGGCCGTCCGTGACCGACTGGTATGACACGGTCAAACTCAACTATGAGCAGCGCAGCACCTGGAGCAAGATGCTTGCTGTCCTCAAATTCTGGGTCGGGAAAGGCGTGGATGGCTTCCGCTGTGACATGGTGGAACTGGTGCCCGCCGAATTCTTCGACTGGGCTTTCCGGGCACTTCGCACCGACCGGCCCGACTTGTTCTTTGTCGCTGAAGTGTATGGCAAGGAGAATTACCGGAAATATGCGGACGCCGGTTTCGACCTGCTCTACGACAAGTCCGGGTTTTACGATGCATTGCGCGGCGTGGTGCGGGGTGAACGGCCCGCTTCCTGCCTCACGCAGGAGTGGCAGTTTCTGGGCGACCTGCAGCCCCGGATGCTCAATTTCCTGGAGAACCACGACGAGCAGCGCGTGGCTTCCGATTTCTTTGCCGGCAGCGGCAAGGCCGCCTTCCCGGCCCTGGCCGTTTCGTTGCTCTTCAACACGGCTTCGTTCCTGCTCTACTTCGGGCAGGAGTTCGGTGAGCGGGGTATGGAAGCCGAAGGTTTCAGCGGCGTGGACGGCCGTACTTCCATCTTTGATTATTGCGCTGTTCCGTCCGTGCGCCGCTTCCTTTCAGACCGGCTCACGGTCGAGGAAACAGTCGTCTATAAGGAATATTGCCGTCTGCTTCGGATTGCCACCGGCGACGCCATTTTTTCCAAAGGAAAGACCTTCGACCTGATGTACGTCAATCCGACCTCCGACCATTTCGATGCCGCCCGCCAGTTTGCCTGGATGCGCGGCTATGCCGGCAGCGTCATGGCCATCGTGGCCAACTTCGCCGACCATCCGGTCGATGTCGATGTCTTCATTCCTCGCGAGGCGTACCATTATTTCGGCGTTCCGCTGCACGCTGATATTCCCGCATGTCCGGCTCCGACCGGACATCTCGTCCATTTCCATGTCGCCGCCCACGACTACATGCGCCTTGACGTGTCGCGGTAGTGTCGCAAGGAAAAATGCTTAAATTTGTAAACTGAACTTTCACCAGCGAAGAAACTTATGAAACGCACCATCGTCATCACCGGCGGCGCCGGATTCATCGGATCGCACGTCGTCCGCTTATTTGTGAACAAGTATCCGGAATACAGGATCATCAACCTCGACAAACTCACCTATGCGGGCAATCTGGCGAACCTCAAGGACATTGAAGACAAGCCCAACTATCAGTTCGTCAAGATGGACATCTGTGATTTCGAGCGTGTATCGAAGTTGATGCAGGATGAAAAGGTGGATGGGGTGATTCACCTGGCGGCAGAAAGCCACGTGGACCGCTCGATCAAGGATCCGTTCACTTTTGCCAAGACCAATGTGATGGGTACCCTCACTTTGCTGGAGGCCGCCCGCCGCTACTGGCAGCCACACGCCTATCGCCTTCCCGTGGCCTCAGACTCCGCTGCCGGAGAGTCCCCTTCACGGAGTTTTTGCGGGGAGGCCTGTGCGGGTAGCCGTAGCGGATGTGAAGGTGACTCTCCGGCAACGGAATCCATTGCGTGCAGGTTCTATCATATCTCGACGGATGAAGTCTATGGCGCTCTGGAGATCACCGATCCGGAAGGCGTGGAGCCGCCGTTCACGACGAAGGCATCGAGCGGGAAACATCACCTGGCCTATGGCACGAAGTTCTTCACCGAAGACCTCAAATACCAGCCGCACAGCCCTTATAGCGCCGCCAAGGCATCGAGCGACCACTTTGTGCGTGCCTACCATGATACCTACGGCCTGCCCGTTGTCGTGACCAACTGTTCGAACAACTACGGCCCGTATCAGTTCCCCGAAAAACTGATTCCGTTGTTCATCAACAATATCCGCCACGGCAAGCCCCTCCCGGTGTATGGAAAAGGCGAGAACGTGCGCGATTGGCTTTATGTGGAAGACCATGCCCGGGCCATCGACCTGATTTTCCACGAAGGGAAAGTGGCCGAGACCTACAACATCGGCGGGTTCAACGAGTGGAAGAACATCGACCTGATCAAAGTGCTCATCAAAACAGTGGACCGCCTGCTGGGCAACCCGGAAGGCACGAGCGACTCTCTGATCACCTATGTAACCGACCGCGCCGGCCATGACCTCCGGTATGCCATCGATTCTTCAAAACTGCAGCACGAACTCGGCTGGGAACCCTCTCTCCAATTCGAAGAAGGCATCGAACGGACCGTCCGCTGGTATCTCGACAACCAGGCCTGGATGGACAACGTAACTTCCGGTGATTACCAGAAATATTACGAAGATATGTACAGGAATCGATAACCTGTCATCGATCATGCTGTCGAAGAACGAGATTAAGGAAATCAAGGCACTGGGACAGAAAAAGTTCCGGGATGAGCGGGGCCTTTTTGTCGTTGAAGGCGAAAAACTGGTGGAAGAGGCGCTTCAGTCTGGTTTTGAAGTTGTCCGGCATTTCCGGGTCGAGGAGATCGGCGAGGAGACAATGGCCCGCATCAGCCAGCTGACCCATCCGTCACCGGCCCTGGCTGTCGTCCGCCGCCCCGCTCCTGCAGCGCCCGTCATCGCTCCCGACGAACTGGTCCTCGCACTTGACGGCATTCGTGACCCCGGGAATCTGGGTACGATCCTGCGGATTGCCGACTGGTTCGGCATCCGGCAGATTCTGGCTTCCGACGACACCGTCGAACTGTACAACCCGAAAGTCGTGCAAGCTACGATGGGTGCCATCTTCCGTGTCCGCGTGCACTATTGTGATTTAAAGAGCGAAGTGGAGCGGGTGGTATTTCGGGACGCGAGCATTTTTTCTGCGAGCGGAACGAAATACCAGAGCGCAACGGAGCGTCAGGCTATGGTTGTATATGGGACTTTCTTGGAAGGGGACAATATCTATGAGGCGCCCTTGACCCGGGGCGGCATCGTTGTCATGGGCTCCGAAGCCAACGGCATCTCGCCCGAAGTGGCCTCCGTCGTTACCCGGAAACTTTTTATCCCGCCGTTCCCGCCGGAGGCCCACACCAGCGAATCCCTCAATGTGGCCGTAGCTGCCGCCATCACCTGCGCCGAATTCCGGAGAAGAGATGCCCGGTCAAACCGGAGATGACGGAATTTTTTTGTATATTTGTCAGTTATGACAAAGACAACAACGTGGATCGGACTTCTGCTGCTGGCCGTCCTTTCGGGACTGGGGCTGGCCGGTTGCTCGACCACGCGTGTCCTGGCCGATGATGAAGCCCGGTTGGCCGACAATAAAGTTACCATTGTCGCAGGGGCCAGAAAAGACGACCCATACAATGCCTCCTCGTTGGAACCCTATATCAAGCAAAAGCCCAACAGCGGCTTCCTGGGGATGGTGAGCCCGCTGCTCTATGTCTATAACTGGCAGAACGGGAAGGGCGGGGGATGGGACCGCTTCTGTCAGAAAGTCGGGCAGCCACCGGTCCTGTTTGATGAAGGGCTGGTGGAAGAGTCCGTTACGAGTATGCTCGACCACTTGAAGTACGACGGCTGGTACGATTCCTCCATCGAGCCTTCCGCCAAAATCCGCAAGAAGATCGCCAAGGTGCAGTACGATGTGACGCTGGGCAAGCGCTTCCCGATCTCCGACATCACCTACCGGGTCCGCGATACCGCACTGGCTGCCCTGATGGCGGCTGATTCTGCCCATTTCACGGTTCGTCCCGGAGATCCGCTGGCAGAAGTATCCCTTGAAAGAGAGAGCGAACGGCTGGCCCGGCATTTCCGGAACAACGGTTATTGGGGGTTCTCCAAGAACTATTTCTTTTTCTACGCCGATACCTCCACAGTCCGTGACACAGCGTCCCTGATCATGGCCATCGAGAACTACACCCGCAACGAAAGCGAGGAGTCCGCCCGGGAACATCGAAAGTACAAGATTGGCAATGTGGCCCTGATCCCGCAGCCGGGCATGCACGTCCGCCAGAACTTCCTGCATAACTTGAACCAGCTCACGCCTGGAGAACCTTACAGTGAAGAGCGCATCAACCGGACCTATGACCGCTTTGCCAGTATTCCGCTCTTCAGCAGCGTCAACATGATGCTCCGGGAAAATGAGGCTGATTCGACAGCGGTAGATTGCCGTATCCTGCTGCAGCAGGCCCGTCTCCAGTCCGTGAAGGTCAATCTTGAAGGTTCCTTCAATTCCACCGGGCTTTTCGGCGTGACACCATCCCTGTCCTACAGTCACAAGAACCTTTTCGGCGGGGGAGAGGTTTTCTCGCTGGGCTTCCGCGGCAACTTCCAGTTCATGCTCAGCGCCCCGGTGCGTGCCAACGAGTTTTCCGTTTCGACAGGATTGCGCATCCCGTGGTACCCCGCCTTTGTCTGGAAGATGCCCCGGCTTAACCTTCCGCAGATGGATGTCAATTTCTCCTACAGTTTCCAGGACCGTCCGGAATATACCCGGAATGTCGTCACAGGCACTTATGGTTTCAGCTGGAACGTGGACAAGCATTTCTTTTACCAGATCTATCCCATCCAGTTGAGCGCGGTACAGACGTCGCGCATTGAAGAAGATTTTTACGGAGGAATTGCTGACCCCTATCTGAAGAATTCCTTCCGAAGCCACCTCGACCTGGGTGGCGGAGGCATGTTCTATTATACCACCAATGCCACGGTGAATCCGAAGACCACCTACTTTTATACCCGCTTTCAGTTCGATGTGTCGGGCAATATGGCCAATCTGGTCAGTAACCTCCTGAAATCGGAGGGGCGTGGATCCAAGGATCGGACCATTTTCGGCCTTCCATATTCCCAGTATGTGCGGGGAGAACTCCAGGTCGTGGAGACACTCCGGCTGGGAAAGGAAAACCAGTTCGCGTTGGCTTTGCGTGGTTTGGCTGGATTGGGCGTTTCTTATGGAAACTCCATCTCCCTTCCTTTTGAGAAGCTCTTCTATGCCGGCGGGGCAGGCAGTATGCGTGGCTGGCGGGCACGGGCAGTGGGCCCGGGCATGGCACCGCGCGATACCAGCTTCAAGATTATCAATCAGTCGGGCGACATGCACCTGGAGGCAGATGCCGAATTCCGTTTCCCCATCCTGTCGAAACTTCAGGGAGCACTTTTCCTGGAGGCTGGTAATGTGTGGAATATCGCCCGCGCCGATCTGGACGGGGTTTCGCGAGATCCACGGAGCCTCTTCTCATTCAGTGATCTGGCGCGGAGCATGGCCCTGGACTGGGGATTCGGCCTGCGCCTCGATTTCGGCTTGATTCTGGTGCGATTCGACCTCGGCCTGCAGCTCTACGATCCGAGTGTACAGGAATGGAAGGGAATCAATGATTGGTTTACGGGGGGCAGTGCCCTCCACTTCGGTATCGGTTATCCGTTCTAGTTGACCAGATAGGCGAAGGCGGCCACGACGGCCGACTCTTTGGCGATGTCTGCCGGATCGAGTTGATAGCGGTAAACGGAAGCTTTTACCGGCCACTCCTTGTTCGGATATTTACCACGTTCAAAGCGGAATTCACCCAGCGGAGCCAGGTAGGGCGGAATCACTTCTACGATTTTCTCTGCAAACGCCGGTTTCTCTTCAATGCGGAAGGTATGGACCGGAAGTGTATCGCGGGAAGAGACTTCGAGTTCAAAGGTAACCAGTTCCCCGGATTCATAGAGTTCCATGTACACGGTGCTCAGCCCGTTTAGGCCGGCCGTATCTACCACAGGATTGTAGAAGAGGGCACGTATGGTTTCTTTGGGCTTGATTTTCAGGTCTTTGAGTGTTTTAAGCGCGCCCAGGACCACGGCACAGGCTTCGGGATCCTCAAGCGAGGCGGTGAGCAGGGAGAACTGGGTCTGTTTCTTCGATTTGCCGGGAAACTCGGCGACCAGCGAACTGCCTCCTGCGCTTTCCAGCGACCAAATGTCCTCAGCCTTGAGCTCTTTTGCCAGCGTCAGCGTGAGATAGTCGATGCGCTTTTCCGCTTCGTGCCGCTGCAGATTCTCAAGGTAGGTGTCGGGATTTTTGGTGCTGTACTTGGCAATCTGGCCAATCCGATCTTCCAGCGATACCTTACGGCAGGCGACGGCTGCAAGAACCGTCAGGAGAATGAAGATAAACTTTTTCATATGCTTCAATTTCTTTTGCCAAAAATGAATGTTCCAATCCTAACAATTGTCGTGCCTTCCTCGACAGCGACCGGCCAGTCTTCCGACATGCCCATCGAAATCTGGTCGCAGTCGGGGAAGCGGGTTGACAGTCGCCCGGAAAGGGCTTTCAGCACGCGGAATTCGCGCCGGACCTGATCGGTATCATCGGTGAAAGTAGCCATTCCCATGACGCCGCGCAGGCGGACATTCGGGAACTCGGCCATTCGTCCGGCCAGTGACTCGGCCTCATCGGGGGAAAGTCCCTGCTTGGTGGCCTCTTCGGCGATGTGTATTTCCAGCAGGATATCCACGGTCCGGCCCAGGTTGCGGGCGGTCTTGTCGATTTCGGCGAGCAGGCGCTCAGAATCGACTGAATGGATCAGCGTGGCATAGGGAACGACCATCTTGACCTTGTTGGTCTGCAGGTGGCCGATGAAGTGCCACTGGATGTCGGCGGGCAGCTCCCGGGCTTTGGCGGCCAATTCCTGCGGCCGGTTTTCGCCGAAGGCCCGCTGGCCGGCCCGGTATGCCTCGAGAATGTCGGAAACGGGCTTGAATTTGGAAACTGCCACCAACTGGACGGTTGATGGCAGTTCGTTTCTCAATTGTTGGATGGCGGATGCGATGGACATGGCCTATCTCCTCTTGTTCTGCTGTTTCAACTGTTCCTGCTGGGCCTTGTAGGCTTCGTCAAGGCGTTGCCGGAATTTCGATTTCTTCGGCGGTTCCTTGGAATTGGCCTTCTTCTTCAGGTTCTCGTAGATCTTGTCCTCATCCACGAACCATTTGCGGATGGCCCAGTTCTGTCCGATGGTGATGATGTTGGAGAGCAGATAGTAGTAGCTCAGACCGGCCGACAGGTTGTTGCAGATGAACACCATCATGATCGGCATGAGCCATACCTGCATGAATTCCATGCCCGGCATGGTCTGGGTACTGGGCTGCTGCGACATCGTCATCTTGGAATAGCCCCACATCGAAACACCCATCAGCAGGGCGAAGAGCGACATGTGGTCGCCGTAGAGCGGAATCTTGAAGCCGAAGTCGAGGATCGAGTCGTAGGCGCTCAGGTCGTGGCACCAAAGAAAACCCTGCTGACGCAGCTCGATGGAGGCCGGGAAGAAGCGGAACATCGCCCACAGGATCGGGAACTGGAGCAGGATGGGGAGACAACCGCCCCACATGCTCACGCCGGCCCGCTTGTAAAGGTCCATGGTGGCCTGCTGCTTCTTCATCGCATCTTCCTGCTTGGGATACTTCTCGTTGATCTTGTCAATCTCGGGCTTGAGTACCCGCATCTTGGCCGAAGAAGAATAGGACTTCCAGGTAAGCGGCGAGATCACGAGCTTGATCATGATGGTCAGCAGCAGGATAATCAGGCCGTAACTGCGGATGAAACGGCTCATCCAGTTGAAGGTCGGGATGATGATGTAGCGGCTGATGGTGCCGATAACCCGTCCGCCCAGGGGAATGATCTTCTCGAACCCCTCGTCGTAACTCTTGAGCGTGTAGAAGTGGTTCGGTCCAAAATAGAACTGAAGGGGAATCGTGAAGTCGGCGTTTCGCGAGTCCAAGGCCACGGCCATCTCGGCGCCCGACTGCATCAAACTGCCGTCTTCCTGGCCTTCCGGATAGAAGCGGTTGACCAGTTTGCCGGCCGGAAAACCGTTTTCGGACACGAGGATCGCAGAGAAGAACTGCTGCTGGAAGCCAATCCAGCGGAGCGAGGAGCTGAAACTCTCCTCCGCGGTGTCGCGGCGCTTGCCGAGCGTCTTGACTTCGTTGTTTGCCAGATACTTATAGGCTACGCCAGAATAGTTGCGTTCGTTCTGGTAGCCTTTCTCGAGCCGGGGCACGTCGAGTACCCACTTCAGGGTCATCTGGGCGGTATGGCGGTCGAGCACCTGGTCCATTCCCACGAAATGGAGCTGGTAGCCCAGCATATAGCTGTCGGCAGCCAGCGAGTAGACCGCGTCGATCCAGGAGTGGTCTTCAAACTGCAGGCGCAGGGTGAGCGTGCTGTCAGTCTGCTCCGTCGGACGGAAATGCAGGTCGCTGGTATTGAGCCACTGGTCGGTGTTCAACTCCAGGTCGAACAGACTCTTGTCGGGGCGGACCAGGAACAAGGCGGCACTGTCATACGTGAAATAGTCCTTGACCAGGACTTCGTAGGGCTGAGCGCCTTTCGAACTGATGCGGACCCGGACCTTGTCGTTCTCCAGGGTGTAATAGTCGGTTTCGGCCCGGCTGGCTTCCTGCAGGTAATGCTGGCGGTATTCTTCCGCTTCGGGCTGCTCTTCGGCAGGAAGGGCGTCTTCTGCGGAGAGGGTGTCAGCCGGAATCTCGCCACGCTGGATGGCGGCTGCCGTGGCCAGCGAGTCGCGGACCATGGCCTCCTGCTGTCTCTTTTCAAATTGCTTGGTGTTGTACCAGCTGAACAACAACAAGATAACGCCGATCAGGGCGAACCCGACAAGGCTGCTTCTATTTTCCTTCATCTCCTCGTCGGATTACTCTTGCTCGTGCTGGCGGTCGAATTCCTTGATTTCCTCTTCGAGCTGGGCAAGTTCCTGCCGTGCGATGTCAATCTTCTTGTTCAGTTCCTCGAGCAAGGCCTCGGCGTTCTTCGACTGGGAGAAGAAGCCCATGTTGTTTTCCCAGGTGGCGATCTCCTGCTCCTTCTTCATGAAACGCTGGACGAGGCGGTCGCGTTCACTGCGGACGGCGCGTTCGGCCTTGCCGACGAAGCGGCTGCCGCCATCGCGGAACTCGGCGAACTTCTCGTTCAGGGCTTTGCGGAACGCATCCTGGATACGGGTCTTTTCCTTGAACGGCACGAATCCGATGGCATTCCAGCGCTCCTGGAAGGAACGCAGCGCCTCGCGGGCGTCTTCACGCTCTTCCACGACGAAGTTGCGGACCTCGTCGATCAGCTGGCGTTTCTTCTCAAGGTTGGCGGCCTGTTCGCTGTTCTGTCCGCCGGCATTCTTGTCGCGGTTGTTGAAGAAGGCGTCGCAGGCGGCGCGGAAGCGCTTCCACACCTGCTCGGATTTCTTGCGGGAAACAGGTCCGATCTCTTTCCACTGGCGCTGGAGTTCGATAAAATCCTCGGAGGCTTTCTTCCAGTCGGTGCTGTCTTTCAACGCTTCGGCCTTTTCGCAGAGTTCGACCTTGCGGGTCAGGTTGTCCTGCATCTGGGTCTTGAAACCGGCATAGTAGTCGCGTTTGCGGGCGAAGAAGGCGTCGCAGGCGGCGCGGAAGCGGTCGTAAACTTTCTGGTTCTCTTTCTTGGAGGCGAAACCGATCTTCTTCCATTCCTTCTGGATGGCCTCGATTTCCTTGGTCAGTTTGTTCCAGGCGGTCGAATCGGTGATTTCGGCCTTGGCGATTTCCTCTACCTTTTCGCAGAGGGCCGATTTGGCCTCGAAATTCTCTTTCTGGCTGCCTTTCTGGCTCTCGAAGAAAGCCTGATGCTTCTTGTTGATGACTGCGGTGGCAGCGCGGAAGCGCTCCCAGATGGATTCGCGGAATTCCTTGCTTACCGGGCCGAGTTCCTTCCACTGCTCATGCAGTTTCTGGAGGGTCCGGAAGGCGCCCACCACATCTTCCTCTTCGGCGAGGGCTTCAGCCCGCTCGCAGAGTTTCTCCTTCGCCTCAAGGTTCTTCTTGAAGTCGAGGTCACGGAACTCCTTGTTGATCTTCACATAGTCGTAGAAGAGTTCGACATAGTGCTGATAGGTGTCGTAGAGGTTCTTGACGCGGGCTTGCGGCACGGGGCCTGCAGCACGCCAGCGGCTCTGGATGTCGCGGAACTTGGGGAAGGTCTCCTTGAGGTCCTCGCTGGCCTCGACCAGGGCCTTGAGCTCGTCGATCAGGGCGAGTTTGGTCTGGTAATTCTCTTCTTTCTGCTTCTCGAGTTCCTGCGTGAAGGCGGCACGCCGGACTTTATACTGGCTGTAAAGATCCTTGAAACCGCGTTCGATCTCGGCGAAAGGATTGTAGGAGACAGTCTCCTCTTCCGGCGCCTCTTCTTCAGCAGGCGTCTCGGTCTCGGGGGCGGGAGTTTCCGTCGCGGCGGTCTCGGCAGGCTGCACAAGACCCGAAGCGATTTTTTCTTTGCGCAGATTCTTGTAGAATGCCGCCTTCAGGGCTTCGGCATGCTTGTAGAGCTGCTGCATGTTCTCGCCGTCGAGCAATTCCTTGAATGTATCGACGATTTCTTTGAGGCCTTTGTTCGAAAAATCGGTTTTGTCGATTTCCTCCTTGGGCTCTTCCTGGATTTCTACAGGCTGTTCCTCGATGGGGACAACCGGGTTAAGATCTTCACTCATGACTTTTACACTTTTAGTTGTAGCTTGCAAATATAGTCTTTTTTTGGAAATAATCGCTAATTTTGCACTGCTTATGAGAATCGATATCCTGACAGTCGTACCGGAGCTGCTGGAGAGCCCGCTCGGCTATTCCATCGTCAAACGGGCCCAAGACAAAGGGCTCGTTGAAATCCATGTCCACAACCTGCGTGAATACGGCAAAGGACGGTACCGGCAGGTGGATGATTACAGTTTCGGCGGCGACGCCGGCATGGTGATGATGATCGAGCCGGTCTATACGCTGATGGAGAAGCTGAAGGCGGAACGCGATTACGACGAGATCATCTTCACTTCGCCCGACGGGGAGTATCTGACACAGCAGGTGGCCAACGAACTCTCATGCAAAGAAAACCTGATGATTCTCTGCGGCCACTACAAGGGAATCGACCATCGCATCCGGGAACATCTGATCACGCGGGAAATCACAGTGGGTGACTATGTGCTCAGCGGCGGCGAACTGCCCGCCGCCATCCTGACCGACGCGGTCGTCCGGCTGCTGCCGGGCGCACTCGGCGACGAGACGTCGGCGCTCTCCGATTCGTTCCAGGACGGTCTGCTCGCACCGCCCGTCTATACCCGTCCGGCCGAATTCAACGGCTGGAAAGTCCCTGACGTGCTGCTCTCGGGAGATCCGAAGAAAATCGCGGCCTGGCAGGACGAACAAGCCCTCGCCCGCACCAAACTCCTCCGCCCCAATCTATTGAAATAGACGCTGGCGCGAGCTCCGCGTGCAGGAGGTACGGCGGAAAAACTTCCGCTTCGCTTCATCCCTCCCAAGCAAGCTTGGGCCCCTCCCGTTCACATGGCCACGGGCGGCCATGGTTTTTCCGCTCGTACCTCCTGCACGCGGAGCTCGCCGTTCGTTGGATTATTTCTGTTTGATACGCTGCTGGGATTCGCCGTATTCGGACATACGGATGTCGCCTTTCAGATGGTCGACGATGTATTTTTCCAGCAAGTCCAGGTCGGGCGTTCCCGTGTCGTGGCCGAGACCTTTCAGCATCTCGTAGCCGTCGCCAGCGTCCCGCAGCAGATAAGTCGTGCCGCCGACCGTGTAGGTGCGCGTCGGATCGAGCGGCTCGTAATTGCCGGTTTCCGGATCAAGAACACGGACATTGAAGATGCGGCGCGGCCCGGCATCGATGCGGACGAAAGCCTTGTTGACGTCATAGACCACCGGGCTTTCAATCGACGGGTCGAATTCGTAGGTGAGGCCCGAGACGTGGAGGAAACCGCCGAAGTCGGTCGGCCAGGCGCCTACGCCAAATTCCAGTACATCCAGAATCTGCTGGCCCGTGAGGGATGCCGTGCAAGCTGAATTATTGAAGGGGAAAACGTTGAAAATGTCGTCGTATCGGAGGTCGCCTGCCGGCAGGTTCGCGCGGAGTGAGCCGCCGCCCACCATGGCGATATCCGTACCGAGCGTGATGCGGAACGCGTCGGCACACAGGTCACCGAGCGAAGTTTCGTATTTGCGTACCAACCAGTCGCCGTCTTCATTCTTGGCCGGCAGTTTGATCTCAGAATGGCCGATCTTGCGGGCGCCCAGCGCGGCGTAAGCTTGTTTCTTCTGGTCGATGACCGCCTGGACAGCCGGATCCTTCTTCCCATAAGCCTTGACGGAAACCAGCTCGGTCGAGACCTTTCCGTCGGGTGTGATGGTCAGGACGCCGATGTTGTCGAAGTGGGCGCCGGTCTGGGAATAGAGCACGTCACGACCCACTTTGTTTTTCAGAATGCGCTGGGGGACCAGGCTGTGGGAGTGACCGTCGAGAATGACATCGATGTCATAGGTGTTGGCAGCCAGCGACTGTGAGTTGATCGGGTCATAGTCTACGTCGTCGCCCAGATGCGTGATTGCTACCACATAGTCAGCCCCGAGGGCCCGGGCGTCGTTCACGAAATTCTGGAAGGTATCATAGTAGGTGTCGGCGCTGAGGGAATAGACATAGTTCCCTTTTTCGTCCTGGAAATAAGCAGGTGTGGACGAATTGAAACTGTAGGGCGTGGCGCCGCCGATGAAAGCCACCTTCGTTCCGCCGTAATTTACGATCTCGTAGGGTTTGTACATGCGCTGGTCGGCCTTGAGGTCGATCAGGTTGCAGCAGAGGACCGTAGCCTTGAGCATTTGGGTCAGCTCCTTGAGCCGGGGAATCGCATAATCGAACTCGTGGTTTCCGAGGGTGACGAAGTCGTAGCCGACGGCGTTCATGATGTCAACGATATATCCGCCCTTCGAGGCTGCTCCAAGCGATCCGCCCTGTACGTAGTCGCCGGCTGAGACCAGGGTAACGTAGGGGGTGTGTTTGCGTTTTTCGGCCTTGAGCGCTGCCATCTCGGCATAGCCGTCCACGGAGCAGTGGACGTCGTTGTCATAGAGAATCACGATATCGGTATCGGCTTTGGCGGAGCTGCCGGCCGGTACGGATTTCGGGGAGCAGGCGCAGACGGCAGCCAGCAGGAGGGGAAGGAGCAATCTTTTCATAACTGACAGTTTGTTGGACAAATATAACAAAAAAAACGCAGAGCGTTGACTCTGCGTTTTTAAAAAGCACTGTCGCCGGATTATTTCGCGGTGTAGGCGAGCATGTCGAGGAGCTTGTTGGAGTAGCCCCACTCGTTGTCGTACCAGGAGATCACTTTCACGAAGGTGTCGGTGAGGTACACGCCGGCGTTGGCGTCAAAGATCGAGGTACGCGGATCACCGAGGAAGTCGCTCGAGACGACAGCGTCTTCGGTGTAGCCCAGGATGCCCTTGAGTTCACCCTCGGAGGCTTCCTTCATCGCGGCGCAGATGTCGGCCTTGGTGGCGGGCTTCGCGAGGTTGACGGTCAGGTCGACCACGGAGACGTCGAGGGTCGGAACGCGCATCGAGATGCCGGTGAGCTTGCCGTTGAGTTCGGGAATCACTTTGCCGACCGCCTTGGCGGCACCCGTGGTGGACGGGATGATGTTGCCGGCAGCTGCACGGCCGCCGCGCCAGTCCTTCACGGACGGACCGTCGACGGTCTTCTGGGTGGCGGTGGTGGAGTGGACGGTCGTCATCAGGCCGTTGATGATGCCGAACTTGTCGTTGAGGACCTTGGTGATCGGAGCCAGGCAGTTGGTGGTGCAGGAGGCGTTCGAAATGATGGCCTCACCGTTGTATTTGTCCTGGTTGACGCCATAGACGAACATCGGGGTGTCGTCCTTCGACGGGGCACTCATGATGACCTTCTTGGCACCGGCGGCGATGTGGGCCTGGGCCTTCTCCTTGGTCAGGAACAGACCGGTCGATTCGACGACATACTCGGCACCCACTTCATCCCATTTCAGGTTGGCGGGATCTTTCTCGGCGGTGACGCGGATGGCGTTGCCGTTGACCACGAGGTTGCCGTCTTTCACTTCGACACTCCCGTCGAACTTGCCGTGCATGGTGTCGTACTTGAGCATGTAAGCCATGTACTCCACGTCGATAAGGTCGTTGATGCCGACGACGACGATGTCATCTCTTTTCTGGGCTGCTCTGAAAACCAAGCGGCCGATACGTCCGAAGCCGTTGATTCCTACTTTGATCTTTTTCATTTTGCTATGTGTGTTAAATACTGATATTCGATTTCAAACGTGCAAATGTAGTAATATTTTTTGTGATTATTCCTATCTTTGTAGTTCAAAGAAAAAAAATGAAAAAACCCCTGGAGATACTGGTTACCAACGACGACGGCTATCAGGCCCGGGGCATCCACGTGCTTGCGCTGATGCTCCGCAGTTACGGCAACGTGACGGTCGTCGCTCCCCGTGAGCCGCAGTCCGGCAAGTCGGTTTCACTCACGCTCGATAAACCGCTGATGATCGAACAGCCGGAAACGCAGCCGGCCTCTGAGACGCTCGGTTCGCTGCGGGTCTATACGCTGACCGGGACTCCGGCCGACTGCGCGAAGTTGGGCATCAATCTCTACCTGCACGAGGGCAGGCTGCCCGACCTGCTGGTGTCGGGGATCAACCATGGCTCCAACGCTTCGGCGGCGTCCATTTATAGTGGGACGTTGGGCGCTGCGGTCGAAGGAACACTCTATGACATCCCTTCCGTGGGTCTTTCCATCAATACCCACGCCGACAACCCCGATTTCGAGGGAACCCTTTTCTATGGCCGTCAGGTGATCGACTGGGTGCTGGCCGACGGAATCAAGCGTGGCATCTACCTGAACGTCAATGTCCCGGACATCCCCAAAGACCAGATTCGCGGCATCCGGATGGCCCGCCAGGGCGCCGGGCGCTGGGTCAAGGAGTTCGACCATCGCGTCACCCTTCGGGGCAAGCATTATTTCTGGATGGTAGGCGAGTTCGAAGACCAGGAGGCCATCGGTGCGGCGGATGCCGACCATAATCTGGTCAATTCCGGGTATGTGACGATTGTCCCGCACCGGATTGATACCACGGATTACGAAGAACTGGAAAGGCTTCGGGAAAACTGGAAACTGGACCGATGAAATATTACCTCATAGCCGGGGAGGCCTCGGGCGACCTGCACGCATCGAACCTGATGCGCGGGCTGCGGGCGCAGGATCCCGGCTGTGACCTCCGATTCTGGGGCGGTGACGCCATGGCGGCGGTCGGCGGCACGCAGGTGCGGCATTATCGCGAAACGGCTGTGATGGGTCCCAAGGAAGTGCTGGGCAAAGCCCGGCAGATCCTGGGCCGGCTCTCCTTCTGCAAGCAGGACCTGCTGGCGTGGAAGCCCGACGCAGTGATTCTGGTCGATTATCCGGGTTTCAATCTGCGGATTGCTCGTTTTGCACATAGGCAGGGATTCAAGGTCTTCTGGTATATCGCTCCCAAGGTATGGGCGCACCGGGCCTGGCGGGTAAAGAACCTGCGCCGCGACGTGGATGTCCTGTACAGCATTTTTCCTTTTGAACTGGACTGGTTCCGCGCCCATGGCCTCGAACCTCGCTATTTCGGAAATCCGCTGGTGGACAGTATCGCACAGACCGAATTCCGCCCCGTGGGCGAGGGAAAGATGATTGCGCTCCTGGCCGGAAGCCGGGCGTTCGAACTGAAGTTCCTCATGCCCCGTTTCGTGGCACTGGAACGCCAGCTCAATGCCGATCCGCGCTTGGCTGATTACCGGCTGGTGGTGGCGTGTGCGCCGTCGCTTGAGTTGGCGACGTACCGGCAATATCTGCCGGAAGGCTCCCGCATCGAGTTGATTCCGGGCCGGACGCGGGATATCCTGCATCAGGCCGACGCAGCCGTCATCAGTTCAGGCACGGCATCGCTCGAAGCGGCGCTGCTCGGCACGCCGCAAGTGGTCTGTTATGGCGCTGATGCGGTAAGCTTCACCCTGGCCCGATTGACGGTGAAGGTCCCGTATATCAGTTTGGCCAACTTGACACTGGATCGCCCTATTTTTCGCGAATTGCTTCAGGATCAGGCCTCTCCGGGACATATCAAGGAAGAACTGGAACGACTGTTGTTGGACGGCGCCTGCCGGGCACAGCTGGCGGCCGATTATCAGGAATTGAAAAACAGGCTGGGCGGAACGGGTGCTTCGGAACGCGCAGCCCAAGACATATACCATGAAACTGCACGTATATAAATACCAGGGAGCCGGCAACGACTTTGTCATCCTCGACAACCGTACGGGGAAATACGACCTGACGCCCCGTCAGGTCAACCGGCTCTGCGACCGTCGTTTCGGCGTCGGCGCCGATGGGCTGATGACGCTCTGTTCGAGCGACGTGGCCGATTTTGAGATGCATTATTACAACGCCGACGGTCCGGAAGGGACGATGTGCGGCAACGGCGGCCGCTGCCTGGTGGCTTTCGCCGCCCTGATGGGACTCAAGCGCTTCGAGTTCCAGGCTTGTGACGGCCCGCACAGTGCTCAGCTGCTGTCGCAGCAGGGTGATTGCAGCATTGTCCGGCTCAAGATGATCGATGCGGCGCCACCGGTCCGCTATCCCGACGGCTGGCTGCTCGAGACGGGTTCCACCCATTTTGTGCAATGGGTGAAGGGATTGGCTGACTTTCCGGTGGATCAGGAGGGAAAGCGGCTGCGTTGGGACAAGCGGTTTCCGCGAGGAGCCAATGTCAACTTTGTCGAGCCGGCCCCCGACCATCTGGCGGTGCGGACTTACGAACGCGGCGTGGAGGCGGAAACCTGGGCCTGCGGCACCGGCGCGACGGCTTCGGCCCTGGCTTCGTACCTGCATGGAGAAAAATGTTTCACCCGAATGGTCGAAAATGGCGCGGAACGCATTAAATTTGTCGTCCGGGCCCTGGGCGGGGAACTTGCGGTCGATTTCGTCGTCGCACCGGACGGTTCTTTCCACGACGTGTGGCTGACCGGTCCCGCCACCCGGGTATTTGAAACCGATATAGAGCTATGTTGAGATTTAAGAAATTGGGAATCAAGCGGAAGGTGCTGCTCGGCTGCATCGTGCTGGCGATCATATTGTTCTTCTCCAGCCTGATCTCCATCTTCGAGTTCACCAAGATGAACCGCTACGTGTCGGGCGTGATTGCCGACAATATCCGAAGTATCAACGCGGCGCGCGAGTTGCTTTCGGTGTCTGAACAATACAACATCAGCCTGATGAACGGCCTGGTGCTCGACAACGAAGCCCGTCCCGAAGGCATCTCGATTTCCCGCGAGGAGGAATTGGTCTCCTCCTTCGAGAACCTGAGCCGCAGTTTCGTCACGACCGAAGAAAGGGCGGCCGCCGACTCGGTACTCTATGCTTACGCAGCCTATATGCAGGTGGTCTCCGAGGCGGACAAGATGTGGGAAAACGACTATACAGAGCGGCAGCATTGGTTCTTCAACCGCCTGCAACCGGTGTACCTGAAATTCCGCGGCTACATGATGCATCTGACGTCCATCTGCCAGGATGCCTTGATCGAGAGTTCGCAGGATATCCGGGAAGGCACCTACCGCAGCCTGATGCCCGGTCTGGTGTCGGTGCTGGTGGGCATGATCATGGTGTTGCTGTTCAACTATTATCTGAACTACTACCTCATCAACCCGCTCCTCAAGGTGACGGCAGGCATCAAGGGATATCGGTATCATGGCCGGGACTATGGTGTCAAGCTCGATAACGACGATGAACTCGAGGAGCTCAATGAAGCGGTAGGGGACATCGTCGAGCAGAATCAGGTTTACAAACGGGAACTCGAACGATGAATATGGGCGTCATCTCGCGGAATGTAGGCATCGCACTGATCTGCTGCGCGGTGTTTATGTTCCTGTCGGCGCTTGTAGCGGCGCTCGACGGATTCGATCCGTCGTTCTCACCGTTGCTGCTCAGCGGCATTCTGACCCTGATGGTCGGCGTTTTTCCGCTGATCTTTGTGCGCCGTCACAAAGACATCAATACGAAGGAAGGTCTTGCAATCCTGCTCATCGCCTGGTTTCTGAGCTGCATCTTCTCGATGCTTCCGTATGTGCTCTGGGGCGGCGAGTTCACGCTGGTCAACGCTTGGTTCGAGAGCGCCTCGGGTATCACGACCACCGGTGCTACCATCCTGCGGGATATCGAGGCCTTGCCCAAGGGACTGCTGTTCTGGCGTTCATCCACCCACTATATCGGCGGCTTGGGCGTGGTGGTCTTCATCATGATGATTCTCCCTTCGTTCGGTACAGTCCGCTTCAAAATGAGCAAGATGGACGTCGAGGACATCTCGAAGAACAATTACCAGTACAAGTCGAACAAGTTCATCCACGTAGTGGTGTCGGTGTATGTGGGCATTACCATCTGCTCCTTCATTTCGCTGCTGCTGGCCGGTATGCCGCTCTTCGATGCGGCCAACCATGCCTTGAGTGTCACGGCCACGGGCGGTTTCAGCACCCGCAATGCTTCGATCGCCGCCTTTGACTCTCCGCTGATCGAGTGGATCCTGATCTTCTTCATGATTGTGGCGAGCCTCCATTTCGGCCTGATCTACGCCTCCTTCGCCACCCGGTCGTTCAAGGTGCTGAAGAACCCCATCACACAGTTCTATCTGATTACAATCCTGATTGCAGGCCTGCTGGTGGCAGGAAACCTGGTGTTCAGCGGTACGATTCCGAATGTCTGGGAAGCTTTACGCCACAGTTTCTTTACGGTGGTATCGACCATTTCTACGACCGGATTCGGCTCGACCGACACCAATGTCTGGCCGGTATTTTCGATCCTCATACTGATTTATGCGGCCATCCAGTGCGGCTGCTCGGGTTCCACAACCTCCGGCCTTCGGTCAGACCGCGTGTACCTTACCGTCAAGGCGGCCCGGGCCCAGCTCATCAGAATCGCTTATCCCAATGCTGTGGTGCAGGTCAAGGCAGACGGCCAGGCCATCGACCGCGACATGATCAACAGTGTTTCGCTCTACGTGCTGCTTTATCTGATCATCACCCTGGTGATGGCCGTCGTCTATGCGGCCTTCGGCCTCGACCTGCTCACTTCCGTCAGCGCCTCGGTGTCGATGATGAGCAATGTCGGTCCCTGCTTCGGCACCTTCGGCTCCTCGATGGACAACTTTGCCGCGGCGCCGGAACTCGCCAAGGTGCTGATGGGCATCCAGATGATCATCGGCCGTCTGGGCATCTACTCCATCCTGCTGGTGTTCATCCTCTATCGCAAGAGAGCCTGATGGGGGTCGCACAATTCTTTTCCGACCGGCTCCGGCACCATCTGGGTTATCCACCTACGCCCTGCCAGGAGCGTCTGTTTGACACGCTGGCCGCATTTGCCGTGCAGTACGATACTTGCGACCTGCTGTTGGTGAGCGGCTATGCCGGCACCGGCAAGACCTCGGCTGTCGCCGCGTTCGTGCGGACTTTGAAAGAACTCAAATACCGCTACGTGTTGCTGGCGCCGACGGGCCGGGCCGCCAAGGTTCTTTCCGGATTCACCGGGGAGAAGGCCTATACCATCCACAAGCACATCTATCGGCAGAAAAGCGTACACGACGGGGTGGGGGAATTCCAGCTCGATTTCAACAAAGCCAAAGATACCTTTTTCATTGTGGATGAGGCCTCGCTCATTTCGGTCGAGACGGGCTCCGGCGCGAGCGTGTTCGGCTCCGGCGACCTGCTCGACGATCTGGTCCGTTTCGTCCGCAGCGGCGTGGACGACAAGCTCATCATTATCGGCGACCGGGGACAGCTTCCTCCGGTCGGCCTCGACCGCAGCCCGGCTCTCGATGAGGGATGGTTGAGCCACTACGGCACGCTGATGACGGCCGAGCTGACGACCGTTGTCCGCCAGGCCGCCGAATCGGGTATCCTGACCAACGCCACGCTCGTCCGACGGATCATCGAATCGGGCGTTCCTGCGACACCGAAACTGCAGTTGGCCGGATTCGACGATGTGGAGCGCATTGGTGGCGGCGAGCTGATCGAGAAGATCGGCGACGCCGTCGGCCGCTACGGTCTTGACGACATCGTGGTCCTCTGCCGTTCGAACAAACGGGCCAACCGCTACAATGCGGGCATCCGCAGTGCGGTGCTCTACCGGGAAGAGCGGCTTACGCGTGATGACAAACTGATGGTGGTCAAGAATTGCTACCAGTTCCTGGAAGATATCCCGGAGATGGATTTCATCGCCAACGGCGATGTGGCGCAACTCGTGCGCCTCTCACACCACGAAGAACGCTATGGCCTTCATTTCGCCGACGCCGTTCTGGCCTTTCCCGATTACAACGACGTAGAGGTCCGGGCAAAGGTCATCCTCGACACGCTGGACTCCGAGCAGCCTTCTTTGTCGGCAGAACAGCAGCGCGCACTCTGGGAAGGCGTCAGCGCCGATTATGCCGACATCCGCAACGCACGGAAGCGCTACGAAAAGGTGCGTGAGGACCCGTATTACAACGCCCTTCAGATCAAATACGCCACCGCTATCACCGGCCACAAATCCCAAGGCGGCCAGTGGCGTTGCGTCTTCATCGACAACCCGTTCTGGAAAGAATTGACCTTGGACGACCTCAAATGGCTCTATACCGCCATCACCCGCGGCGTGGAAAAGGTTTACTTCGTCAATTTCAAGGATGAGTTCTTCCACTAGGGCGTTTCGGGGCAAGATCCCCGGGGCGTTCCGGGCAAGATCTCATTTCAGAAGGCGGACCTTGCCCTGGCAATCTGCCCCAGATAGCCTTGGGAGGCCATTTGGGCGGGCAAGGTATCGGGCCTCAAATGAGACCTTGCCCGCTATGAGGCATGTTTGGACGAGTCCGACAGAAATCGGGCAAGAGACAAATAAGCGAATGATTTTTTCACTATCTTTACGCAGATAAGCCAAGATAGTAAGAAATATGTACTGGATCCTATTCATTGGAGTTGCCGTGCTCAGTTATGTGGTGCAGGCCTCTTTTCAGAAAAAATTCCGGCAGGCATCGGAAGTGCCGCTGTTGGGCGGTATGACCGGACGGGAAGTGGCTGTCCGGATGCTCGCGGAACATGGCATTCATGACGTGAAGGTCACTTCCACGCCGGGACAGCTGACCGATAATTTCAACCCGACCAACAAGACGGTCAACCTCAGTCAGGCAGTCTATGGCGAGACCAGCGTGGCGGCGGCGGCCGTGGCGGCCCATGAGTGCGGTCATGCGGTGCAGCATGCCCAGGGCTATTTCCCGGTGAAGGTCCGTTCGGCCCTTGTCCCTGTGGTGTCAATCACTTCCCGGCTCGTTCCTTTCGTGTTGTTGGGCGGCATGTTGCTGATCAACATTTTCCCGCAGATCATGTGGCTGGGCATCGCGATGTTCGCTTTCTCCACGCTCTTCAGTTTCGTCACGCTTCCCGTCGAAATCGACGCGAGCCGTCGGGCGCTCGCCTGGCTCAGCCGGACCGACATCATCGATCCGTCGAACGAGGAAGAAGCCCGCGGCGCTCTCCGGGCTGCGGCATACACGTATGTGGTGGGGGCACTCAGTTCGCTGGCGACGCTCATCTATTATCTGTCCATTTTTACCGGAAGAAAATAAGCATCCTCATGAAACGCATCCTGCTCGTCGCACTGGCGCTCCTGCCGGTGTTGTCGGTTCAGGGCCAAAGTGCCCTTTCCGGAAAACGCTTTACTGAAGCGGAATTGTTGAACGCTTTCCCCGCAGGGATTGTCAAGCAAGCCCCGTTCCCGATGGAAATCACGGACGACGGGGCCCTGATTTATTCCGTGGGCCGCGACCGTTTTGCCTGGTCACCCAAGACAGGCGTGGCGGCGCCCGTTCCGCAGAAACCGCGCCTCAAAGCCGCGAACATGGAGAACCTGGTGCCGGGCTGGGTCAATCCCACCTGGTCGCCCGACTCGACGAAGATTGCATACACGTTGGGCAACGACCTGTATTCCATCGATGTCCATTCCCGCCATATCGTGCGGCATACGTATGATGGCAGCGACCTGATTCTGAACGGCTATGCCTCCTGGGTCTATTATGAGGAGATCTTCGGCCGTCCGTCGATGTACCGGGCTTTCTGGTGGTCTCCCGACAGCAAGGTGATCGCCTATTACCGGTTCGACAATTCCCAGGTGCCGATGTTCCCCATCTATTCGCCCAAAGGCAAGCATGGCTCGCTCAACCAGACGCGCTATCCCAAGACGGGCGATCCGAATCCCGAAGTGAAGCTGGGCTTCGTCTCGGTTGCGGGCGGGGAGACCGTCTGGGCTGATTTTGATCCGAAAGAGGACCAGTATTTCGGCACACCGTTCTGGAGTGGTGATGGCAAGCAACTGATGGTCAGCTGGATGGATCGGGCGCAAGATAATTTCCGTCTCTATTCCGTGACGCCGCAGACCGGCGCCAAGGTGCTGGTGTACCAGGAACACCAGGATTCCTGGATCGACTGGATGGACAACATGCTCTTTACGAAGGAAGGCGTTTATATCGTCCGGGATTTCACGGGCTGGCAGCAGATCTATTTCCTGTCGTACGACGGAAAGACGTTCGAGCAGCTGACCGCCGGACACAACTGGAGCATTTCTCTGCTGAAGGTGGACAAGAAGCAGCTCTTCTTTACGGCGAAGCGCCAAGCGACCACGCGTGTGGATATCTACCGGCTGGACTTGCGTGAAAAGACGGTGCAGCGTCTCTCTTACGGCCCGTACAATTTCGCGGGCGTGCAGATCTCGGAAGATGGCAAGGCTGTGGCCGCACTGCTCTCGAACTACCGTACCCCGACGCAACTGGTCTATATCACGGTGCCGGCCAAGGGCGATGTGGATCCCGCCAAGCATGTCCGCGTAGTCTATGATTCGAAAGGGGAGAAGTTCGACGACTACGCCATTGCCTTGCCGGAAGTGGTGTATGTCACCATGCGCGACGGCGTGAAAATCCCCGCTGCGGTGACCTGGCCGGTCGATTTCGACAAGAACAAACGCTATCCCGTGAAAGTCAATATCTATGGCGGACCCGACAATCCGCAGGTCCGGGAAGGCTGGCGTGGCCTTTCGATGGCCAGCCAGTGGTGGGCCAACCATGGTGTGGTTCAGGTTACGCTCGACAACCGCGCTGGCGGCCACTATGGCAAGAAAGGCGTAGAGGCGATGTACCGCTATTTGGGCGTACTGGAACTTCAGGATTTCTGCGACGGCATCGACCATTTCCGCAAGATGCCTTTTGTCAATGAAAACAAGATCGGCGTCGAAGGATTCTCGTTCGGAGGCACGATGACCACGCTCTGCGTCACGGAAGGCAACGAACATTTCCAGTACGGCATCGCAGGTGGCGGCGTCTATGACTGGGAACTGTACGACACCCACTACGGGGAACGCTACATGGACCGCCCGCAGGACAATCCCGAAGGCTATGCGAAATCCCGCGTCATCGACCGGGTCGGCCCTTATCGCGGTGATGCCACCAACATGCTCCGCATCACCCATGGCACAGGTGACGACAACGTCCACTTCCAGAATTCCCTCCAACTGATCGACCGGCTGGAGAAGGATCACAAGGACTTTGAACTGATGATCTACCCCGACGGCATGCATGGCTACCGGGGCGACCAGGGGATGCACTCCTCTCTCCAGGACTACAAGTTCTGGTATCGCTATTTATTGGAGCAGCCCCTGCCGGACGTCCTCTTCGATTATTTCAAGAAGAAATAGTTCCCCTGTGTCATGCCTTCGGCCTGACCTTTCCGTCATGCCCGGCTTGACCTTTCCGTCATGCCCGGCTTGACCGGGCATCTCAATCGCCCGAACCCTCGATGGTCCGGGCGATTTTCTGGATGTTGAGGCTGCGCGCCGAAGCGTCGATGATATCCTTGTAGATACCGCCTTTCTTGTAAACTTCGTCGGGATGGCCCGATTCTTCCACGCGGCCGGTCTTCAGGGCATAGACCATCTCGCTGTCGATGATCTGGGAGATGCTGTGCGAGATGATGATCACCGTGCGGTCTTTCTTGATGGCGTCGATGCTGTTCTTGATCTGCTCGGTGGCAATGGCGTCGAGACTGGCCGTGGGCTCGTCGAGGAAGATGATGGGCGGATTCTTGAGGAACATGCGGGCGATGGCCACGCGTTGCTGCTGGCCGCCTGAGAGGTCGGAAGCCTTGTTCTCGAACTTCTTCGGCAGTTCCATGATCTGGTCGTAGAGGAACGACTTCCTGGCCGCCTCCACCACCTCCTCGTGCGTGGCGTTCGGATTGCCGTAGAGGATGTTCTCCTCGATGGTCCCGTCGAAGATATGGTTTTTCTGCAGCACCAGGCCGATGTTGTCGCGCAGGTACTTCGTGTCGTACTCGCGGAGGTCCACCCCGTCGAGCAGGATGCGGCCGGTCTGCGGCTCGTAGAACTTGTCGAGCAGGTTCACGATGGTGCTCTTGCCGGCGCCCGAGAGGCCCACCAGCGCCGTAATCTTGCCCGGCTCGATGGTCATGTTCACGTCGAAGAGCGCCTGGTTGCCGTTGGGATAGGTGAAGTCCACGTGCTGGAGTTCGAACTTGCCGTGGATCTTCTCGGGCTTGTATTCGCCCGTAGGCTCGACTTCCTTCTCGGAGTTCAGGATGCCGAAGAAGCCCTCGGCGTAGATCAGCGCGTCGTTCACATCGTCGAAGATGCGCTGCAGCTGTGTGATCGGGGCGATGACGTTGCTGAAGAGCATGACGTGGTACATGATCTTACCGATCGTCATGCCGGGATACTCCTTCAAGACCAGATAAGCCGTCAGGATGATGACCAGCACCGTACCGACCTGCCGCACGAAGCTTTTCAGGCCATTGTAATAAAAGGCGACTTTACGGGTCTTCATCTGGTTCTCCGTCACCTGGTTCTGGATGTCGAGCTGCTTGCCCGCCTCGATCTTCTCGCGGTTGAAACTCTTGATGACGTTGATCGAATCGATGATGTTCTTGATGCCCTGGCTCTTGGCTTCCAGATGGCCGCGCATCTCGCGCCGCCAGCCCTTCAGACGCCGGGCCTGCCGGTACGTGATCCAGAAATAGACCGGGACGATGCCCAGGGCGACGAGACCCACGTACACGTTGGCGGCAAACATCAGGATCAAGGCCAGGATGGCGGTGGAAAACAGGGGCAACAGGTCGATGAAGAAATTCTGCACCGTTCGCGACAGGCTGCTGACACCCTGGTCGATACGCGCCTGCACCTTGCCGGTGGCGTTCTCGTCGCTGTTGAAATAGGCCATCCGGAACGTCAGCACCTTCTCGACCACGGCCTGCGAGAGGTCGCGCGACACGAAGATGCGCATCCGCTCGCCGTAGTAGTTCTGCGCGAAGGTAATCAGGGCTGACAGGATCTCCTTGCCCAGCAGGACGATGGAGATGATGGTCATGATGCGGGCGGCCTGCGGCCAGGTGAAATCGGTGCCGATCAGGGCGTTGATGGCGTCGACAGTACGGTCGAGTACGATGGCGTTGACCTGGGCCATCAGGGACCCCACCAGCGTCAGGATGAGGGTGATGACAACCAGCCAGCGATATGGCTTGACAAAGGGCCGTATGTTCTTGAAGAGTTGGAAAAGGTTCATACTTTGTCTAGGCAATGTCGCCGGACCAGGGATGGTACGGGCGGTGGAAATCCATCAGATAACGGATGACATCGGCGGTGCTGTCGGTGATTTTAAGCAGCAGGTTCTTGTATTTTCCCCGCGCCTGCAGGTCCTCCAACAGCGGATAGATGGGCGTCTCTTCAGTGTAGTATTGTGTGCCCAGGAAAACCATCGGGCTGGCGTAACCCAAGGTCTCATAGTGGTTCTGCGCGGCATCCTGGAAGATTTCCTGGAACGTGCCGGCGCTGCCCGGCGTGTAGATGATGCCTCCTTTGGGGATAGAGATGATATAATTCTCGCGAATGCTGTTGTCGAAATATTTGGCGATCTCCGTGGCGAACGGTGTGGCAGGCTCGTGGCCGTAGAACCAGGTAGGGATGCCGAGGCTGTGGTACTGTCCGTCGTGCGGGTACTTCTCCATTACCTCGAAGGCATGCGTGAGCCAGCCCGGATCGCGGAAGGTGGGCGAAACACTGATTATTTCGAGGGCGTCGGCCACTTCCGCCTCGTCGCGTCCGGCCATCCACGCGCCCAGGTGGACGGCTTCCATAGCGCCGGGGCCACCGCCGCTGACCATCAGCTTGCCGATCTCGGTGAGCCGCTTGCTGATCTCCACGATCTGTCGGTAAGACGCGTCAGTCCGCTTGACGGCATGGCCGCCCATGACGGCTACGATATCTTTCTCATCGTATTGCCGGATAAACTGGTCGAGGGCATTGGAGATCGAGTGATCGTGGAGTGTGCGGCAGAGCGTTTCCTTGATGTCGTTAGTTTCTTTGCCCAGCGCCATGAATCGCTCGTAGCAGATCGTGTCGTAACATGTGTAAAAAGTCTCGTGGAAGCCGGGCTTGTAGTGCAGGTATAGCGACTGTGCGTCATACAACTTGTTCGGGAAGACCTTGTAGGGCATCTTTACGCGCGGAAAGACGATGCAGTTCTCGTCCATGGCATAGTACATCCGCGGCGGGATGTGACAGCCCATGAACAGGCAGTCCTCGAATCGGTAGTTCTCGACGGGAAATCCGCACTTCTCGAAGTTGACCGCCTGGAAGGCGTAGTGCCGGATGTTCTCGGTCTGGGAAAGCAGCTGCCGCAGGTCGTACAGCTCTTCGATCTCGGTGTAGTTCTCTCTCATGGTTGGCAAAGTATCAATTGTTTTCTCTTGTCTGACAGGGTGGCGGCGAAGAGATGGCGGTCGCCGCCGGCGGCGATGCCCAGGCGGGCGCGGAGCGCTTCGGTGCCGAGCGGAAAGTTCAGCGCAGTCAACTCCAGCCGGTCGAACCGTTCCTGAAGCAGGCGGATCGAAGCCTTGTTCCAGTCGAAAACCGCTTCCACGGTAAACCGCTTTCCGGGGAATTCCGGCACCGTTTCGTCGGAGGTATATAGATGGGTGCTCGGCGCCAGTTTGGCTATACCGAAACGTTCGGAGAGCAAGCGGAAGGCGCCTGCCTTGAGCAAGGCTTTCGAAGGCTGGAAAAGATAGCGGCCGATGCTTTCCGTGTAGTGTACGGCAGCGGCCGGCTCTTCGGAAGGGCGGAAGGCCAGCCGGTGCGGGCCGTCGACGGCCACGAGCAACGGTTCAGTGGGAGAAGGTCCTGGTTCTAGCAGCAGAAGCAACTCTTTGACCTCACCGCCCACTGTGACTACGTGCAATGCCCGGGTTTCGGGGAATTGCCCCAAGGTGCGGGAGATATCGGCCATCGGGGAAATCTTGGCCAGCACACGGCCGGCCCTGTTTAGCAAGTCTGTTTTGACGGCCAGCAGATCGGGTTCGCAATCGGCGATGTCGTACACCCGCCGGGCCGTCCGGTCGCGCCGGGCCGGATCCAGGTAGATCAGGTCAAAACGTCCGGGCATCTCGCGCAGCCAGGCCAGGCCGTCGCCTTCATGCACCTGGATTGGGACATCAAGGACCGCGAAATTATGCCGGGCTGCTGCACACAATTCCGGATTCCGCTCGCAATAATGCATTTCCGAAGCCCGCTGCGCCAGTGCCCAACTGTCCACGCCGAGCCCGCCCGTCAGGTCTGCGACACGACTTCCATTGGGGACGAAATCCTGTTTGTAGCGGGCCGTGATTTCAGAGCTGCACTGCTCCAGCGGAAGCGAACCGGGATACTCGAGTTTCGGATGCGCATGCCAGAAAGGAACCTTTTCCCGCATCTTCCGGCGCGCCTGGATATTCCGGGCTGCGCGACGCACGTCGATTCCGGGCCAGCGGGCCGCGGACAGCAACAACCTTTCCGGGTCGTCGTTCTCGTGTTCCTGCAGGAAAAGGATGTATTTTTCTTCCGACATAACTCTACAAATATAACACTTTTACCACTTTTTTTCCTATCTTTGAAAGTTAAACGTTCAAATCTATGGCAAACTATCTCGACGTGGCCAAAACTTGGCTCAGCAACAGTTACGATCTGGAAACCCAGCGGGAAGTGCTGGAAATGATGAAAGGCGATCCGAAAGCTTTGGAAGATGCTTTCTACCGCACCCTCGAGTTCGGCACGGGCGGCTTGCGCGGCGTCATGGGCGCGGGCACCAACCGCATGAACCGCTACACCGTCTCAATGGCCACGCAGGGACTGGCCAATTATCTCAAGAAGAATTTCACGGGTGAGAAGATATCTGCCGTCATCTCCTACGACAGCCGCAACAACAGCCAGCTTTTTGCCCGGGTTTCGGCCGCCGTGCTGATGGCCAACGGTATCGATGTTTTCATTTTCGACAACATCCGCCCCACGCCGGAACTCAGCTTTGCCATCCGCTACCTGAAATGCAAGGCGGGCATCATGATCACTGCCTCGCACAATCCCAAGGAATACAACGGTTATAAAGTGTTCTGGGAGGACGGCGCCCAGATCATCGCACCGCACGACAAGAATATCATTGCCGAAGTGAACAAGATCACATCGATGGATCAGGTCAAAATTGACGAGAATGCCTATCCGCAGGGTATCGGCGCTGAGGTGGACAAGGCGTTCCTCGACAGCCAGCTCTCACTGCTCCTCTCGCCCGACAGCATTGCACGGCACCGCGACATCAAGATCGCTTACACGCCGCTTCACGGCACCGGTGTCCGACTGGTCCCTGCCGGACTCAAGCAGGCCGGCTTCACGAATGTCTATCATGTGGACGACCAGGACGTGAGTGACGGCAACTTCCCGACCGTCGTTTCACCGAATCCGGAGGAACCTACGGCCATGCGCATGGTCATGGAGCGTGCCGATGAAGTCGGAGCCGATATCGCGCTGGGTACTGACCCGGATGCCGACCGCGTAGGATGTGCCATCCGGAACAACGAAGGCCAACTGATTCTGCTGACCGGCAACCAGATTGCCACGCTCGTCACAAGCTACCTCCTGACGCGCTGGCATGAACTGGGCAAACTTGACGGCAAGCAGTTCTTTGTCAAGACCATCGTCACGACCGACCTGCTGAAGAAGATCTGCGCCAAATACGGCGTCGAGTCATTCGATGTCCTGACCGGTTTCAAGTATATCGCAGAACTCCAGCATCGGTTTGAAGGCCAGAAGACTTTCATCTGCGGCGGCGAGGAGAGCAACGGTTTCAACGTGGGCAGTTTCGTGCGTGACAAAGACTCCGTGATCACCTGCTGCACCCTTTGCGAATGCGCTGCCTGGCTGGCCGACCGCGGCCAGACGCTCTATGGCTATCTGCAGGAGATCTATGCCGAATATGGCTACTACAAGGAAAGCCTGATTTCCGTCACGAAGAAAGGCAAGGACGGCATCGAACAGATCCAGCAGATGATGGTGGACTTCCGCGCCACGCCGCCCAAGGAGCTGGCCGGCTCGCCGGTGGTGAAAGTCATCGATTACAACGAACCCGACAAGACGGGTCTTCCGAAGTCGAACGTCCTGCAGTTCTTCAGCGAAGACGGTTGCAAGGTGACGGTTCGTCCTTCCGGTACCGAGCCGAAGATCAAGTTCTACTTCAGCGCCTGCGGTGCCAACGCCGACGCCCGCAACGCCGCCCTGCGCGAACAGTTCTCCGCTTAGCGGCTCTCTTGCCTCCGGGCTTGAAAAACGCCTGCAATGTACGCATTTGATTGTCAGTGTTTTATGAAATGTGATCCCCCTCAAAACGAGGGGGATCACATTACGTAAGTAGCTGTCATTCAGGTGCGTCCGTTGCAGCGCAAAAAATGTTGAACCATGAAGACATACGAAGAAAAGATCAATTGGCTGTTCAACCAGTTCCCGTCCTACCAGAAGGTGGGGAAGGTGGCCTACAAGCCGGGGATTGAGACGATGGAGGCGTTCGATGAGGGGCTCGGTCATCCGCATCGGAAATTCCGCTCCGTGCATATTGCCGGGACCAACGGAAAAGGCTCGACAAGTCATATGCTTGCGGCAGGCCTGGCGGCTTGTGGGTTGAAAGTGGGTCTTTATACCTCGCCGCATCTGGTGGATTTCCGGGAGCGGATGAAGATCGTGGAAGGGGATTCCTTCCGGATGGTCCCGAAGGAGTTTGTCGAGGCTTTCCTCGACCACTGGCAAGGCTTCTTCGAGGCAGAAAAGCCGTCTTTTTTCGAAATCACGACCGGGATGGCCTTCGACTTTTTTGCAGCCGAAACGGTGGACATCGCCGTCATTGAAACCGGCCTCGGCGGCCGGCTCGACTCGACCAACGTCATTACGCCCATCCTGAGCATCATTACCAATATCGGCCTGGAGCATTGCGAACATCTGGGCTATACGCTCGAGGCCATCGCGGGGGAGAAAGCCGGCATCATCAAGCCGTGCGTGCCGGCAGTCATCGGGGAATATCTGCCCGAGACACGGCCGGTATTTGAGGCGAAGGCCGCTGCCTGCGGCCTCGAGATTCTCGGTCAGGCCGGGAATGACGGAGTTGGTCAGGCCGGGAATGACGGTTCCCGTCACCCCCGACTTGCCCGGGGATCTCATACATCTGCCCTGGTCTTCGCTCAGGATACGCCTGATTGTCTTGGCCTTGCTGTTGCCGATCTCGATCTGCCGGGCGACTATCAGCAGCGCAATCTTTGCACGCTTTCGGCCGCCGTCGGTGTCCTGCAGCCGATGCTCGGCCTGAATCTGGCGGCCTTCCGCAGCGGCGTTCGCCAGGCGGCCCGCCGGACCGGCCTGCACGGCCGCTGGGAGACGCTCCGCGCGGCCGACCCGGCCGCCGGGAAGGCGCAGATCATCTGCGACACAGGTCACAATGCCCACGGCCTCCGCTGGGTGGCCGAGCAGGTGGACCGCATCTCCTGCGACTACGAAAATGTCTTTTTCATTCTGGGACTCGCGCGGGAGAAAGACATCGACGCCATTGCTCCGCTGCTGCCGCGCAATGTCCATTACATCTGGACGCAGGCCTCCAGCCCTCGCGCCCTGCCGGCCGTCGATTTAGCCAACGCAATGGCCGACTGCGGCTTGAACGGCCGCGTCGCCTTCAGCGTCCCGGAGGCCCTCCAGACCGCAGAATCCCTCGCCGGCGCGCGGGATCTGATCTTCATCGGCGGTAGCAACTTCGTGGTCTGTGAAGTCCTTCCGCCCTTAGTGGCGGATAACTAGCTGATAGCCAGCGAAATGATATAAATCGCTTGTGTATTTTTGCGCAAGCGATTTCGTGTAAACCGCAGATAATCAGTCGAATATCTGCCACCCCAAAAGCCGTCGCCGGAATCAGGGCTCCATAATCTTCCGCACCAGCGCGACCGGGTCGCCGGCCGGCGTGGCGGCGAACTGGCCGGGACGTTCAGCCCACCAGGCGTATTCAAAGTCCTTCATCTTTTCCAGCAGCTTGTCGTAGCGGGCGCCTTCCAGTTTTTCTCCGGCGGCGATTGCCTCATCAACGGCCTGGAAGAAGAGTTCCCACCGGCCCTTGTAGTAGGTACCTACCAGGCCGGCCCAGGAACGGTCGGCGTAGTCGGTCAGCAGGTTGCCGCGGTCGCCCCAGCTGGTGAGCAGGTTGCGGGCATTGGACTCGAAGTAGTCGGCCTCAGCCGGCGTAGCACCCCAGGCACGGGCGTCCGCGATCCATTTTCCGACCAGAAAATAAGCTTGCGAGCCCAGCAGTTCGTCGAGGGTGTCGAAAGTGGCGAGCATCTCCGTCTGACGGGCTTTCATGGTTTCGGTGTCACCTTGCTCATAAGCCGTTTTGTAGTCGGCGAAGAGCTGTTCGAACTGGTTGCTCAGATATTGTCGCGTGAGGTTGACCAGGTCAAATTCATAGGACGGACCTTTGCCTCCGGCGGCCAGCAGGTGGACGATTACCTCGTGTAGTTTCTCATTTTCGTAATTGAACTTCACGCTGGAGTGGTAGGAACTGGACCGGCTGAACGAAGGCCGCAGGTTCATGATCGGGCTGTGGCCAGGCACGGAGCGCTGGATGTAAATCTCTTTAAAGAGTTCCTCCCAAGCCTCCCGGGCGTCTTCGTTGTCCACGCCTGCACGCATCCGGGACAGTTCGGCACCCCAGATGTCAAGGTCCTGATGTTGCGGGAAATTCCACGCCTTCTCAAAGACGAACTGGTACATGAACGGGTTGCAGTCGAAGCCCTCCAGCGTGGACCCCAGGCCCTTGAAGGAAGGCCCGGCCTCGGCGAAGGTGCCCTCGATCAGCCCGGCGATCTCCTGGATGTTGCCGGCCAGGAAGGTGTTGCCGCCGAAGTTGCCCAGATAGCACCAAATGAACGGAATGCTGTAATAGCTCTGCGTTTTGCGCCAGACCTCCATCCGCTCGCAATAGTAGTCGAGCAGGATCGATTTCTCGGCAGGGTAGGAGGTAAGGAATGCCTTCACGCGGGCATCACTGTCGCCCTCGAACCAGTAGCGGCGTTCGTTGTAGAAGAGCCAGGTCATCTGGAGCCAGGTGGCGGCGGGGTCGGCGGTTGCGAGTGACTCATAAACGCCCTTGCTCACGCCGGCCAGGTAGTCGGGCTCCCAGCTCTTGGGAATCATCTCGTTAAAGATGTCGATGCCGTAGATATGGTCGGTGCCGTAGATCTCGATCTCCTTGTCAAGGAATTTTTTCTGGATTACAGGGAACAGGTTGTCTTCCGGATCGAGGAACCAGGGATAATCTTCCAGGGCAAAGCCGGCCCAGTCGCTCATCCGCTCGATCTTGGCATCGGGATAGATGCGGCTGAGTTCAGGAGGGACGTGTCCGGCAAAAGCCGGGAGCACGGGCTTCATGTTCAACTCGCGTTCGCGGGCTACGATCTGCTTTTGCAGGGCTTCCTGTCCTTCCAACCAGGATTTCGGCAGCGGGCCGCCCCAGCGGTCGATGTTCAGCATCCGGTGCCACGGCAGATGGGCCGGACCCGTGAAGTAGCTGCGGACCTCTTCATCGCCCAGACCGAGTTCTGTCCACACTTGATACCAGATGGATTCCTGGCCCGTGATGGCGAGCGGCAAGTTGATGCCGTTCAAGGCCATCCAGTCGATGAAATGCTCCCACTCTTTCCAGCCCCACCAAGGCATGGTGTAGCCGTACGTGCAGTAGTTGAGGAAGAAGCGTTCAGGCACGCGGGCATCAATCCGTACCGGAGTTTCCACGCGCGGCAGGGCTTTGGGCAGGGGGCCCTTGTCCCAGGCGAACCAGCCGATGTTCGTGTGGCAGTAATACTTCAGGTAGTAGTTGAGGCCGACGGCCATGGAGTTGGCGTTGTTGCCGCCGATGACTATTTTGCGGCCTTCCTGCCGGAGTGTAAAGAAGTCAGCCGTGTCGGCCGGCAGGGTTTCGAAGACGAAATGTCCGGCCTGACCGGGGATGATGCGTGTGGCCAATGCGCGGGCAGCAACTGCGTCGGGGCTGTCGTCCCGGGGCGTCGTACCGCAACCGGCCACGGTCAGCGTGAAGATGGCCAGGGCAAGGAGGAGGAAGCGTTTCATAGAAGGGTTTATTGGAACAGGTTTTCTATTTTTTCGACAATGCCCGGGTCGGATGCGTTGCCGATCAGGCTGGGCTTCAGGTAATGACAGGCGTGTTCCCGCTGGAAGCGGGCCTGGCCGCCACCGGTAATGTTCAGCATTGCCGTGGCATCGCGAGGCAGTTTGCCGGCCTCGAAAGCGTTGATCATGCCCTTCAGAGCGACAGCCGCGGCCTCGTGGATATCGATGCCTTCGGTCTCGAGGAAGAGCTGCTTCATGGCGGCGATGTCATCGTTGGTGGCACATTCCATGTCGCCGCCGGCATCGCACAAGGCATCGTAGAGACCACCCCGCAGGCTGTACGGCGGCCGCCGGTTGGAGAGCACCTTGGCGTCGATCATCAGCGCTTTTTTGCGGGCATCCTCGTCGTCCATCGGCAGGAGGGCGCGGCTACCGGCTTTCCATGCATCGAACATCGGAAGGAAGGGCACATTCTGCGATGGGAAGAGTTTCATCTTGTGGCTGCCGAAGCGGCCGTCCTCGATCAGGCGGAGATTTGCCTCCCAGGCAGCGATGGTGCCGGTGCCGGAGCCGATGGCCTGGAAATAGGCATCGGGAATCTGACCGATGGCTTTCGCGGCTGACAGGACGGTGGTGGCCATGCCGTCGCGCCGTGCGACATTCTTCGCTCCGCCTTCGGCAAAGAACAGGGGCGAGGTGCAGGCCGCGTCGCTCAGGGCGATGGCATCGAAATAGTCGGTACCCTTCGGCGAGCAGATGAGTTTCACGCAATCGTTGAGCGGCTTCTCAAACCAGAGCGCACCGATGTTCTCTTCCGGCACGCTGAGCAGCAACGGGATATTGTTCTCCGAACAGACTTTGGCAAAAGCGCGTGCCGTGTTGCCGGCGGAAGCGACCACCAGCACCCGTTTTTCCCCGTCAGGAATACGCGCACATACGCTGTAGGCTTCCGTTTCCTTGAACGAGCAGGTGGTCATGGCACCGCCCTTCTCCGGCCAGTATCCTGAGAAAGCAATATGGAGATTGGGCAGGCCCAGCCGGGCCGCCAGTTTCTCGCTCTTATAGGTCATGGTAGCGGCGGAACCTTTCAGCGTCCGCCGGATCGGCATCCAGTCGGCGAACTGGTAGATGCCCCAATCGTCCGGACCGAATTCAATCTGTTTCTTTTCATAAATGGCGCGCACCAGCGACGGCTCCTTGCACTGAGGGTCTGCCAGCGCCCATCCGCTATCTTCAAAACGGCGTCCTGTGGCCACCGTCTCCAAATGGTATCGGGTAGGTTGAAAATCTTTCATGTTTTTTCGATTCATTATTTTCAAATATACAAAGATAAAAAGATTTGCGATTATTCCGTGAAAAGAGTAATTTTGATGTTCAGTGATGAAACTATTTATGTTTAATATTTTTGTGTTTTTATGAAAAGAAGCTTTTTTTCCCTCTTTTTGGCCATTGCGTTGGTTTCCTGCACGGCGCAGTTGGAGCCGGTGACTGAGTCTGCAGAGGCAAGTTCCAGAATTTATGCTGCGGTCGAGGGCTGTGACCAGCCCATGACAAAGGTATATGCGGATACGGGCCTCAAGGTTCTGTGGAATGCGGACGACCGGATTTCGATGTTCGACAAGACGACGTACAATTACCAGTACAAGTTTCTTGGAAATGACGGGGACGCGTCCGGCGAGTTTGAGAAGATCCCTGCATCGGGTTTCATTACCGGCAATAATGTGAATTATTATTTTGCCATCTATCCGTACAATAAGAAAAATAAGTTGAACAATGACGGTACGTATTTCACGGTAACGCTGCCTGCGGAACAGACGTGGAAGGCAAATTCATTCGGTGTGGGCGCGAACACGATGGTGGCTGCATCGGAGGATAAAATGTTGTTGTTCAAGAATGTGGGCGGCTACTTGTCCTTGCGTCTGTATGGCAAGGGCGTGTCGGTAAGCCAGATTATACTGCAGGGCAACAGCGGAGAGCCGATCGCCGGCAAGGCAACTGTTGCGATGTCTGTCGGCGGAACACCGGTTACGACGATGGATAATACGGCGACTGGCGAGATATCGCTGGTGTGCGAACCTGCCGTAGAACTCGGTGCGACTGCTGAGCAGTACACGGACTTCTGGTTCGTGGTGCCGCCTGTGACGTTTACGAAGGGCTTCACGGTGATGGTGATGGACAGCGAGGGCAATCAGTTCACGGTGACGACGGGCAAGAGCTTTACGGTGGTTCGCAGCCAACTCGACTGGATGAACCCCCTGGAGGTCGTGATGGAGTAATAACGAACCTTACAACAGAATAACCATGAAAAAACTATTATTGCTGGCAACGCTGCTGTTGCTGGTGGCCTCCTGCACGACAGAGATCGATCAGCAGTTCGGCAAGATGCGATCGGGAGCCCCCGGCGCGAAGGTGGTGTTCCAGGCTGCCGTGGAAGAATGTACGACGCCGGAAACGAAGGTGTACGCGGACGAGAGCATGAAGGTGCTGTGGAACGCGGACGACCGGATCTCGATTTTCAACCAGAGTACATACAACTGGCAGTTTGCGTTTGAAGGGGACGACGGCGACACGGCCGGCGGTTTCGAGCCGGTGGGAGAAGGTGAGCCGGGAGCGGAAATGGAGAACGTGTACGCGGTGTATCCGTACAAGGCGGAGACTGCGTTGTCGACGGCGGGAGTGCTGACGACGGTGCTTCCTGCTGAGCAGGCGTACAAGGCGCATTCGTTCGGTATCGGGGCGAACACGATGGTGGCGGTGACTGGGGACAATTTCCTTGCATTCAAGAACGTGGGTGGGTACCTGTCGCTGCGTTTGTACGGCGACAACATATCGGTTCGCCGGATCACGTTGAAGTCGAATGGCGGGGAGAAGATTGCGGGTGAGGCGAGCATCACGATGCCGCTTGGCGGTTTGCCGGAGGTGACGGTGGATGGGAGCGGGACGGACGCGATATCGCTGGTGTGCGACCCTGCGGTGAAGTTGGGTAGGAGCGAGACGAGCTACACGGAGTTCTGGCTGGTAGTACCGCCGGTGACGATGGCTGGCGGCTTCGAGATCACGGTGGTGGACGACATGGGCGGGGTATACACGAAGAAGACGACAAAGAGCTATACGGTGACACGGAACACGCTTGACTGGATGAAAGAGCTGAAGGTGGAGCCGAACTATGACAACGTGGGGATTGAGTTCGATGACGACAACTTCGAAGCGTTCTGTTTGTCGAATTACGACAGCAATCATGACGGCGTGGTGACGGGAGCTGAAGTGGAGAACATCAAGGTGGTGAATGTGAGCACGGACAACATCCGTTCGATCAAGGGGATCGAGTTTTTCGCGAGCCTGGAGCAGCTGACATGCCGCGGCAGTCTGATGCAGACGAAGAGCAGCCGGAGCAATGAGACGTATGGCGGCATGCTGGAGCGGATCGACGTGAGCAAGAACGTGCATCTGTGGGAGCTGGACTGCTCGGGGAACAGGCTGGAGGAGATCGACGTGTCGAACAACCCGAACCTTCAGACGCTGATCTGCACGGACAACCCGATCGAGGAGATTATCTTGGCGCCGGACCAGGTGGTGGCGACGCTGGAGTCGCCGGTCGCGTCGAATGTGGTATATGAGTGGGAAGAAGATCAGGAAGTCGTACAAGGTGCCGATGAGATCTGGTACACGACAAGCAATGGGAATCTTGTTACTTTAAGCAGTATGGCTTCCTTTGGCGATGTGACAGTCGTTTCAAATACCTATGTGGACGGCAAGGGCGTCCTTAAATTCAGTGGTCCTGTAAAGACAATCGGTGGAGCTTCCTTTGAGCTTTCATCTCTCACTTCTGCCACACTTCCGGAGGGATTGACAACGCTGGGTGACTGGGCTTTCTCTCATTGCTCCGATATGATCTCTATCACCCTTCCTTCGACCCTGACCTGCATTGGAGCGTATGCTTTCACATCATGTGAAAAGCTGACCTACGTAACGATTCCCGATAATGTGACCGAGATTGGAGATGCCGCATTTCTGGACCTCACATCCGTCAAGGCGTTCCAGGGAGCGTATGCCAGCAGTGACCACAAGTACCTGATCAAAGATGGTACGCTCATTACCATAGCCGCGGCCGGAGTGACAGATTTCACGGTTCCCGACGGCGTGACAAGCATCGGTAATTATGCTTTTTCCTGCTACTCCACAATCCAGTCGGTTACGATTCCATCCGGTGTGACCAGCATAGGAATCAATGCTTTTGAAGGTTGCTCGCTGACGGCCATTTCTCTTCCGGAGAGCCTCCGAAGTATTGGAGATGGCGCATTTATCCGTTGTGGCGCGCTGGAATCGATTACGATCCCGCAGAATGTGAACAGTATCGGGAGCGGGGTTTTTTCTCAGTGTTCTTCCTTGCGGGAATTCAATGGACAATTCGCAAGTGACGACCATCGTTGTCTGGTTGTCGGTGGCGTTGTTGTAGGTTTTGCTCCTGCTGGTTTGACCGGGTACACCATTCCGTCGAGTGTTACCTATATTCCATGGGGTGTTTTCTCTTATTGCACGACGCTGAATACCATCTCGATTCCTGAAAGTGTCACCATGATTGGCGAGACTGCTTTCAATAGTTGTAACTCTTTGACAACCATAAGTGTTTTGGCAACTACGCCTCCCACTCTCCAGACTTGGTCTATGCCTAATGCTGTATTCACCAACACCAACAACTGCCCGATTTATGTGCCGGCTTCTTCCGTGGATACCTATAAAGCGGCCGAAGGCTGGAGCCAATATGCCGACCGGATCACCGCGATGCCCTCGGGTGCCGTAGCGACTGACTTCCCTGACGAACATTTCAGGGCATACGTTTTTGAAAACTTCGATACCGACAAAAACGGTGTGCTTTCTGCAGAGGAGTGCAGTGCGGTCACAATCATGACAGTCAATCCGGAACTGGTCGCTTCAATGACTGGTATCGAGTATTTCAAGAATCTGCAGTCTTTGACATGCAGCCTCAACTGGGACAACGGCCGGACAATTGATGGTGTAATGCATTTTTATAATGAAGCTGGCGAGGAGATATTCGCCTCGTTGACATCTTTGGATTTGTCCGGCAACACGGAGTTGACTTATTTGGATTGCTGTAGTCTTACTCTTACGAGCCTGGATGTGAGCAAAAACACGGCACTACAAACATTGTGGTGCGGTTTTAATCAACTTACGAGTCTGGATGTAAGTAAGAACACATCGTTGACTCATTTGGAATGCCATTGCAATCAATTGACGAGCCTGGATGTGAGTAATAATAGTGCATTGATGGAATTGTATTGTTTTTCCAATCAACTGACGGGCCTGGATGTGAGCAAGAACACATCGTTGACGTATTTGTCTTGCGGTGACAATCATCTGACAAGCTTGGATGTGAGTAACAATACTTCGCTAAGCAGTTTGGATTGTCGGAACAATTCTAATCTGGCTACGCTTTATTTAGCTACCGGTCAGGGAATCGAAACGTTGGAGAAAGACAGCGGTACCGAAATCGTGTATATCGGTTCCGGGCCGGCTACCAATGAAATCTGGTATACGACTACCGACGGTGCTGTCCTGGAGCCGGAGCATACGGATGTCTTCGGCGATGTCACAATCACTTCGAATACCTATGAGAATGGGAAGGGTGTCATAACGTTCAGTGGGCCAGTTACTATTCTGGATACGTATGCGTTTTGGGATGCATCCCGACTTGTCACTATCAGCATTCCCGAGAGCGTGGACAGATTCGGTTATGGCACATTTACCAATTGCCATAATCTCCGTTCCATTTCTTCAAAATATGCCACCTCAGACGGTCGTGCCATCGTATCTAGTGATACGTTGAAGGCCTTTGCCCCTGCCGGACTGACGTCCTATGCTATCCCAGATGGTGTAAAAACGATTGAGTACTACACTTTCAACGACTTTTCAGCTTTGACAGACGTCACTCTCCCTGACGGATTGCTTTCAATTTGTGGGGCCGCCTTCTCGGGCACCGGTCTGACAACCGTGGATATTCCTCAAAGCGTCACCAGTATTGATGGCCAGTCTTTTTTCCTTTGCAATGATTTGGAGTCTTTTACTGGGAAGTTCGCAACGGATGATGGACGGGCACTGGTAGTCAATGGCAAAATGGTGGCCTTTGCTCCTGCCGGATTGACCTCCTATTCGGTTCCAGAAGGCGTGACTCGGATTGAGCGTTTTGTCATCGGGTCCACGCAACTACTTAGTGTCACGTTACCTCAATCATTGAGTTCTCTTGATTGGAGGGCTGTGAATTATTGTCCTGCTCTTTCAGAAATTACAGTAAAAGCGACTACACCTCCGACAGGACACAATAACATGTTCAGTAGTACGAACGACTGTCCGATCTATGTCCCCTCAGCTTCCCTCGATGCTTATAAGACAGCTCAGTACTGGAGTAGCTATGCTGACCGGATTCAACCGGCCGCACCGCTTCCGACGGTAGTTGACCTGGGCCTCTC
>JAEEOM010000003.1 GCA_016284265.1 Bacteroidales bacterium | reverse complement strand
TGCCCATCATCAACGCCGGCGACGGCAGCCACAGCCACCCGACGCAGACCCTCACCGACCTGCTGACCATCCACCGCGAACTCGGCCACATCGACAACCTGACCATCGGCTTCTGCGGCGACCTCCGTTTCGGCCGCACCGTCCACTCGCTGATCAAGGCCCTCTCGGCCTACGAAGGCATCAAGGTGTACCTCATCGCCCCCGACGCCCTCAAACTTCCCGAGTATATCCGCCACGACGTGTGCGACCGCAAGGGCATCCCGTACGAAGAAGTCGATTCCATCGAAGAGGCCATGCCGAACCTCGACATCCTCTATATGACCCGTGTCCAGAAAGAGCGCTTCCTCGACCAGGACGAGTTCGACCGCCTCAAGGACAACTTCATCCTCAACGCCGAGAAGATGAAACTCGCCAAGAAGGAAATGGCCGTCCTGCACCCGCTGCCGCGCGTCAACGAGATCCTCACCGAAGTCGACGCCGACCCGCGCGCCGCATACTTCCGCCAGGTCGCCTGCGGCAAATACGTCCGCATGGCCCTCATCAAGTCGCTCATCGACTGGAAAGACGACCCGAAGCACCCGATGCCCGAGAAGAAGGACATCTTCACCGACCCGAACCTGCGCTGCACCAACCCCAAGTGCATGTGCAACCACGAACACGTCACTCCCTACTTCAAACGCACCGAAGAAGGCGTCATCCGCTGCGCCTACTGCGAGTCGAAGATCTGATAAAAAAGACCCCCGGTCAAAGCCGGGGGTGACTTAGGAATATCGTCATGCCCGGCCTCGACCGGGCATCTTTTTTTGCTAGATGAAAATATACCGGAGGATGAAGAGCACGGCGAGGACCCACATCGTAGGGGTGATCTGTTTGGCCTTGCCGGTAAGGGCATAGAGGATTACATAGGAGATCACACCGATGAGGATACCGTCGGAAATGCTGTAGGCCAGCGGCATGAGGATCAGCGTCAGGAAAGCGGGGATGGCTTCGCGATAGTTGGACCAGTCGATTTCGCGGACCGGGTTCATCATCATCATACCGACGATGATCAGAGCCGGAGCGGTGGCCGCACCGGGGATACCCAGGAACACCGGCGAGAAGAAGAGCGCGACGGCGAAGAGCACGGCCACGGAGAAGGCCGTCAGGCCCGTGCGGCCGCCCGCACCGACACCAGCGGAGCTCTCAACATACGTCGTTGTGGTGGAGGTACCCAGGCAGGCACCGGCAATCGTACCGATGGAGTCGGCCAGGAACACCTTCTCGGCATCCTGGATGTTACCTTTCTCATCGACGAAACCAGCCTTCTGCGAAACGCCAATCACCGTACCCATCGTATCGAACATATCGATGAACAGGAAGGTGAACACGACGGCCAGCATGTCCCAGGTAAAGATTTCACCCCACTGGAATTGGAAGGCGATCGGAGCGACACTGTCGGGCAGCGACACGACACCCGTGAAGTGCGTGATGGCCTCGCCCGTGGCCGGATCCTTGATGAACAGGCCGATGATGGCCGTCACGAGGATGCCGATCAGGATACCGCCGCGAACGTGCAGCATCACCAGCGTGCAGGAGATGATCAGACCGATGACGGCCAGCAGGCCGGTGCCGTGGCACACATCGCCGAGCGCCACGAGCGTGGCGTCGTTGTTGACGATCAGGCCGGCATTCTGCAGACCGATGAAGGCGATGAACAGGCCGATACCGGCGCCGATGGCATGCTTCAGGCTGAGTGGAATCGCATTCAGGATCCAGGTACGGACTTTCGTCAGTGTCAGGACGACGAAGATCAGGCCTTCAATCAGCACCGCCGTCAAGGCGAACTGCCAAGTGTGACCCATCGTCAGGCAGACCGTGAATACGAAGAAGGCGTTCAGGCCCATACCCGGAGCCAGGGCAAACGGTTTCTTGGCCCAGAAGGCCATGACCAGTGTGGCGATAATGGCGGCCAGGGCCGTCGCGGTAAAGACACTGCCCGCAGGCATACCCGGCAGCGCACTGAAGATATTCGGGTTGACGGCCAGAATATAGGCCATCGTCAGGAAGGTCGTCAGACCTGCCACGAGCTCCGTACGGACGGTGTGCTTTTCCGGGTTGAAGCCAAAAGCTTTGGTCAGGAAATTACTCATAGTGTATGGAAAAGTTTATGATGGTTCAGGCAGGTATCAGAAGACCCATTTCATACCGAGACAAGGCAGGATATGGAAACCACTCATGCCGGCGAAATTATAGCTGAGTTCCACCTCGCCGCCGAGATTGAAATGCTCGGTGCCGAAACTGTACCAGATCTGCGGTTCGGAGAGCACCACCGTGCTGCGGCCTTCGCACCAGACATCCAGGAAGCCCGAGAACCGGAGGCCCGGCGCACCAAAGAGATCCTGGCAACCCCAAACCGTCGTAAACTGGAGCGGAACCTGCGAGTAGAGGTGGATGAACTGCTTGTACAGGAGCTTGAAGTTGAGCGTATTCTTGAAGTCACCGCTGTGCAGGAAATAATCCACGCCGAAAAGGAAAGCGCTGTTGACAGGGAATGCGAGGCCAGCCCCGTAGGAGGGCGTGTTGGATGCCATTCCGAAGCCGCCGTTGTACTCCACCTGGAGGCTCAGGGGAGCGAGCGTGCTGTTCTGCCAGAAATTGAAGCAACGTGCAATCTCAAAATACGTGTTGCTGGGAGAAATGATGGCATTCCCGTCCCGATTGTTGTAATCGTAATCGATGAAGAAGAACGTATTGCCCCAGTTGTCGGTGTGGAAACCTTCGAGGGTCGTGGTGAAATGCTTGCGACCGAAATCATAGAAGGTCTGGAAGTTCGTCTGGCCGAAAGCGGTCAGAGCACAGAGCAGCACGGCTGCAGAAAGAATCAGTTTTTTCATATGTTCATGAAGGTTTTAGTTTTTTCTCTTGGGTTTGTGCGTACCGCCGAAGTTGACGGAGACGTCGCCTTCTCCGTTGGGGAACTCATAGGTGTTGCCCGGAAGCACAGCGTTCAGGATGATGCCCACAAGGGCGGCCACGGCCAGGCCGCTGAGCGAAGTGAAGCCGATGGAGATGGCGTCGTTCGCGCCATACTTGATACCGATGGCCAGCACCAGGATCAAGGCCGTGATAATGACGTTGCGCGATTCCGTGAGGTCCACGCGGTTCTCCACCAGGTTGCGGACACCGACCGCGGAAATCATACCGTAGAGCACGAGGCTGACGCCGCCGATCGTGGAAGCGGGCATCGCGCTGATCAACGCGGCAAACTTCGGGCAGAAGCTCAGGAGGATGGCGAAGCAAGCGGCAATACGGATCACGCGCGGGTCAAAGACGCGGGTGAGGTTGAGCACGCCGGTATTCTCACCGTAAGTAGTATTGGCCGGAGCACCGAAAAGCGACGCCAAAATGGTAGCCAGACCGTCGCCCATGAGGGTACGGTGCAGACCCGGATGCGCCAGATAATTCTCACCTGTCGTCGAAGAAATGGCGCACATGTCACCGATATGCTCGACCATCGTAGCCAGCGAGATCGGCAGGATGGCGATGATGGCCGCCACGATCAGGCCCCAGTTCGGTGACTGGAACACGGCGAAAGCGGTATTCTGCATCTTGAACGGCAATCCAAGCCAGGCAGCGTCCTTCACGCCGCTGAAATCGCACAGACCAAAGCAGGCAGCCACGATATAGGAACCCAGCACACCGAGCAGGATCGGAACGATCTTGATCATGCCCTTTCCCCAGATGTTGCACACGATGATGATGGCGATGGCCAGCAGGGCGATCCACCAGTTGGTATTGCAATTGGTAATGGCGGAACCCGAGAGGGTCAGACCAATGGCGATAATGATCGGTCCGGTAACCACCGGCGGGAAGAAACGCATGACTTTCTGGGGTCCGAAGGCGGCGAAAAGCCCCGCCAGGATGAAATACATCAGACCGGCGCAGACAACGCCGATGCAGGCGTACGGCAGCGACTGGGCCAGCGAAAGCCCCTGCTCAGCCCCCATCTGGGTCACGGCGGCGTATCCGCCGAGGAAGGCAAAGGAGGATCCCAGGAAAGCAGGTACTTTCCAACGGGTCAGCATGTGGAAGATCAGGGTACCCAGACCGGCAAAAAGAAGGGTCGCCGAGACCGACAACCCTGTAATTACTGGCACCAGGACGGTGGCGCCGAACATGGCAAACAGATGCTGCAAGCCGAGAAGCGCCATCTTGGGCTTTCCCAGCGTCCGGGCGTCGTAGATAGCTTGATTGTTTGTCGTGGACATAGTAAGAGATTTTCTACAAAGATACATCAACCCTGCAAAAAATCGCTCCCTGTCCCGTCAGACTTTTTCAACCAATTATCAACAGCCCGCCGGGCTCCACTATACGATATTGATAATGTGCGAGAAACCCGTAATGTCGAATACTTCTTTCACATGCGGTTTCATGTTCCGCAACACCAGCTTCGCCCTGCGTGCCGAAACGTTCTTCTGCAGCATCAGGAACATGCGGAGCCCCTGGCTGCTGGTGTACTCCATGTCCGTGCAGTCCACGTCGATCTCCTCGTGCGTTCCGTTCATCAGCGGCGTGATGTCTTTCATGAACTGGTCGGCGTTGGTGGTATCGAGCCTTCCTTCAAGTTTGACGAGCGCCTTTGCGCCTTCTTCTGTGATTGTTACGTTCATTTTTTATCTTGCATTATATTATTATTTCAATAAGATTGACATGATCGTGATGTCGTCGTTCTGCTCCGCATCGCCGGTAAAGTGACGGACCCGGGCATACAGGTCGAGGGTCGAGGCTTTGGCCGAGACCGAAGGGTTCATCTTCCTGGCCCAGTCCAGCAACGCCTGTTCACCGAACTGCGTCTTGTCGGCACGTTCGGCCTCCGTCACGCCATCCGTATAGACGATCAGACGAGAACCGTGTTCCAGTCGGATCTGCTCGGCTTCATAAGGAAAACGTTCAAACAGGCCGGCCGCCAGGTTGGGCTTCGCACGCAAGAACGATGCCGAACCGTCCGGTGCGACGATAACGATAGGGTTGTGGCCCGCATTGCAGAACTCCATGACGCCGGTGGAGGTATTGAGGCAGCCGGCAAAGAGCGTAACGAACATCTCATTCGTGTTTCCGTCGCAGAGGCAGTCGTTCACCCGGCGGACCACTTCGTTGATCGGCAGGCCCAAAGCGCCGATGAAACGGAAGGCCGCCCGCGTTATGGCCATGAATAACGCGGCCGGGACACCTTTCCCGGAGACGTCGCCCACCAGGAAGAAGACCCGGTCTCCCACGTCGATGAAATCGTACAGGTCGCCGCCCACCTCCTTGGCCGGCTGCACCATTGCGTAGAGGTCACAGCCGGGATGATTCGGGAAGTTCTGCGGCAACATGCTCATCTGGATGTCCCGGGCAATGGTCAATTCGCTCTCATAACGTTCGTTGGACGCCGTCGTGGTCTTCAGTTCGGCGATGTACTCGCGGATGGACTGTTGCATGAAGGCCATCGAATCGCGCAACTTCTGCAGTTCTTCCCCCCGCTTCACTTCGGGCAGACGGGCCTTGAAATTGCCCTTGGCCATGGTCATCGACACCTGGGTGAATTCCACAATGGGCATCATCTGGCGCCGGATGACGTTACGGCATCCGACATACAGCCCGATCAGTCCGAGAATTGCCATGATCGCCATGATCACGTTGAAGATAGACAGATAATGGAACACCGAATCGTACGAATTGACCAGCAGGATCGACCATCCGTTGCTGATCGGCCGGTACACGCCGAAATAATCTTCATTCCTGTTCCCGTGGAAACGGACCGATCCTTTCTTGCTGTTGAGCATGTTCTGGGCGATGGTCAGGGCCGTGGTGTCGCTCATTTGCGAAACGGTGTCGAAGATGGAATGTTTGAGGACCATGGAACTGTCGGGATGAACGATATAAGTTCCCCTCGCACTGACAAGCACTGCGTATGAATCCCAATAGGGAGTAATTCTCTTCAACCGGTTGGACATACCTTCCAAGGAAATATCCGATGTAAGGATGCCGAAAAAAGTACCGGTCGTATCCTTGAGCGGCAACGAATAAGTCGCCATCCGCCGGCTACCGCCGCCCTCGTCGAAATAGGGTTCACTCCACACCGGCCGGTCAAACAACTTGGGGACCCGGTACCAGTCCATCGTCGGATAATCGTAATCAGCGTTACCCATCTGGATCGTATGCATCTCCCCGGTCTGTTTTTCGATGTAGGAATAGGGTGCAAACCAACGCCGTCCCTGGAAATAATAGGGCTCGAAGGCGACTGCACTGCCAATGATACTCGGGTTGGACATGACCAGTTCTCTCGTCGCATCGTACATGAATTGCTCCCGCATGCCACCCCGCTGGACAAACCAGTCCACATTGCCCACGGCCAGTTCTACCTCGGAAATCAGCATGTCGATGTTCCCGGCGACCAGATCGACCTCCTTCTCGGCCACTTCGGTCGTGATCCTGATGATTGCACGACGGCCGAAGATGCCCATCAGAATGGTGGTGAACAGCAGCATACCGGCAGAGATCAACAAGACATACCGGCTGAGCCGTCGGGCTATTGATTGGCTGTGAAGCGGCATGGCGGGATCAGGCGACTCGCTTGGTCATGATGAGGATGTTGCACCCATCCTCGTACTTGTATTCGATACGGTCCATCAGTTTCTTGCACAAGAAGATACCCAGCCCACCAATCTCCCGGTCCTCCACAGACTGGGTGATGTCGGGATCTTCTTTTTCAAGCGGATTGAAAGGGACTCCGGCATCCTTGAGCAGGATGGTCAGCATGACGCCTTCCGGATCGAGTTCCGTACCGACCTCGATCCATCCCAAACCGCCGTCATAGGCATAGCGGACCACATTCTCCACTGCCTCCTCGATGGAGAGACGGATCTTGAACTGCAGGGCTTCATCCTGCGGAATATCAGGCGAGGACATGAGATAATCGACAATCTCGCCACATTTGTCGACGATGGGTTCAAATCTTTTTTTCATGGATACGAGGGATGGAAGGATCAATTGAATGGAATGGTGTAATATTTCGATGTCGAAAGAATGGCCGGAGAGGATCTCCCCGTCCAGACAGATGTCAATCAGGTCCCGGGAGCGGAGTTGTACGCTGCGCACACGCCGGTGGATGAATTTCCGTTTTCCCGGATTACGCGTAAACTGCTCGCCCCGCTCGTAAAGCGGCAGAACGCGCAACAAGGTAAGCGGGCTCATCCGACGTACGATGCTGAACTCGATCAGGCCGTCTTCCGGGTCCGCATCCGGTGCACACAAATACTTCCCGGCCACCCAGCGCCCGTTCGACATTGAGCAGAGAAACAAATTGCGCCGGTTCATGCGTTCCCCGTCGGCGATGACCCGGATCCGGTTGCGTTTTCCGAACAAGAGGGCATACCCGATTCCTCTTGTGACCGCATGTCTGGTCTTGCCGGAAGCCTCCAGGTCATAGACCCGGGAAGCGACTACCGCCTCAAACCCGACGTTGATGACATTGATGGCATAGTTGTCATTGACCCGCATGATGTCCACCGGCCGCGGGGTACCGGCCAGCAACTTGGGAAGCGAATGAAAATCCCTGTCCGGATAGCATTTGATGAAATCGTTCGTCAGCCCGTAGGAAAGAACGCTCAGGTACTTTTTGGAGAAGCCTACCAACCCGGACGCGACCTCAATGAACGTTCCGCTTCCGCCGCAAGCGACGAAGCAGCATTCAATCCGGGGGTGCAGGTCACAATAGATCCGTACGAAACGCGTTCCGTCCCCCACCCCCGTGGTCCGGTAAATCTCATAGTCCAGCCTGGAACCGGCTTCTGCGATCTGCCTCTCTACGTCTTGGGCGATGAAGGACTTGTCGTCCCGTCCGTTAATGACAAAAATGTAATGCATCTTACCGGAGCAGCATTCTTTCAATATCGGTACGCCAATGCGGAAGCATCGACTCCCGGTTGGCAAAATGAATCATGTACAAGGCAGCATAGGGCTGAATCTGCCGGTTGATTTCCTGCAGGTCAGCCTCCGGGCCGAAGTATGTTTGTACGAACACTTCCCAGACCCGCATCATCTGGGCATGCGTTACATGAAAAAGCTGGTCCGCCAATGCATCGCTCGGATTGGAGATGCACACGAAATAGAGCATCCCCAGGTCAAAGAAAGGATGTCCGTAGCGGAAATCAGCCAGGTCAATCCACCAGGTCTGCTTGCCGTCGGTAATGATATTGCCGATGTGCATATCACCGTGCAGGCAGGTTGTGGCGTCGGGGGCTTGGTCCACGAAGGCTTGCAAACGGGCTTTCTGGGCATCGTCGAAATCATGGGAAGCTTCGATGACTCCGTGGAAATGATCCTTGACGGAAGGGAACACCTCCGAATTGCACGGCGTAGCATGGAGTTTCAGGCACTGTCTGGCGAACTCGGCCGTATATTCATCCAGCCGTTCCGGCTCCTGCGAGATGGCGCGGGCAAAAGAGCGTTTGCGGGTAATCCGTTCGAATTCGACCCCCACCCGTTTCCCGTCTGTCACCAACCGGTAAGCCCGAGGGATGTGCAAGCCGAGGTCCATGATGGACCAGGACATCTTCAGTTCCTGCTCCGGCACGGAAACCGGCATATACTCCGCATAGAGCTTCATCATCCGTTTCCCGTCCTTGTGGTTGTAACTGATCGCCGTATAGCCATCACCACTCACTTCATAGTCATTCAGATCGATCAACTCCGGCCGGGGTTTGCCGAAGACATGTTCAATCAATTGAGTAAATTCCGTATAAGCATGCGTGCCGGCCAGATCACTCAGCGACTGTGCCAGGCCCCGGTAATGCCATTCATGATCCACACGGCCACCGGGTGCGTGAAAACGCTCCCAAAGTTTGTCGCCCATGTCGTCGTAATCACGGGCAATGGCGCGCATGTTGGAGAGCTTGTCGCCCAACGCGACGATCTTTGCTTCGTACGGTGCAGCTGCCAGCCGGTCAATGGCACCCTGTTTGCGGTCGCGCCAACTGTCGGACTCGCTGCGCTCCGGAACAAACTTGTCGCTTTCCTGTTCCACCAGGAACGCCACCTTATCGCCGAATTCCCGTCGCAGCTGATCCAGTGTGATCGACGTATCCTCGACTACATCGTGGAGCGCAGCCGCCGCCAGCAGTTCCTGGTCGGAAGAGAGGGTGGCCACGACAGCCACCGCTTCCAGCGGATGGACGATATACGGGAACCCTTTTCCACGGCGCTCCGTATTGTGGTGAGCCTGAACGGCAAAGACGATGGCCTTGTCAAGCAGAGTACTGTCGATGAAAGAATTTGCCATGGTTACATGTCATGAATCTTGCAGAGTTGTTGATAGAGTTTCCTGGCCGTCGCGGCGTTATAACGAGAAGGACCGTTCAGATAATTCAGAAAGAATTCAATGCCTTTTTCACCGCCCTTTTCACCCGCATAGGCCAGACAGACATTCTGCAGGCCGAGCGTGGAAGCGATGATGTCGAGGTCGGTTCCACTGATCTGGTGAAGAGCCAGCTGATAGGCTTTCTCCGAACAGGATTTGCGCATCCGCTCCACATCGCCCAGCGTCTGGAGCCCTATGAGCCGCATCGGTTCCAGGTAAGGCATACCGCTGAGTTGCTGCACCTCGGCCTGGTTGATGGCCGCAATCTTCGCGTTGAGCGATGCGAAGGGGTCGAGCGCCAGGTAACTGCGGAACGTATCGGCATTGAGGGAGACCTCGTCGAAGCTTCCGTCCTTGACCAGCTGCTCCATTTTGCGGCGGTAATCGGTCAAGTCCTTGCGGATGCGGCTGAACTCGTCGTCCGCCAGTTCCAGCAGGCCCGCCAGGCGGGTCAGGCTCCGGATGTATTCTTTCGGAACCTCGAAACCGCTCTTGTATCCCGTATCGTGGTTCATGTTGGCCCAGACATGCTGCAGGGCCGTCCGCATCTGGATCTCGAACCGGTACTGATTCAGTTCGGGACAAGCAGGATCGTGGTACAGGGACTCAGGAATCCGGCAGATATAGTGTAGCGACAGATAGCCGAAAGTATCATTGCCCAACAGTTTGCGCTTGTCCACCGAATTTTCCCAGTCCACCTCGAAGGTATTGTCCACCAAAGCGGCGATTTTATCGACTTCGTCACTGTAGAACGTAATCACGCGGGCACCCACGATGTCGGTGATATCGGAGAGCGTCTTGTATTTCTGTCCCTTGAGCTCCAGCTTTCCGGCCAGGCTGGCTTCATCTTTGACCCGCGCCTCGACACCCGAAACCACCAGCCCCGCCCGTTGCAGGCAACCGTCCAGTTTCTCAAGCACGATGGATTTCATCTGGGAAAAGACAGGAAGCATCTCCCGAAACTCTTCCAGGATCATCGTGCCGTGCATGTCCAGGCCGTATTCTTGTAAGTTTTTGCCCATGGCCGGTTGAATTATTCAGAGAGGATGATGCGGTCTTTCATCAGGATCCGGCCGTTGCAGAGAACCGTGTCTATACAACTGCTGCCAGCTGCATAGACCCAGTTGGAAACCAGGTTGTGGCAGGGCTGCATCCGTTCGTCGTCGAGCCGGATCAGCAAGGCGTCGGCCAACATCCCTTCCCGGATTTCGCCGGCATCAATGCCGAAAGCTTCGGCGCCGTTGCGCGTAGCCATCGCCAGTGCTTCACCGGCAGGCATCGTTTCGGGATTGCCGCTGGTTGACTTGGCGAGCAACGCGGCGAATTTCATCTCCTCACGCATGTCGAGGTTGTTGTTGGAGGAATCCCCGTCCGTCCCGAGCGTGATCCGGCAGCCCGCTGCGCGGAGCATCTGATAAGGGAAAGTGCCGGAAGCCAGTTTCATGTTCGAACAGGGACAGTGTGAAATCGTCACGCCGCGGCGGGCCAGAATGGCTGCCTCTTCCTCATCCACATGGACGACGTGCGCCGCAATGACGTCCGGGCCGAGAAAGCCCAGGCTGTCCAGATAGCGGACCGGCGTGGTGCCATGCTCCCGCACGCAATCGTCCACTTCATGCCGGGTTTCGGAGATGTGTATGTGAATCTTCATCCCGAGCGTACGCGCCGTCTCGGCGCACTTGACCAGCAGGTCGGGACCCACTGTATAGATGGCGTGCGGCGCGACGGTCAGGCTGATCAAACCACCGGTCGGATCGACCCAGTGACGGAGCATATCCAGTTTTTCAGACTGCTGGGACTTGGAGTGTGACTCCACGAACGTCACACCGATGGCAGCCCGCATTCCGTATTCCTGCACCACTTCGATCGTCTCTTCGATGTCGAAGTACATGTCAGAGAAAAAGACGCTGCCCGTGCGGATCATCTCCCGGACAGCCAGGCGTGACCCCTCGCGGATATCCTGCCGCGTCATTTTGTTTTCAAAGGGCCAGATGTAATCTGTCAGCCATTTCTGCAACGGCATGTCATCGGCATAACCGCGGAGCAGGCTCATCGCGGCATGCGTATGCGTATTATAGAACGGAGGAAGGATGGCCATCCCTTCCGCTTCAAGCACCGTATCCGCTACCGTTCCGGCCGGAGCAGCCAGGGAGCCGAAGCGGTTCCCCTCAATCAGGATATCGGTCTTCTTCCCGTCCAGCAGGACGTTCTTGATCAGCAGGCTTCCCATCTTAGTAATACTTGATCTCCCGTTCTTCCAGGGCTGAAAGCAGGTTATTGGCCATGCGGCTGGCGCCAAAGCGGAAATAGCGCTTGTCCAGCCAAGCTTCGCCCAGTGTTTCCGATACGATGTTCCAATAGGTCACGGCATCTTCGGGTGTAGCAATGCCGCCCGCGGGTTTGAAGCCCACCATGCGGCCTGTCCTGTTGTGGTATTCCCGGATGCATTCGCACATGATCTGCGCAGCCTCCGGCGTGGCTGCCGGCTGCATCTTGCCGGTAGAGGTCTTGATAAAATCCGCTCCGGCTTCCATGGCCAGGAACGAAGCATCTTCGATCAAACTCTTCGTCTGCAGAGCGCCGGTCTCCAGAATCACCTTCAGGTGGACAGCGGGGCGGATGTCCCGGATGGCTGCACCGATTTCGATGATCTCCTGCCGGGCCGCCTCATAGTTGTTGTCCAGGAAAGAATTGAGGGCCAGCACAATGTCCACTTCATCGGCACCGTCGGCCACAGCAGCCGTGCATTCCGCCACCTTCACCGACAACGGACTCTGTGATGCCGGGAAGCAGCCGCCGACCACCGTCACGTGCAGTTCGTCTGTAGCACGCGTAAGCGCCACCGTTTTTGCGAAGTTGGGATAGACGCAGATCGAAGCCGGCAGCGGATAGTCCGGGAACGTATCGTGGAAGCGGTTGACTTTTTCGGTCATGGCCGCTATCTTGGAATAGGTGTCCGATCCATTGAGGGAGGTCAGGTCGATCATCCCCAGGACGGCCTTGTAGATTTCCTTATTTTCCATCGTATCAGTATGTATCATATTCTGTTCTTGCTGTCGATGCAGATCGTGACGGGACCGTCGTTGACCAGCGCCACCTGCATCTCGGCGCCGAAGACGCCGCTGGGAACCGGCCGGCCGAGCAGGCCGGCAAGCATGTCTTTGAATCGTTCATAAAGCGGGATGGCCGTTTCGGGGCGGGCTGCTTTCACGTACGAAGGACGGTTCCCCTTCTTGGTGGAGGCCATCAGCGTAAACTGGCTCACGACCAGGATTTCCTGCCCCACATCCACGACCGAGCGGTTCATCACGCCCGCTTCGTCATCGAAGATGCGCAGGGCCGCAATCTTGCGGGCAGTCCAGTCCAGATCCTCCTCCCCGTCTGCTTCCTCGAATCCACAGAGGACCATCATCCCCCGCCCGATGGAAGAGACGCATTTTCCGCCAATCGAGACCGAAGCCTCACAAACCCGCTGGATGACGACACGCATGCTATTTGAGCTCCTCCTCGAGCCGTTTCAAATCCGACTTGGTCATTCGCTTCCGCTTTTTCGCCGGTTTCGGGGCCGGCTTTTCTTCCTTTTGAAGCTGCTCCGGTACAGGTTTCACCTTCGGCAGGTCGCCGGGCTCACGCTCAATCTCCGGCTCAATCCCCTCTTTCACAGGCTTTTTCTCCGTCACCGTCTCTTCCTCTTCCTGGTCCGGCGCTTCCTCTTCTTCTGCATCTTCCGTATCGAGTTTCTCTACCGGACGGTCCGCCTCCAGTTCCAGCCGGGCATGGACATGCTTGAAAATCTTGACCATTTCCGAAGGACGGTGGAGATAGTAATCGAGCGACTCGCGGAACGCATCCTCCGAGTATCCCTGCTTTTCGATGATCGGCTGATAGACTCTCACGGAATCCGGATAAAAGAGTCCATTGCCGACCGAACTGTTCATCGTCTCAATGCAGGCGTCGGCAAGATAGAACTCGGCAAAAAGGTTCTCCATGTCCGCGGGAGGGATGATGCCCTCAGGCCGGCAACCGGCCGGGAGCAACATCAGACAGAGCACGCCCGCAAAAAGCCATTTTTTCACCTTGGGAATCATTTTACTTCGCTTCAAAGTTAGCAATTTTTGCGTATTTATCTAACTTTGCAGCGAAATGAACCGGACGATTTCAGAATTCATGGTGCTGGTGGGCGTGTTTCTGTTGCTGGCCACATGGTATGCCAGTGGCTATCCTGCTGCAACTCCGGGGCTTCCACACACATTCCTCTCCGGATTGCTTGCCGCCGCCATCATACTGGCCAACGCCGTGATTCTCCAACTGACCGAGGACAGGGTGCTGGCGCAACTGGGTCTCTTTACCCCGGCCGCCTATATCGTCCTGGCTTCCGCCAATCCCGCCGCCCTCTGGTTCTCACCGTTCCATGGCGCTTCGTTGCTGCTGGCCCTCAGTATGGCTTTCTATCTCGCCTTTTGCGCCAACCGGCCCTCCATGGGAAATCTGGCCGGCGCCTGGGCAACGCTGGGCGGCGCAGCCCTGCTCTTTCCACCTTTTCTCTGGCTCGCCCCGATTTACGCAGTCAGTGCCGTCGGCAAGGCGGAAGAGAAACTGAAATTCTGGGTAGCCTCGGTGCTCGCTCTCTGCCTGCCGATAGGAATCTATCTGGGAATCATGGCTCTGCGGCCCGACAGCCTGGCACCTGACGCATTTTTCGCCGGCCTTTGGCGTGGAATGACCGACGTTTCTCATGGCCCCATCCATTTTTCGGCCGCCACGCTCTGCCGGATCCTGCTCACGGCACTGGCTGCCCTGCTGGCCCTCCTCTGGTCAATCGGACGCCTTGACCGCTACAAGATCTCCCGCTCTGCCGCCGTACTGCGGATTATCTACCTCACGCTGTCCCTCAGCCTTTTGACGCTGATCTTCCTGCCGGACAGCCGTTACCCTGCCGGACTGGCTACCGCCCTGCCCGTCTCCCTGCTCCTCAACGAATATTTCGGCGTTCCCGACTGCAAGAAAGGCAGCCGCATGCTGGCGGTCATCCTGGTCCTGATCCTGGTTGCGGAACGCATTGCCTGTTATGTTTAACCAGTAAAAATCCATATCATGAAAAAGTTTGTCGGTATCCTGATCGCCATCCTCATCGTAGGATTGGCCGTATTCTGCTACTTCCGGTTCTACTTCGTCTTCGGCGAAGGTGTCCGCAGCGGCGAACTCAACTATGTCGTTTACAAAGGCGTCATCTGGAAAACCTACGAAGGAAAACTGATTCAGACCGGAATCAAAGCCCAGACTTCGGGCGTCCAGTCCAATACCTTCGATTTCTCCATCGCCGACAAGGAAATTGCCGAACGGCTGATGACTGAAAGCGGCAAGGTGATGGACCTCCACTACAAGGAGTACTTCGGCCGTCTTCCCTGGCGCGGACACACCCGCTACATTGTCGATGACATCCTCTCCATCAAAGAGAAAACCACGACCATCGACAACCAGAACGAAGAGGTTCTGAGCACCATCGCCCCCGGCGCCGAAGGAGCCGGCACGGTAATCCCCGGACTCTATTAGCCTTGTTGCCCGCTGCAATGGACGCAACTGGCTATCAGCCACTTCCGCAAAGTCATCCCCCTCGCAGAGAGGGGGATCACTTTGTATAATCGACTGATTCTCTGATGCGCACATTGCAGCGAAAATCATCATGCGATTCGCACTCGACGGTCATTATGGTTACGGGCGGCTGATCCAGTCGTCGATACCCGGCATTGCCATGATGCTGGTCGGCAGCATCTACAGTGTCGTGGACGGTCTGTTCGTGTCGAATTTCGTGGGCACCACGGCGTTCGCGGCCCTCAACGTGATCTGGCCGGCCATCATGCTTATCGGCGCCCTCGGCCTGATGATCGGAACGGGAGGTTCAGCCCTCGTGGCCAAGACAATGGGCGAAGGCGACCGTGACCGTGCCCACCGCATGTTCACCATGCTGGTCCAGTTCACCTTCGTGCTGGCCGCCCTTTTCATGGTCCCGCTCTATCTGCTGATGGAGCCGCTCGCCCGGCTGTTGGGCGCTGAAGGAGAAATGGTGCACCAGTGCGTCATCTACGGCCGCATCTGCACCCTCGGGTTGCCGGCATTCATGCTCCAGATGGCTTTCCAGTCGTTTTACATGACCGCCGAAAAGCCGCAGCTGGGCACCATCATGTCGATTGTCTGCGCTGTGACCAACATGTCGCTCGACGCCCTGTTCATCGTTGTCTTCAAATGGGGGCTGGCGGGCGCGGCCGCGGCTTCGATGCTGGCCTGCTGTGTCGGCGGATTCTACCCGCTCTGGTATTTCTCCAGCCGCAGGAACCAGAGCTCGCTCAAGATGGTCTATGCCAGATTCGAGCGCCACCCGTTGCTGCAGGCCTGCAGCAACGGCCTGTCGGAATATGTAGGGAACATCTCTTTCAACATCCTGGCCATCTGTTACAATCTGCAGTTGCTGCGCATGATGGGGGAAAACGGCGTGGCCGCCTACTCCGTCCTGCTTTACTACAGCTATGTCTTCGCCGCCATCTTCTTCGGTTACAACATCACAGTCACCCCGGTGGTCGGCTTCAACTACGGGGCGGATGACAAAGTGGAACTCAAGAGTCTGCTTCGTCATTCGATGATTCTGCTGCTGACACTGGGCGGCCTGATTACGCTGGTCTCGGAACTGTCAGCCGGTCCGGCGGCACGGCTGTTCGTCGGCTACGATCCGGAACTGACGGCCCTGACGATGCGCGCCATCCGCATCTCGATGGCCAGCTTCGTCCTGGTCGGCGTCAACCTGTTCACCTCGGCCTGGTTCACGGGTCTGGGCAACGGCAAGGTGTCAGCCGCTGTCGCGTTTGTCCGCAACCTGATCTTGGAACTGGGATTCGTTTTTCTGCTGCCTGTCTTATTCGGGCCCGACGGCATCTGGTTCGCCGTCGACGCCGCCGAAGTCTGCTGTCTCCTGATTTCCCTCTCCCTGATCCTGATCTACCGCAAGCGGTACGGCTACTAAGCGAAATTGTCTTAATTCGAAGACAGGCGCGTAACCGTAGCGACCGGTTGCGTACCGGTCATGTCCAGAAGGACTTCGTAGGTGCCGGATTCTACGATTCTCAAGTTCCAGCCCCCTGAGGCCAAAGGGAAGGATACTCCTGAGGTGATGGAATACGTATCGTCGTAGGCATAGCCCAGATTCTCGTCCCAACCATGGTCCCAGCGCAATTTGAACTCAGTTCCCGCCGCGACGGCCGGCAGGGTGCCCTGCCATTTCCCGGGCGCGGTTTCTTCCATTTCGATATCATCGCTCCAGTTGCTGAAAGAGCCGATAAGACACCATACATGCTTTATCTGACTTCCGAAAACCGTGATGGCGGGATTGTCGGGATCCGTCAAGTCAAGTTTCACAACGACCTGATAATCATAACCTTCTGAACCTACAATGATATTATCATCCGTATTGACGACGGCATCAAAAGGAACCCCGAACGCGGAGAAGGTTCCGCCATAACTCATGTCCCAACCGTGGTCCTTCCGGATCTTAAAGCCATACCCTCCCCCGGGTGTCAAGAAAACCGGACTCTCCCAGATGCCGGGCGACGTCTCGGTCATGTCGAGATCGTCGCTCCAGTTATTGAAATCACCGCTAACCGACCAGAAAGTGGGAGGGATTACCTCATTGATCGTAATGACCGGATTGTCTGAATCGGTAATGTCCAACTGAACCCTCACGGTTTTTCCGGCCTCTATGCCATCCATCAAGTTAGCACCATCCAAAACTCCGGTTATCGCACTGCCGAACTCCGTAAACTCTCCACCCAGATTCATTTCCCAGCCCTTGTTGAAACGGAGTTTGAACCCGTTGCTGTCCGTCGTGGTAAACTCGGGGCTGACCCAGATTCCGAACGAAGTTTCTGTCATAACCAAATCGTTCATCCAGTCGTTAAAACCACCGACTACCGACCAGGTGGAAGCCTCGTTGATCGTAATCATCGGAGCTGAGGCATCGGTCAAGTCGAGTGTTACCCGGACAGTTTGGTCTTCAGTCGCATCCTGCAACAAATTGGCGCCGTTAAGCACCGCGTCAAAAGGAGTTCCAAACGCCTGGAAATCACCTCCGTAATTCACTTCCCAATCATGGTCTTTCCGGATCTTGAAGCCATAGGTATTCACAGGGACCGTGAAGGTTGGACTGACCCAGACATGAGGAGACGTCATTTCCATCATCAACTCGTCTTCAGCACCCCAGCCATTAAACCCGCCGAGAATACCCCATTCCGGATAGGCTGGCTGCACCTTCAACGCCATCATCCAGTCCAGCGTATTGCGGCTCACCGTGAAACTCTTCGTCGTCGATTGCGTAAAGGTATAGCCCCTTTCATCGGTAACCGTGATCGTAAAACCATGTTCGAAAGTCACCGGCGGAATCACAAACCAAAAATCCGTATAATGCTTGGCATCTGCACCAAGCTTCACAGCAGGATTACAAACAATCGAGACCGCATTGCTCGACACGCCTCCCATTGTCACGGTCGGCGTTCCACCAAACGGCATGGTGACGGCCCCTCTCCCTGCAATCTTCTCACCGTTGTTGCCGCGGATCGTAATCCGGCTCACAGATACGTTATCGCCAAAGAAACGAAATGACAGATATCCGCAGACATTCTTGAACGCCAGGAACGTCCCGTCCGTCACCGCCACCATCGTGTTTGCGCCGATGCCGAAAGAGTGCTCCTTGTAGTACTGCACGGACGGGAATGTCATCGTCAAAACTCCATCCGTGCCGAGCGTCGCATCTGTCTGGTATGGATAGGCAGCGTACACATAGTCGACGGCAGAACCAGGCTCGGCCTCCCCCACCTCCTCGAATCCACCCGCCGTATCTCCGTCTTCGCCCGTGAACGCATACTGCGCGTTGCCCGTCGTCATGTTGAAGATCGAAATCCGGTCATCCGCATTCCACAGAACCTTCATGTTCTCGTCTGCGTATACTTTCGTATCCGGCGTCGTACAGCCTTCTACCGAAGCCTGGAATACCGCTATACCGCTCGGAACACTCGCCCGGGAATCACTGACCTGCTGGTCGATCTCCGCCGTGCAGGAGGCTACGAACAGCAACATTAACAAAGTGGGAAAAAATCTTTTCATTTTGAAACAAATCATAGGTCTTACAAAGATAGTCTTTTTTCGTATTCCTGGCATAGGTTTTCAGGCTATAGCAGCACCGAAAGATAGATCAGTACACAGAAAACCAAAGAAGCGATGCCGTTGGCGGTAAAGAAGGCAGCATTCAGCCGGCTCAGGTCTTTCGGAGAAATGATGACGTGCTGATAGATGAGCATCGCCAGGAAAAAGACACCGGCGGCAATGCCCCAAAAGTCGGTAAGGCAGATCGCCGGCTTGGTCCGGCCCGCCCAAACCAGAAACAGCGGGACCAACGCGAATTCCAGCAGATGGACTGCCCAGGAAATGCGCATCGCCCCCACCCGTCCGAAGCGCTGCGGAATGGAGTGTAATCCCTGCGACCGGTCGACCTCCTCGTCGGCCAGCGAATAGAGGATATCGAAGCCGCTCGACCAGAAGAAGACCATCAGTGAAAGCAGTGCGACCGGCCAGGTCAGCCGGCCGGTCACGGCGATGAAAGCGCCTGCCGGGGCAATCGAAAGCGCTGCCCCCACGCCGAAATGACAGAGCCAGGTAAACCGTTTCAGGTAACTATAACCCAACAGGAAAACCAACGCGACGAACGACAGGCCGCCACAAAGGGGATTGATCGTCCAGGCTACGGCCACGAACAGAGCGGCATTGACCAGGGTGAAGGTCAGCGCCTGCTTGGGTGAAATGCGCCCGGCCGGTACGTCCCGGCCGGCTGTACGGGGATTCCGCGCATCGATCTCGCGGTCGGCCCATCGGTTGAAGCCCATCGCGGCATTACGGGCGAACACCATGCAGCCCAGCAACTGCAGCAGCAGGATCCACGTGAAACGGGAGCCTGGTTCCTTGAGTGCCAGCAGAAAAGCAACCAACGCAAAGGGCAGGGCAAAGATCGTATGCGCGAACTTCACCAGCGACGCGTATCGTTTTACCTTCGGAAAAAAAGACATGAATCTGCCTATAATAATAACACGCCTGTGCTCCAGTTCCGAAGGCATATGCTTTTCAGACCGTCGCGCCTTGCGCGACCCCTCCCACCGCCAAGGCGGCGGGCCCCTCCCTCTAATAGCCGAGGGTGGCTAAGGTCTTCAAAGCATATGCCTACTCCACTTCCGCTTAGCCATCGTAGTTTATCGAAGCGTAGCGCCGAACTTGTTCTCGAAAGTCTTCAGCAATTTGGCCATCGTCGCCTCGACGGCAGCATCGGTAAGTGTCTTCTCTTCGTCCTGCAGGATGAAGCTGATGGCATACTGCTTCTTGTCGGTAAGGATCTTCGGACCCCGATAGACATCGAACAGACTGACTTGCCGGAGAATGCCCCGGGCCGTCTGGAAAGCAGCCTTGCGGAGGTCCGCAAACGACACCGACTCATCAACGAGCAGAGCCAGGTCACGCCGCACTTCCGGGAAACGCGGCAACTCCTTGTACTTGACCTTGTCGCGCTTGACCAGTTCAAAGAAGACGGGCCAGCGGATCTCGGCCAGGAAGACCGGCTGCTTGATGTCGAAGGGTTTGAGCAGTGACTTGGCTACTGTGCCGGCCATGGCCAGGGTTTTTCCGCCAAGCTTGTAGACAAGACCTTCCGCAAAAAGATCAGAGGGTGCCGCATCGGTTTCCAGATCATATATGCTGACTTTGAAACGCTGCAGCAGCAGTTCCAAATAGCCTTTCATGGCAAAGTAGTTGCCGGCCCCGATTTCGTTGCGCCACGATTTCTGGCCGGGACCCGTCACCACCAGGCAGAGCCGCTGTTCCTCGCGATAGCTCTTGAGTTCGGCACGCGGATTCTCTGCACCCTCCACGGGCTGGTAGCTGTAACAGTTGCCGATTTCGTAGAGTTTCAAGTTGTTGTTCTGGTGATTGATGTTCCGCGCCACGACCTCGAGTGCATTGAAGATGAGCGTCTGGCGCATCACGTTAAGGTCGTTGCTGAGCGGATTGACGATGGGAACCAAATTCTCGGCGGGATAAGTCTTGAGTTTGTCATAATACTCCCCTTTCGTCAGCGAGTTGTTCATGATCTCGATGAAACCGCGGTCGGAGAGCAGGTCAGACACGATCTTGCGGACATGTTCCGGGTCGGGATGGACCGAAGGGTTGATCGAGGCCTTCATACTCACCGGCAATTCGATGTTGTTGTAGCCATAGATACGCAGCACTTCCTCGACGACGTCGCATTCGCGGGTCACATCGACACGATAAGCCGGAACGATGACCGCGCAGCCTTCGGTATGCGCCGATTCAATCGTAAAATCGAGCGACTTGAGAATGGAGAGATAGGTTTCAGGGGCCAGTTCTTTTCCGATCAGCCGGTTCATCCGATCGTAGCTGAGCGCCACACGGGCACATTGGAACGGCGTGGGATAAAACTCCTGGGGAGACCCGACAATCGTGCCGCCGGCGATTTCCTGTATGAGCAGTGCCGCACGCATTCCGGCGATCGGGGTAGCAAGCGGATTGATGCCCCTTTCGTAACGGAAAGAAGCGTCGGTTTTCAGGCCGAGCCGCTTCGAAGTCTTCCGGATGGAGACCGGATTGAAATAAGCCGCCTCCAGGAACACTTCGGTCGTCGATTCGGTCACGCCGGAGTCGAGTCCGCCGAACACGCCGGCAATGCACATCGGCCGCTCGGTGTCACAGATCACCAGGTCATCGGTGCACAGTGTCCGTTCCACACCGTCCAGGGTGGTGAACTTGCAGTCAGGCGTACTGCGCCGCACAACGACCTTCCGGCCCTGAATCTTCGCCGCATCGAACGCGTGCAAAGGATGGCCCATCTCGTTGAGCACAAAGTTCGTGATGTCCACGATGCTGTTGATCGGGCGCTGGCCGATGGCCATGAGCCGTTCCTTGAGCCAATCGGGCGAAGGGCCGACCTTCACGTCTTTGATCGTGATGCCGATGTAGCGGGGAGCCAGGTCCGGGGCTTCCACCGAAATGGAAATCGGGACGCCGGGGCCGGGTTTGAAAGCACTGACCTCGGGAAGCGTATATTCGACCGGGATGTCGTGCTGCACGCAGTAGGCATACAGGTCGCGCACGACGCCGATATGGCTGGCGCCGTCGATGCGGTTGGGAGTCAGGCCGATCTCGAAAAGCGTATCTTCCTTCAGATGGAGCTGTTCTTTCGCAGGTGTGCCCACCACGGCCGAAGGATCGAGGACCATGATGCCGGAGTGGTCGTTGCCGATGCCGAGCTCGTCTTCGGCGCAGATCATGCCGTTGCTTTCCGCACCGCGGATCTTCGAGCGCTTGATCTTGAATTTGGAACCGTCATCGGTCGGAAGTTCCGTACCGACGGTTGCCAGCAACACTTTCTGTCCCTGCGCCACGTTGGGGGCACCGCAAACGACTTGCAGGAGTTCCGGCGCACCGGTGTTGAGTTTCGTGATGTGAAGATGGTCGGAATCGGGATGCGGAACGCATTCGACGACTTCGGCGACGATTACGCCGGCCAGACCGCCAGGTATCTGCTCCACGGTCTCCATGTGTTCTACTTCCAGTCCGGTCGATGTCAAGATGGCTGCGACCTGCTCTGCCGTCAGGTCGAATTTCAAATAATCCTTAAGCCAATTGAAGGAGATATTCATAATGTCAATGATTAATCAAACAATGATTCCACGAATTCTTTCTTGTCGAAAAGTTTCAGGTCGTCGATCTTTTCGCCCACGCCGATGAACTTGATGGGGATCTTGAACTGGTCACTGATGCCGATCACCACGCCGCCTTTCGCCGTGCCGTCGAGTTTGGTCACCGCCAGCGCGGACACATCGGTGGCCCGGGTGAACTCCTTTGCCTGCAGGAAGCCGTTCTGGCCGGTCGATCCGTCAATCACCAACAGTACTTCGTGGGGCGCGTCGGGGACCACCTTCTTCATCACATTCTTGATCTTCGTCAGCTCGTTCATCAGGTTGATCTTGTTGTGGAGCCGGCCCGCCGTATCGACAATCACCACGTCGGCTCCTTTGGCCACGGCGCTCTTGACACTGTCATACGCCACCGAGGCAGGGTCGGAACCCATCTCCTGTTTCACGATATCCACGCCTGCGCGTTCCGCCCAGATGACCAGCTGGTCCACGGCCGCGGCGCGGAACGTATCGGCGGCACCGAGTACCACCTTCTTTCCCTGGGCCCTGAGTTGAGCTGCCAGTTTGCCGATGGTCGTCGTCTTACCGACGCCATTGACACCTACGACCATCATGACATAAGGCTTCTTCGAGAAATCAAACGGTGCGGTGCTCTTGCCGTCGGCAGCCGCGTCCAGCAGACCTTCGATCTCCTCGCAGAGATATCGGTTCACTTCGTCCGTATTCAAGTACTTGTCGCGGGCCACACGCGCCTCCAGGCGCTCAATGATGTTCTGGGTAGTCTCCACGCCGACATCAGAGGCGATCAGCACCTCTTCGAGCGAATCGAGCACCTCGTCGTCCACCACGCTCTTGCCGGCTATGGCATACGAGATTTTCTCGAACAGCGAACGTTTCGTCTTCTCGAGACCGCTGTCCAACGCTCCTTCTTCCTTCTTCTCTTTTTTCTTCCAGTTGAAAAGTCCCATATCACAAAGGTTTATAGAGTTCTCTGATACAACCGTCCGCCAGCGACTCCAGCGAAGAGATACCCATCTCCGGCGGAAGTCCGGCGCGCTGGTAAGCCACGGGCAGTTCGGTACAAGCCAGCACGACAGGAATCCGCTCAATCTGCCAGAGCCGCTCCACGATATCGTGATAGCGACGACCCGCCTCTTCCTGCTGGCCACCTTTTACCAAATCGGTCACGACATGGATTTCCTCCTGCATGGCCGGCTCGGGAATCCGTAAACGATAGCCCGACGCCGCGCCGTGACGCTGGTAAAGCCCGGTCTTCATCGTTCCCAGGGTCGCCGTCAGCCAGGCGCCCTGCGGACTGCGTTCCCGGCACGTGCGGACCGTCTCTTCGATGATATGGATCACCGGAACGGAAATCAGTCCCTGTTCGATGAAACGATCGATGAAATGATGCGCCGTGTTGCAGGTGACCGCCAGCCGGTCGGCGCCCCAGCCGATGAGGGTCTGGAGTCCTTCCAGCAGATAGGGTTCGGGGTCGGGGCCCTTGCCCAACAAATACGTGGTGCGGTCGGGTGTGACCGTATGCGAATAGACGATCATTCGCGGATGCTCCTGGTCGCACGTAGCCGGTGCCTTGACGGCCAGCAGCCGCTGGAATTCCGCCGTCGCCGCCGGGCCCATGCCGCCGAGTACACCCAATGTCAGTCCGTTATGTTTCATGCTTGTTTACGTTTTTGCGAAGTATATTGTGCCATGACCACACCGGCCATGGCAATCAGGATGCCGGCCATCTGCAGCGGATGCAGGTTATCTTGCCCCAGAATCAGGGCGGCCACGGCCGAAACGATGGCCACCAGCGGCAGGAACACCGTAGTTCGAGTCATGCCGATCCGGTCGACGCAAGCGGCGTAGATGACGAATGCTACGCCCGAGCAGAGTACGGCCAGCATGATAATGGGCTCCAGCACAGGCCAGGCCAGGTACGCAGGCGTCCAGGTCGCGGCGTCGAAGATCAGGAACGGGATCAGGAAATAGCCGATGGCCAGGATGAACTGCCAAGTGACGATGGAGAAGGCATTGTAGCCCTTGTTAGCCAGTTTTTTGCAGATGGCGGTATAACCGGTCGATCCGATGACGGCCAGAAAAAGGATCAGGATGCCGTACAGGTAGTCGGTGTGCAGGTTTCCGCCGATCAGGATGAAGAGGATCACGCCTGCCACGGCCACGAAGATGCCAGCCCGGTTGAGCGTGGAGAGCTTCTCGCGGAACACAATCCAGCCCACGATCAGGCTGAACACCGGAATCGTGGCGATAATGACCGAGCAGAGCGTCGGCGAGCCGGTAATCTTAAGGCCAAATGTTTCGCCCAGGAAATACAGGAACGGTTCGAAGGCCGTCATGGCCGCGAACCACTTCAGGTCGCCCTTCCGGATGCGCTGGAACTTGCCCGTAAGCAGGCTGAACAGCAACAGTGCGGTGGCGGCGATAATCATACGGGTGAAAATAAAAGTGAACACGGGCGTCCCCTGGTCGAGCACGGAGTCGCTCCAGAGGAACGACATGCCCCAGAGAAAGACGGTAACCAGAATTCCCAGGTACCAGACCAGGCTCAGTCCTTTTCCCTGTTCACTCATCGGCGCGGACGGATTTTACGGAAACGCAAGCGGAGCACGCCCCAGAAGGCTTCGCCGAAGATACCAGAACTCATCTTGGAAGTTCCTTCCTTCCGGTCCTCGAAAATGATCGGCACTTCGACAATCTTGAAACCGAGCTTGAACGCGTTGTATTTCATTTCAATCTGGAAGCCGTAACCATGCATCTGAATCCGGTCGAAATCAATGGCTTCCAACACTTTTCGCGAATAGCACTTAAACCCGGCCGTCGTATCGTACACCTTCATCCGCAAGACGGTCCGCACATAGGCCGAAGCATAGTAGGACATGATTACACGTCCGATCGGCCAGTTGATCACGCTGATGCCGTTGCAATAGCGTGAACCGATGGACAGGTCGGCGCCACCTTCCGCACAGGCCGCATACAGGCGTGGCACATCGGAAGGTTTGTGGGAAAAGTCGGCATCCATCTCGAAGACGTAATCATAGCCGTGTTCCAACGCCCAGCGGAAGCCGGTCAGGTAGGCTGTACCCAACCCCTGCTTCCCTGCCCGTTCAATCAGATGCAACTGCTGCGGAAACTCCGCCTGGAGCGACTTTACGATCGACGCCGTTCCGTCGGGCGATCCGTCGTCAATCACCAGGATATGGTAATCGCCGTCGAGCGTACGCAGGGTACGGATCATCTTTTCGATGTTCTCCTTCTCGTTGTACGTAGGGATGATGATGACTTTCCGGTCCATAAGTTCCGTTTTATTGTAACCTACAAAAATAGCATTTTTTTCTTACCATTCTATCTTGACGGAGGAGTAAGCCGAAGCACAGATGACGCCATAACCGCCCGACACATTGGAATAAAGCGGGACCCCTTCGACGAACAGCGTGAAACCGCCCAGATCCCGCAATGTTTCAAACGATGTCGCGTACCAGTAGAAGCTGTCGGTAACCGCTCCCAACTCCACGAAGACGGGTTCATCGTCCTGTACGCGGATTTTGAATGTATAGGACTTCCCCCTGAACAGGGCGTCGGAAAACAACTGCACGGACTGCCAGTCCTCCGATCCACCGATGTCGAACAGATCCGCCAAGCCCGTCGATGTCTTGTGGAAGATCACGTCATTGGAGGTAAAGATGACCGGAAGGTCATAGGCTCCACTCTCATCTTCATAAGTTTTGAATACCCGCAGGGAATAGTATTTCTCGAAAGAGGCATCATCCTGGATGCGGAGGGTCAGCTCGTGGTTGTCCGGGGACACGGCAGTCACTTCGAAGCGGGGGATGAGCGGGACCTGCGTCTCGGCCGAGACGGCGTCCAGACCGGGAAATGCAGCCTCGATGCGAATCCGGTCGCCGGGCGCAGGCTTATAGGAACAGCCATAGCGAAGGCCGAAAAGGCCCGTTTCCGGCAACCGCTCCGCTTCCAAACCGGTCTGGCTGCCGTTCACGAATACCCGTACACGGCCTTGCACCGTATCGAGCGGCGCGGTATATCCCTCGTCGCCTCTGTCCAGGAAGAAAACCGAAGCGGACACGTCAACGGTCAGCGGACTGCCGGCGACGGCGACCACCGAGACCGTCAGCCGCGGAACACGCTCTTCCCCGTTGAATTCAATCTCCGTCTCGCAGGCGGATACCACGGAGAGCAGCATCCAGCAGACCCCAAAAACCAGATTGTTAATCTTTTTCATGACAGGCCCTCCTACTAAAAATAAAACGTATACGAAACCGACGGCATGACCGGGAAGATCGACAGCTGCATGAGCGACGAACCGCTGCGATACACGATGAAGGGATTCTTCCGGTTGTAGGCATTGTAGACGCTTACGCTGATGGTCCGGTGGTTGCCGTTGCGCCATTGGCGGTGGAAGTTCACCCCCAGGTCAAGCCGCTGGTAGGAAGGCAGCCGGTAGTTGTTCCGCCCTTCGAGGTAATCCATCGGCACCGGGTCCGAGAAGCGTCCGTCCAGAAAGACATTGTAGTACGGGACAGCAACCCGCTGGAGCGCCAGCGAACCGCACACGCCCGTTCCATACACAAAGGTCGCCGCCAAGTCGAAGCGTTTGCTGAAGGCGTAAGAAGCTGTGACGCTCAGGTCATGCCGGCGGTCGTAACGGGCCGGGAACGGCTCTCCGAAATTGACGATATTCCCTTCCTGATCGAACTTCCGCATCGCTTTCGACCAGGTGTATCCCACCCAGCCGCTCAGCTTGCCGATCTTCTTCTGGGCCAGGAATTCCACACCGTACGCCCAACCCCGACCGACGGCCACTTTCTCTTCCCAGCCGGTGGAAGAACCGAAGAACGAAGCGCCGTCGCGGTATTCCAGAACGTTGTCCATCGTCTTGTAATAGCCCTCCACCGAGAGGTCCACTTGTCCGAGACTGTAGAACAGCCCCGCTGCGGCCTGCCGGGACCGCATCGGCGGAATCCGATCGGTCGAGGGGACCCAGAGATCGGTCGGCAAGGAAATGTCGCTGTTGCTCAGCATATGGACCGCCTGGTTCATCTCGGAATACGAGGCCTTGAACGAAAAGTCGTCCGTGAACAGCGCCCGCAGGCTCAGGCGGGGCTCCAGCGCATGATAGGCGCAGCCCGCCGCCGTGTAAAGGGAATACCGGAGACCGGCGTTCAACTTCAGCCAGGGGGTCACCGACCAGTTGTCTTCGACAAAAGCGGCCGCTTCGCCCGTAAAGAGATTCCGGTCGCCGAACGTCGTGTCAAGGGCGGCGTCCCGGTCTGTCCCTTCGCGGTAGCGGATCGTCGAGACGGAAGGCTTGAATGCATGCCGGATATAGGTGCCGCCGAAACGGATCTCGTGGACAGGCGACGGATGGAATTCAAAATCCGCCGCCGCCGACAGGTCGTTGATCAGCGAGTTGTAGCCGAGGAACATCTCCGTCTCCGGCGCAGACGGGGTGTTGCGCAACCGCTCGGTATCGCGGATGTCCAGCCGATGCCTGTACTGCGTATAATTGACGGTTATATTGACGAACAGCCGGGGACCGAAAACATGGTTCCAGCGTACCGAGCCCACGATGTTGCCCCAATGCCAACCCATCTTGAAACGGCCCTCCGTCTCCTCGTCCCGGTTGCTGTACCGGGCATACACGTCATCGTCGCCCATATAATAGCTGACGTAGAGCTTGTCGCGATTCGAGAAGGTATGCGTAAGCTTGGCATTCACGTCGTAGAAATAATATCCGCCCGTGCCCGTTTCCCCGTCATTGCCCTCGCGTGCCACGATATACGCGATCAGCGGTTGCGAGAGGATATCGTAGTAGGTTCGCCGCGCCGACAGGTTGAACGTGGTCTTCCCCTTGATGATGGGTCCTTCCAAGTTGACCTTGGCCGACAAAAGGCCGAGCGAGGCGCTGCCATGGAATTCCTGGTCGTTCCCGTCTTTCATGCGGATATCCACGACGCTGGAGAGCCGGCTGCCGAAACGGGCCGGGAAACTGCCCTTATACAGCGTCACGTTCTTGATGGCGTCGGCATTGAACACTGAGAAAAAGCCCATCATGTGGTTGACATTATAGATCGGCACACCATCGAGCAGCAGCAGGTTCTCATCGGGACCGCCGCCGCGGACATACATCCCGGCAGCGCCCTCGGTTCCGGACTGCACGCCCGGCAGCAACTGAAGGGCCTTGATGACATCCACCTCGCCGGCCAGAGCCGGGACCCGTTGGATCTGGTGGACCGGTATCTCGATGGCACTCATCTGGGTACCGCGAACGCCGGTCTCAGAACGGGAGGCCGTCACGGAAGCGCCTTGCAGGAACTCCGCCGATGGCTTGAGGGCCACATGGATCACCGTATCACGCGTAAGAGGGAGAGACATCGTCACTGTCTCATAACCCATGTATGAGTATTCGAATGAATGTTCCCCGGCGGGGAGCGTCAGCGTATAGTAACCGTAGTTGTTGCTCACCGTTCCCTGGCCGGACGTACGGTCCACCAGAGCGGCACTGATCAGCGATTCGCCCGACGCAGCGTCGGTCAGATAACCACTGACCGTGTACTTCTGTGCAGCGGCATCAACCGCCGACACGACAAGAATCGCCGCGATCCCCGCGGCGACCTTCCATAAAAATCTACCTTTCATCTTTTCATTCCTTTCAATGAGAGTCCGATCCGGCCCCGGTCCAGATCTACGCTGATGACCTTGGCCTCCAGTTGCTGGTGAACCTTCAGTACCTTGGACGGATCGTTCACATACTTGTCGGCCATCTGGGACACATGGATGAGACCATGCTCGTGGATGCCGATATCCACGAAGGCGCCGAACGCCGTCACGTTGGTCACCACGCAAGGCAGGATCATACCGACCTGCACGTCCTCGATCGAATGGATCTCCTGCGAGAACTCGAACACGTGGATCGACCCGCGCGGATCCCGGCCCCGTTTGGCCAGCTCCGCCATGATGTCGGTCAGTGTAGGCATGCCCACATCCCCGGACACATAGCGTTTGAGATCGACCTTTCCGCGGATTGCAGCGTCGGCAATGAACGTCCCGACCGGGATCCCGGCATCTGCGGCCATCCGCTTCACGAGGTCATAGCGTTCAGGGTGGACGGCCGTGTTGTCGAGCGGATTGACCGCATCGGGGATGCGGAGGAAACCCGCGCATTGCTCGAATACCTTGGCACCAAGCCGCTTGACCTGCAGCAGGTCGTCGCGGGATGCGAACGGACCGTGCTCCGTGCGATAGTCCACGATATTGCGGGCCAGGACCGGACCGATGCCCGATACATAGCGCAACAGCCAGCTGCTGGCTGTATTCAGGTTGATACCGACACTGTTGACACAGCTTTCCACCGTTTCGTCAAGGCGCTCTTTCAGGAGGGTCTGGTCCACGTCGTGCTGATACTGCCCCACCCCGATGCTTTTGGGATCGATCTTCACCAGTTCGGCGAGCGGGTCCATGAGGCGGCGGCCGATCGACACGGCCCCGCGCACCGTGACGTCATAATCGGGGAACTCCTCCCGGGCCACTTCGGAAGCCGAATAGACGGATGCCCCGTCTTCGCTCACAGAATAAACCCGGACGCCCTCGGGAAGGGCGATTTTCTGGATGAACGCCTCCGTTTCCCGGCCGGCCGTGCCGTTGCCGATGGCGATCACCTCGATCTTGTAGGCCTCGACCATCGCCGAGATCTTGCGCATGGCTGCCATCTTCTCGCCCACCGGCGGATGCGGATAGATGGTATCGTTGTGGAGGAGCGTGCCCTGTGCGTCGAGGCAGACCACCTTGCAGCCGGTCCGGAATCCGGGATCGATGGCCAGGGTCCGTTTCTGTCCGACCGGCGGTGCGAGCAACAGTTCGCGCAGATTCTCTCCGAACACGCGGATAGCCTCAATGTCGGCCTTCTCCTTCGCCTGCGCAAGCACTTCGTTTTCAATGGAGGGATGCAGCAGACGCTTGTAGGCATCTTCCATGGCCGTCTCCACCTGCTGCCGGCAGGCCGGCACCGGGCGGCGCTTGCCCGCATAGACTTTGCGGGCAATCCGTTCCATCGCATGCTCCGGATTGACTTCCACTTTCACGTTCACGAACCCCTGCGCCCGAGCGCGGAGCATCGCCAGCAGCCGGTGTGAAGGTACCCGGTCGAGCCGCTGCGAGAAATCGAAGTAATTCTGATAATTCTGTGCTTCCGCATCGTCTTCCTTGCCACGGGACACGTGCGAAGCGACCGTTCCCCAGCGCTGGTAAAGGTCGCGCAACTGCGCACGGACCGGTTGACTCTCCGAGATCATCTCGACGACGATATCGCGGGCGCCTGCCAAGGCTTCTTCGCTCTCCCGCTCGGGATGATCGAGTTCCATGGCCCACAGTTTCAGCGCCAGCGGCTCATAGCCCTGCTCACGGGCAATCGAGGCCCGCGTCCGGCGCTTCGGCCGGTAAGGCAGGTAGAGATCTTCCACGGTTTGGGCATCCACTTCGTTCTCGATGGCCGTACGGAGTTCGTCCGTCAGCTTGCCCTGCTCCTCGATACTGGCGAGGATTGAAGCCTTGCGCTTTTCCAAATCGCTGAAGCGGAGCCAGTAGTGCCGGACGGCCGCTACCTGCAGCTCATCGAGCGCGCCAGTGCGCTCCTTCCGGTAGCGACTGATGAAGGGAACGGTCGCCCCTTCTTCGAAAAGGTCGATGCAATGCTCTACCTGCCAGACAGCCACACCGAGCTGACCGGCGATATGGTCGATATAACGTTTATTCATTGGATACGGCTTTGAGCTGGTCCCGGTAGGAAGAGAAAATCTTGCTCTTCGACACGAAACCCAGATACTTGTTTTCATCGTCAAGCACCGGAAGGTTCCAGGCTTGCGTCGATTCGAATTTGTTCATCACGCTGTCCATCTTCTCGTCGAGATAGACGAAAGCGGGCGCGCTCTTCATCAGCGTGTAGATCTTCTCCCCATAAAGGCGCTTATCAAACATGATTTCACGCACGTCGTCGAGGGTAACGACACCCTGGAAGCGGCCCTGCGCATCGAGTACCGGGAACAGGTTGCGCCGCGACTTGGATATGTCCTCGACCAGGTCGCCCAGCGTCTCGTTCATCTGTACCGGGGTGAAGTCGGCCTCCACCAGGTCTTCCGTCTTGAGCAACGTCAGCACCGCCTGGTCGTTGTCGTGGGTCAGGAGCTCGCCCTGCGCCGCAATCCGTTTGGTATAAATGGAATAGCGTTCAAAAAAGCGGATGGTTCCATAGCTGACCGCCGCCGTCACGATAAGCGGTATCAGCAGCTCGTAACCGCCGGTAATCTCGGCGATCAGGAAGATGGCCGTCATCGGAGCCTGCATCACGCCAGCCATCAGGCCACCCATCCCCACCAATACGAAATTGGCTTCCGGGACGATGGCAAGGCCCGTCAAATTGATCAGGCGGGCGATGACAAAACCAGCCAGCCCGCCGCTCACAAGCGTCGGTCCGAACGTCCCGCCTACGCCGCCACCGGCATTGGTAAAGGCCGTGGCAAAGACCTTGAAGAGCAGGATTGCCGCAAAATAGAGCAGGAACAGCCACTGGTTCGAGAGCAGCCGGTCGCCAAAGATAGTCCGGGTTACTTCACCCGGGTTGTTGTTGAGCATCAACGAGAGAGACTGATATCCTTCACCATAGAGCGGTGGGAAAAGGAAGATCAGCACACCCATCAGCAGGGCGCAGACAATCCAGCGGACGTACGGACTGCGGACCCGGCGCATCCGGTCTTCCACCTTCAGGGTAACCCGGATGAAATACAGCGACATGAAACCGCAGAAAATACCGAGTATCAGATAGAAGGGAATGTTGGCCAGCCTGAACGCCTCGATCGAGCCGGCGAACTGGACGTCATTCCCCATGAAGACGTAGGTGACCACCGTCGCCGTGACCGATGAAAGCAGCAACGGCAGGATTGCATTCATCGACATGTTGAACAACAGGATCTCCAGCGTAAAAAGCACACCGGCCAGGGGTGCCTTGAAGATGCCGGCGACAGCCGCAGCGGCGCCGCAGCCCAGCAGCATCGTCATGTCCTTGTAGGAAAGGCCCGCCCAGCGTGCTACGGTCGATCCGATGGCAGCGCCGGAATAAACGATCGGAGCCTCCGCACCGACACTGCCGCCAAAGCCGATGGTCACGGAGCTGGCGGCAATGGACGACCAGGTATTGTGCGCCTTGATGTTCGATTCGTGCTTCGAGACTGCCTGCAGCACTTTGGTCACGCCGTGACTGATGTCATCCTTCAGGATCAGACGCACGAAAAGCAGGGAAAGCAGCATGCCGATGCCCGGATAGAGCAACAGCAACAGCCCGTCGGCCGGCGTCCTGAACCAGGACGTCAGTCCGGTCTGGATCCAGTGGATCAGGGTCTTGAGCAGAATTGCCGCGCAACCGCACAGCAACCCGACCAACACCGCAAGAAGCAGCAGTTTGGTTTTGTCTGACAGGATCCCGGTGTGATCAGTCTTCACCTTCCTCCTGGGCAGCCTCGGCCGCGGCGATATCGTCGTCCGACGCCGGGAAGCTTCCGCCTTCTCCTTCATCTCCATCATCTCCCTCATCATTCTTGAAGACTTCTTCGGCATCTTCATAGTCATCCACCTTCACCTTGATCTTGACCAGGTAAAGGGCGTCCGGTATCTCCAGGGTCACGGCATAGAACGAAGTGCCGTCCGGCTTGTCCACCTTGAAGATGTCACCCATATAGTCGGCATAGCCATGCGGATACTTCTCGCGAAAAGCGTCCATCAACGTTTCCGACATATTCTCATAGCTGATTACAGCCCGTTTTTTAGGGATACTTTGTCCTGCCATAGTCCGTATAAATTTGGTTCTGCAAGTATAGGAGATTTTTTCCGTACCGACAAAATAAATCAACGTTTCTTGAAGAAAAAAGATTTCTGCCGTTGTTTTTTCGCGATATCCCGCTCCACGAAGATCTTTTTCCCGGTCCGGGGATCCCGCCCCGTATGGAACATTTCGGTCGAAACGGTCATCGGCGTCGGCGTAAAATCCTGCACCTGCTCGGTGCGGATGCCGCGCAGGGCCGGGTGTTTCGACAGGGCCTCCATCTCCTTCATCGAACAGCCCGGATGCGCCGAGATGAAATAGGGCACGATCTCGTACTTGAGACCCCGTTTGCGGACCAACGAGTAGAACTCCTTCTCCAACCGTTCGAAGAGTTTGAAACTCGGCTTGCCCATGGCCTGCAGCACGACATCCTCCGTGTGTTCCGGGGCCACCTTCAGCCGACCACTGGTATGCCGTGTCACCAGCTGCTCAAAATACCGGCGCCCGTCTTCCGACAGGAATCCGTTTTCGTCGAGGAACAGATCATACCGGATGCCGCTGCTCACGAACACGTGCTTCACGCCCGGCACCTTGAGCACCTTTTCATACAGCTGAAGCAGCGGGGTATGGTCGTGATTCAGGTTCCGGCACCGGTTCGGGAAGAGGCAAGCCGGACGCTTACACTTGGCACACAGCGACTTGTCAATCCCTCCCATCCGGTACATGTTGGCGCTGGGCGCACCCAGGTCGGTGATGGTTCCCTTGAATTCCGGATGCTTCGTCAGGGCCACCACCTCGCGCAGGATCGACGCCTCGCTGCGCGACTGGATCTCCTTGCCCTGATGGGCCGTAATCGCGCAGAAGTTGCAGCCGCCAAAGCAGCCGCGGTGGGTGGTGATTGAGAACTTGATCATGTCGTAGGCCGGAATACGCTTCCCCTTGTAGCGGGGATGCGGCAGCCGGGTGAAAGGCAGGTCATAGACCCAGTCCATCTCTTCCGTAGTCAGCGGAGGCCCCATGAGGATACGGGGCAGCGATTCCGCCGTTCCGTTTGCATACGCTTCGGCGACCTGCAGGATGGGCTTCTCCCCCATTCCGGCGATCAGAATGTCTGCGCCGCTCTCTTCCAGAATGGAAGGCTTCATGCAGTCGTCCCAATAATCGTAATGGGGTTCACGCCGCAACGACGCTTCAATCCCGCCGATCACCACGGGAACGTCGGGCCAGAGTCGCTTGAGAATCTTTGTATAGACGACGGTCGTCCGGTCCGGACGCGCATCGGGACGGCCTTCCGGCGTATAGGCGTCATCGCTGCGGAGACGCTTGGCCGCCGTATATCGGTTGACCATCGAGTCCATCGCTCCGGCACCTACGCCGAAGAAGAGGCGCGGTCTACCCAACTTCTTGAAATCGCGCAAATCGTCGCGCCAGTTGGGCTGCGGCACCACGGCCACCTTGTAGCCGCCGTCCTCCAGAACCCGGGCAATGACCGACACGCCGAAGGAGGGATGGTCCACGTAGGCATCCCCCATGAAGAGAATCACGTCGAGCTGGTCCCAGCCCAACGCCTCTACTTCCTTCTTCGAGGTCGGCAGGAACGGACTGGTCATCGTTATCCTTCCAGGATCTGGCCAGCAGCGTTCTTCGTATCGACCTTCTCGATGATACGCTCCAGGATGCCGTTTTCATCGAAGATGAAGGTCCGGCGCATCGTACCCAGCACGGTCTTGCCGTACATCTTCTTCTCGCCCCAGGCGCCGAAGTCCTGCAGCATCTGTGTGGTCGTATCCGCAAGCAGCGTAAACGGCAGATCATGCTTCGACCGGAATCCGGCATGCGACTTTACGCTGTCTTTGCTCACGCCCACCACATTGTAGCCAGCCGCCGTCAACGCCGCATAGTTGTCGCGCAGGCTGCACGCCTCGGCGGTACAACCCGACGTGTTGTCTTTCGGATAGAAATAGACGATGGTCTTGCGGCCTTTGCCGATGAAATCTTCCGACCGGACGGTTTTCCCGTCCTGGTCCAGCACCTCGAAGGGAGGCATCTTGTCGCCGATCTTGAGCATGGTAGGTTATACAATGGTTATTGTACAAAGATAATAAAATTACAGTCCGGATGGAAGCATATAGTCGGTCCGTGCGTCCGGGGCGGGCGGAAGCCGCCAGCTGCCTTTCCGGATCATCTTCTTGAGAAGGTCGCCCAAAAGGGCGCCGTAATGGTTCATGAAGGTCTCCTGCCGGTCCGGCCCTTCGTAGAAGAGAGAACCGATGCATTCGACATCGGCCACGAAGGTGCTGACGAACTCCGGCCGGAGAAAGCCGTAGAGTGCCGTTCCGAAGAAATGGTACCAGGCCCCGTAGTTGTCGCCCATCTCTTTGGAATCGTGCCGGATGTAAGCGAGTTTCTTCTGCAGGGGATCTTCTTCCCGCTCCCGCCGGTGGGGCTGTCCGGCCAGGACGTTTTCGCAGGTAAGCAGCGTCAAGTAGATATTGCCGCCATTCAGCAGGTAACTCTCTTCAAATAGTTGATCGATCTGGACGCTGCGGTCAGGATAGCGCATGATGCGCTCAGCCAGGGCCGCCTCCTGTCCTGTAACGCAATACTGGGAGGTCCATCCGCAGGCAAGGCAGAGTAGCAGTTTGCTGCGCATGAACAACGGGACCGGGAAGTTCTGCTGCTTGTATTCCGCGTGGCGCTGCAGCCTGTGCCAGAAGCCATACCGGAGGTATTTCCTAGCCTCCGGCGACCACTCGTGCTCTTCGCCCGCTACCGGTACGACGGCGGGGTCATGCCGTCGCAGGATCTCACAACAGCGGTTCAACAGACGGTCGATATCGATGGGCATCGTTTTCCCGATCCGGAAAGGTACTTCCCCGGCCTCCTTTGCGCGCGCCCGGTCCACCCGCGTCCGTTCCCGGATCGAATCCGTCTGCGGCAAAGGGGTTTCAAACAGATAGGTGTACAGTTTGCCGGGGAACCGGTCCAGATTCCGGATAAGCCGGGCATCACCCTCCGGATCAACCGGAAGCAGGCCCTCCTGCTGATAAGGCATCGATTCATAACCGTCCTCAACCATCTCCAGAAACGCCCGCGTCGTGCCACACCCTGCTGCCAGCAGCAGGATAACCAGCGTCCATATAATCAACTCAAGTCGTAACACGGGAACGAATAACCAAGGCATGGTTACCGTACAAAGATAGTAAATAATCGTCATGCCCGGTTTGATCGGGCATCACGGACGGGACTGGCTGGCGAGCCATTCGCCGGGAGTTTGGCCGGTACGGGCCTTGAAGTTGCGGTAGAAAGTGACCTCGCTGGAGAAGCCGGACTCTTCGCTGATTTCCGACAGGCGCATGTCGGGATTCTCATAGAGAAGATGCTGGGCGTAACGGATGCGGTAGCCGTTCACATAGTCAATGAACGAGCAGCCCGCCTTGCGGTTGATACAGTCGGACACATAGCGGGAGTTCGAGCCGACGGCCCGGGCCAAATCTTCTTTCGTCAGGCCTTTCTTCAAGAACATGCGCCCATCCTCCATTTGCTTGGTAATCCGGTCCATCAGTTCTACAAAAGAATCCTCGGCAGAAGAATCTTCAGTCGCTTCTGTCAGTGGTGCATCTACAGGAGTCTTTCTCTTTCGATATAGCAGGAACAGGATGGTGGCGGCGAGCAAGGCAACCGCCACAATGATCCACAACCACGGCAGGGCAGCCTTCTCGACAGGCGCTGTATGAATAATGAATGCGATGCCGTCAGGGTGATAATTGTCGGCGTCTGCCAGACCGCCGACGAACGCAATATCACCTCCTGGTATCAGAACCGCCCCTATCGAATGGACAGGACGGCTGTCAGGCGATTCAGCCCTATAGAGGCTTACAGGCGCTTTTCCACCGTGCAGGGCTTCGCCGTAATCTACCCTGGCCAAAACAATCTGTCCCGTTCCCTTGACAGCCCGGATTATCCAGACACATTTATTTGCCCTATCGGCAAGCAGGGTGGCGCCGGGAGTCAGAGCCTCACCTTCCGGACTTGTCATAGGCAAGGGCCGATCGGTTTCCAATACGGAGAACTCCTCGCCAACCACCTTGATCAACCCTAATTGCCCGTCTGCCTTCCTGATGGCCGGGAAGATCCATGCATAGCCACCCACGGTTTCGTCACCGATGAAATAGTTGCTAATCTGACAGACGTCGGGGCGTATCCACGATTCCCATTCCTGCAGCAGCGGCACTTCGATTGAATCTCCTTTCAAACGGTCCGCCACAGGGTCAAGATTCTCACCCCGAGAACCGGATGAGCTCAGTATCAAGGCATTGTCCGGGGCAGTCTGAAGGATTAGCGGTAAAGAGCGTCCAAGTACCGGCACACGCAGAGATTCACCTCCGGACTCAGGGGAATATGTTGAAATCATATCTTCCGCATACCAGTTGCCGGCCACAATGATACTGCCGTCCGAGAGACGCACAGCACTTGTGTTGGCCCCCCGTTTCATATCCAGGACAGGGAGCGGAGAAAAACTGTGTGTGGCGGGATCGTACAACTCCACGGCCCAAGTCTGTCCGATACCGAAAGGCTCTGCGCAACCGCCTCCCACCAGCACCTGTTCCGAAGGGAGAATGACACCGAAACCCCAATCGTGCGGGAAATACATCTCCATCAGGTGCCAGCTCCCGTCGCGAAAATACTCGGCCGTGGCTGTGGGGATAAAGCCCGTCGTGTGTCCGCCGATCACAGTCAGTTCCCCGCCGACATAGGCCAGGAAGTGTCCGTTTCGCGGTATATTCAAGTCCGGCAGCCGTTCGACCCGCATCGGTCGGAAGACGACGCTGTCATCAGCCGCTGCGCATTGTACACATACAAGCGCCGCCGCCAGCAAAGCAGCCGCTATGAACCGGACGTATCTCATCCTTGCAAAGATACGCAAATTATCCCGCTATTCTCAGTCGGACACGGGACGGATGGCCATCCCATATTCCCTGCTGGTTCCGAAC
>JAEEOM010000052.1 GCA_016284265.1 Bacteroidales bacterium | reverse complement strand
CCCCGGCCCGTCGCATCGAAGTCTATTTCAAACTCAAACTCGGACAATGCTCCGAATACAACCTCATTCCTGGTCAGTTGATCAACTATGGCTTGACCTACATCAATAAGGAAACCCTCCCGGGCCAGTAAACCACTACTACAAACAAAGGAGGAAACTCGCCGAGTTTCCTCCTTTGTTGTAGCGCTACCGGGATTCGAACCCGGATTTCAGCCTTGAGAGGGCCGCGAACTAAACCCTTATTCGATAGCGCCGTTCCTATTAGGCTGCAAATGTAGGCCAATCTCGGGAATATTCCAAATTTTTTGACAAAAAATGGAAGCTCTGCCAATTTGTCTGCCATTTCTCGTTGGCAGACATTTTGATTATCTTTGTGACCGGAAAATAAAGCATTAGCATTGACTATGGAAAACGATATTGAAAAAGAAAAAGAAGAAAAAGTCGAGATGACGGAGGAAACCCCGGAAACGCCCCATAAGGAAGAACGGGAAAAAGACCGCAAGAAACGGAAAATCGCCGAGCAGGCCGAACGGATCAAAGCACTGGAGGAATCCCTGAAACAAGCTGAGAACGAGGTGGAAAAACTGCGTGGAGATGCTGCTGAGGCTCGCGACCAGTATCTGCGTCTGCAGGCGGAGTGGGATAACTACCGCCGGCGTACCGCCAAGGAACGGCTCGAATTGATCGACAACGCCGGCAAGGATATCCTCACCGGATTCCTTCCTGTACTGGACGACTGTCAGCGTGCACTCAATGTACTGCGAGAGTCGGAAGGCTCCGAAGCGGCCATTGAAGGGACTGAATTGATCTTCAATAAGCTGATGGGCTACCTGAACCAGCGCGGCGTGGAACGCATCGAAGCCCGGGGTGCCGTCTTCGACACTGATTTCCACGAAGCCGTGGCACAGTTCCCGGTGGAAGATCCTGAGAAGAAGAACACGGTGATTGATGTGACCCAGGAGGGCTATACCCTGAACGGGAACGTGATCCGCTATGCCAAGGTGGTCGTGGGCATCTAAGGAGGAAACGAAGCGATGGCAGAAAAAAGAGATTATTACGAAGTACTCGGCGTGGATAAAAGCGCCTCGGCCGAGGACATCAAGAAGGCTTATCGGAAGAAGGCCATCCAGTACCATCCGGACAAGAATCCGGGTGACAAGGAGGCGGAGGAGAAATTCAAGGAAGCGGCCGAAGCCTACGACGTCCTGAGCGATCCGCAGAAGCGGGCACGCTACGACCAGTTCGGCCATGCCGGCATGAGCGGCCAGGGCGGATTCAGCGGCGGCGGCTTCTCGATGGAAGATATCTTCTCGCAGTTCGGCGACATCTTCGGTGGAGCATTCGGCGGCGGTTTCGGCAGTGCGTTTGGCAGTGCTTTCGGTGGCTCGCGGAGCGGGGCCCGGAGGACCGCTCGGGGAACCGACATCCGCATCAAGGTAAAACTGAGTCTTGCCGAGGTTGTCAAAGGTGTCGAGAAGACAGTCAAGATCAATAAGATGGTAACCTGCCCCGACTGTCAGGGACGGGGCGCGGTCTCGGAGGCGGACATCAAGACTTGTGACCATTGCCACGGTACCGGCATGGTAACCAAGATCGCCAATACGATTCTGGGACAGATGCAGACGAGTTCGCCGTGCCCGTATTGCGGCGGTGAGGGCCGCAAGATTACCAATCCTTGCCGCAAATGCAGCGGCACCGGCCTGGTGAAGAGCGCCGAAGAGATTTCCTTCAAGATTCCGGCAGGCGTGCAGGAAGGCATGCAACTGACCATCCAGGGCAAGGGCAACGCAGCGCGTAACGGCGGTATCGCAGGAAATCTGCTGGTCGTCATTGAGGAGGAATCCCCCAAGGAAGGCGGTCTGCAACGCGATGGCAACGACCTGGTATATACCCTGAACCTTTCGATCCCCGACGCCATACTCGGCTGTTCGGTGGAAATCCCCTATATCGACAGCAAACTGAAGATCAAGGTTGATCCCGGTACGCAGCCCGGCAAGATCCTCAAGCTGCGTGGGAAAGGCATACCCGAAGTCAATGGCTACGGGTGTGGCGACTACCTGATCTATGTGCAGGTCTATGTGCCGAAACGGCTGGACCGGAAAGAGAAAGAAATCGTGGAAAGTTGGCGAAGCTCTTCAAGCTTCACCCCGAAGTCATGAAGCGGTTTTTGGCACTGGCTGTCGCACTGGTGGGGTGCGTGATTGCGTGGGCACAGGAGCAGGCCATCCGGCCGCTCGATGTGCCCATGTCTTTTGCGGGGAATTACGGCGAACTGCGGCACGATCATTTTCACGGTGGGCTGGACTGGCGCGTCGGCGGCAAGGTCGGTGATCCGATCCATGCCATCAAAAGCGGCTATATCTCCCGTGTGAGCGTCTCGCCGTGGGGATATGGAAATGGTCTGTACATCACACATCCCGACGGGACGACTTCGGTGTACGGCCACATGCTTCGCTTCAGCGAAGCCGTTGCGCGCCGTGTGGAGGAAGAACAGTATGCGCAGGAAAGCTTCAGCGTCAACCTGACTTTCGGACCCGACGAGTTCCCGGTCCGGCAAGGTGACATCGTGGGCCAGGTGGGCAACACCGGTTCTTCGGCGGGACCGCATCTCCACATGGAAATCCGTGACACGGAGAATGATTTGCCGCTGAACTATCTCTCCAGGGGCGTTTATAAGCCCGTTGACAAAACCTCTCCGCAGTTTCACCGGGTTTGCTTTTATGCGCTGGATTCGCTTCCCGTGAGCGGAAGCTGGCGCATCCACAACCTCACGAACCCTACTGCCATAAAGGATACCTTACGTCTTCCCCGACGAAGCTATGTCGCAATCGACGCTACCGACCGCCAGGAGGGAACAACAGGCAAACTGGCCGTGGAGGAATACCGCGTCACGCTCGACGACACGCTGCTCTTTGCCTTCAAGGTGGGTGACGTTCCTTTCGACGCAGGCCGTTATATCAAGTCGTTGATCGAATATCGGGAGAGCTACCGCGGAGGACGCGACCTGGTCAAGAGCCGGGTCGATCCCAACAATCTGCTGGCCGACCGGATTACCTGCCACAACGAGGGTTTGATCATTCTGGATGACGAGGATGTCCATACCTTGCGGCTGGAGGCCATCGACGAGCATGGCAATCGCGCGACACTCCGCTATCGGGTGCGCCGCGGTGACGGTTTCAAGGCTCCGGCGCCCGATACGACGCTGAACCGGACACCCTGGCTCTGGTACACGCAGAATGGCGTGGTGGAGGAGGGAATGGCCTATTTCCTGCCGGCCGGCGCCCTCTACGACAATATCAATTTTACTTGGAAGAAAGTGGCGGACGCCGACCCTGCGCGCGGCATCGTTTCCGACGTGTGGCAGATCGGCACCCCGGATATCCCGTTGCAGATGCCGGGCGAGTTGGAGATTGCGGCACAGATTCCCGAAGGGCTGGAAGAGAAAGCCTATATGGCGAATTACGGTGAGACGCTTACCCGTGCCGGTGTGCAGGTGCGTTTCGGTACGTACTGTGTGGCGATTGACACTGTTCCTCCCTCCGTGCAGTTCCTCGGCAACAAAGGAGAGATTGTCAACGGCAGTACCATCCGCATCCGTGTGCGCGACAATGCCTCGGGAGTGGGTTCAACCCGCGTCGAAATCGATGGCCGGTGGTATCTCTCGATGCTTCGCCGTGATATCATTTCGCTGGAACTCAAAGAAGAACGCGTGGGTCGCGGCAAACACGAGATCAGTGTATGGGCGACAGACTTGTGTGGCAACGAGCGCCTGGAGACACGGAGTTTTACATTCTGATAATCATAAAACGTCCCGGATATGAAAAGATTTTACCTGATTGCGTTGGCCGCCCTGGTGGTCTGCGCGTGCACCCCGAAGCAGGCCGATCCCATCGCCGACGCCATCGTGGCGGAGATGATGAAGGAGATTGACCAACCCTACCAGATTACCGTGGAACATCTCCAGAAACTGGATTCGACCACGTTTGCCACAGAGTTTCAGCGCCGCATCGGCATTTATGAGATCCGGCTTGACCAGAATACCGCCCGCATGGAAAAGTACATCCGCGAAAATAAGCCCAACAACGCCACCAAGGTGTTTCAGGCGCTTCAGCGAGACACGAAGATCTTCAATGAACTCAATGTCTTGAAGGAAATGATGGGCGCCGATACGCTGAAGACGGCCTATTACGATTATTCCTATACATACAGCGGCAAGGTCGGCAACCAGAAGATTCCGGCGAAGACGGCGTATGCTACGGTGACGCCCGACGGCCGTGTCATTACTTTCGCCGGTGACCGGAAAGATCTCCACAAAGCTACGGGGCTGGTCATTCCCGGTTATAAGGAATTGCTGGACAGTTTTAAGGAAACCGAAGAAGAATAGCCGATTTGTCTTGAATTTTCAGTTTGTTTTGATTAAATTCGCGTAATTTTGATAAAAATAAACTGAAAATGAAAAAACTTTTGATTTGCGCCTTGTTGCTGGCCGGGGCTTTCTCCGTCTATGCTCAGGGCGAAAAGGAAGTCAAGACCGGCTGGAGCTTCGGTTTGCTTCCTACGGCGACTTTCTCAGTTGACAACGGCTTCCAGGCCGGTGCTTTCGGCGATATTTACAATTACGGCGACGGTTCGACTTATCCCGATCCGCTGCACAAGATCAGCTGGGAGGCTTCTTACTTCACCAAGAGCCACCGGATGCGCCTGTATCTGGCCTATGACTCCAAGTATCTGATTCCGGGGATGCGTATCAACGCGTCGGTCACCTACGTGAACGACCCGCTTTACAGCTTCTGGGGATTCAACGGTCCGGCTTCCGTTCAAGATTACAATATCTGGTATAACCGGGAGACCTCGCCCAACATCAACTACTACGGCATGAGCCGCAAGATGCTCCGTGGCCTGGCCAACGTTCAGGGCCGTATCACCGACAACCTGAACTGGGCTGCCGGCATCAATTTCTGGAAGTGGACCCTGGGTGATATGGGCGGTGCCAACACGCCCTACGACAAAGATCTGACCCTTTATAAACGTTACCAGCAGATCGGCGCCATCCGTGAATCCGAGGCGAAAGGCGGCACTGCGCTGGAACTGAACGCCGGCTTCGTGTTCGACACCCGCGACATGGAGGCTGCTCCCAACCGGGGCGTCTGGGCTGAGGCCTATCTCAACGGCAATGTACTCAGTTCACCTTACCTCAAGGCTTGCGTATATTTCCGCCACTATATTGACATCCCCATCCACATTCCTGCAGGCGACCCTGTGTTCGCCTACCGTCTGGCCTGGCAGCAGACCATCGCAGGCGAGACGCCGTTCTACATGATCCAGAACGTGCCGCTCCTCGTCCAGCGCAACATGATCTCCGAAGGCTTCGGCTCGTCCAACACCATCCGCGGCCTGCGTGAAAACCGGGTGCTGTCGGAAGGCCTTGCCTGGGCCAATATGGAACTGCGTGTCAAGCTCGTCAAGTTCAAGCTCTTCAACCAGTATTTCTATCTGGCTACCAACCCGTTCTTCGACGCGGGCATCATAACCAAACCCTATCGTGCGGATGCGCTGGGCAAGGTTGCCCACGACCCGCTTCTGTTTGGATTCCAGGTACTCAACAATCTGCCTAATCAGACCAGTCTGATTTATGATGCCGACAATATGGGCCAGGTGATCTATAGCGCCGGTATCGGCCTCAAGATTGCCATGAACCAGAATTTCATCGTCTCGGCCGAATATGCCCGCTGCTTCACGAAAGGCCTGGAAGCGAATCCCTGGATCGGCATCGGTATCAACTATCAGTTCTAGCCGCTTATGAAAAGAACGATTTTGGGCATTCTTGCCCTTGTGGTCATAATGTTCTGCCTGAACGGCTGCCTGGCCGGAAAGTATATGTCGAATTACGCCCTGAAGCCCACGCCGCACGGCGTGGACGATATTGAGCGGACCCGCCATAAAGCAGATTCCCTGATGCCCGGCAGCACCGCCTGGTATGACGGTCTCAAAGCGCAGGGCATCCTGAAAGATACGACAATCGTCGGCTACAACAACTATAAGGTGCATGCCTGCTACGTACCCGCCAAGGATCCCGCCAACGCCCAGGGTACCGCCATCGTGGTGCACGGTTATACCGACAATCACTTCGTGTTCCTCTACCTGGTCCGGATGTATCGCGACGATTTCAACTACAATGTCCTGTTCCCGGACTTGCAGTACCACGGCTACTCGGAAGGAAATGCCGCCCAGATGGGCTGGTTCGACCGCTTCGACGTGACCTCGTGGGCCAAGGTGGCGCACGATATCTTCCAGGATGACTTCATGGTGGTCCACGGTGTGTCGATGGGGGCCGCTACGGTGATGATGATGAGCGGCGATCCGCAGCCCGAGTACGTGCGGGCTTATGTGGAGGATTGCGGCTATTCTTCCGCCTGGGACCAGTTCGCTTTCAACCTGAAAGACAGCTTCCATCTGCCGCCGTTCCCGATCCTGAACAGCGCCAGCATTGTGAGCAAGAATCGCTATGGCTGGTCGTTCAAGGAGGCTTCGTCGGTGAAGCAGCTGGCCAACTGCGACCGCCCGATGTTCTTCATCCACGGCGATGCCGACGACTTCGTGCCGTTCGACCACCTGTGGAAGAACTACGAAGCAAAGGTCCAGGGCTACAAGGATTATTACGTCTGCCCGGGTGCCGTTCACGCCAACTCCTATGCCAAGGACCCGGCCACGTATAAGGCCAAGGTGGCGGAATTCCTCGCCAACGTGAAACGCTTCCTTGCCAACGGAACCTATCCCAACGGCGACCTTCCGATCAAACCTTCCGCACGAAAATAATATGGACAAGTACATTCTGGCCCTCGATCAGGGAACCAGCTCTTCCCGGGCCATCGTCTTCGACCACGAAGGCAAGATCTGCTCGACTGCACAACAGGAGTTTACACAGCATTTTCCCCAGCCCGGCTGGGTGGAGCACGACCCGATGGAAATCTGGTCGTCCGAAGCGGCCGTGATTGCTGAAGCCATCACGAAAATTGGCATCAACGGCAAGGACATTGCTGCCATCGGCATCACCAACCAGCGGGAGACCACCATCGTGTGGGATGCTGAGACGGGCCAGCCCGTCTACAACGCCATCGTGTGGCAGGACCGCCGCACCTCCGCATACTGCGACGAACTCAAGGCCCGGGGGCTCGTGGACCAGATCCGCGAGAAGACCGGTCTGATCATCGACGCCTATTTTTCGGGTACGAAGATCAAGTGGATCCTCGACAACGTGCCGGGCGCCCGCGAGAAGGCTGAAGCCGGCAAACTCCGTTTCGGAACCGTGGACTGCTGGCTTGTCTGGCAACTTACCCGTGGAACTGTCCACGTGACCGACGTGTCGAACGCATCGCGTACGATGCTGTTCAATATCAACACCTTGGAGTGGGATGCCGAGTTGCTCGACCTGCTCGGGATTCCAGTTTCGATGATGCCGTCGGTGCGTTCCTCCTCAGAGGTCTATGGCTATACGAAGACCACAATCTTCGCCCATGAAGTGCCCATCGCCGGCATTGCGGGCGACCAGCAGGCCGCCCTCTTCGGTCAGATGTGCACCGTCCCCGGCTCCGTGAAGAACACCTACGGTACCGGCTGCTTCCTGCTGATGAACACGGGCGAGAAGCCCATCCTCTCGCGCAACAACCTGCTGACCACCGTAGCCTGGAAGATTGGCGATACGGTGAATTACGCCCTCGAAGGTTCGATCTTCGTCGGAGGAAGCGTAGTGCAGTGGCTGCGCGACGGCCTGGGTATCATCCGCTCCTCGTCGGAGATCGAAGCGCTGGCCGCCAGCGTGCCAGACAATGGCGGCGTGTACTTCGTACCCGCCCTGACCGGCATGGGAGCGCCGTACTGGGACCAGTATGCACACGGCTTGATCTGTGGCATCACCCGCGGTACTTCGGCCGCCCACATCGCTCGTGCCGCCCTTGAAGGCATCGCTTTCCAGACCATGGATATCGTGGCCGCCATGGAGCGTGATGCCGGTGTCAAGCTGGCCGAACTCAAGGTGGACGGCGGTGCTTCCCGCAACAACCTGATGATGCAGTTCCAGTCGGATATCCTGGGAACTGCCGTCATCCGTCCCCAGGTGACCGAAACCACCGCCATGGGTGCCTGCTATCTCGCCGGCCTTGCCGTCGGTTACTGGAACTCTCTCGACGAAATCCGTCAGCAGTGGAAGGCAGAACGGACCTTCACACCCTCCGGTGCCGATGTGACGGCTTGCAAGGAAGGCTGGAAAGACGCCATTTCAAGAACGATTAAACACTGATCCTATGAATCCTTATATTGCTGAATTCATCGGCACGTTGGTACTCGTGCTTTTGGGCGACGGTGTATGCGCCGCCTGTTCTCTGAATCATTCCAAGGCGAAGGGCGCCGGTTGGGTCGTTATTGCATTGGGGTGGGGCCTGGCCGTGATGATGGGTGTGCTGATCGCTGGTCCTTCGTCGGGTGCGCATCTCAATCCGGCCGTGACGCTGGGTCTGGCCGTTGCCGGCAAGTTCGCCTGGGCGATGGTACTCGGTTACATCGTTGCCCAGATGCTCGGCGGCTTCTTCGGCGCAGCACTGGTCTGGATTTTCTACAAAGACCACTACAAGGCGACGAGCGACCAGCCCGACACGATGCTCGGTACTTTCTGCACGATGCCGGCCATCAAGAATCCTTGGCGCAATTTCCTCTGCGAGGTGATTGCCACCTGCCTGCTGGTGTTCGTGATTCTCGCTCTCGCCACGGAAGGCAATGCCTTCTCGCTGGGTGGAACCGCGCTGGCTACCGGTTCTCTGGGTTCCTGGCCCGTGACCTGCCTGATCATGTCGATCGGTATGTCGCTCGGCGGTACGACGGGCTATGCGCTCAACCCCGCGCGTGACCTCAGTCCTCGCTGCGCCCACGCCGTGCTGCCCATCCAAGGCAAGCGCGACAGCGGCTGGTGGTACAGCTGGGTCCCTGTCGCCGGCCCGATGGTCGGTGCGTGTCTCGCCGCAGGATTGTTCCTGTTGGTGTTCTGATCCCGGTGCCTAGTGGCAGCAAAGTTGCTGATTATTAGCGTATTATAGATAATCGCTTGCGTATTTTGACGCAAGCGATTTTTGGTAATATGCAGTCGGTCAGTGACTTATCTGCCACTCTTTTCTTCCCTTAAGGTCATCCCCATGAATAGGATGGCGAGGAGGCAGGCTGCAATGAGCAGAACGAAAGTCCAACTCCATCCGGCGCGCTGAGCCACCAGGCCGATGATGGTATTTGCCAGCAGGAAGGTGCCGAAGAAGTAGCCGAAGAATCCGGTCAGGCCGGCGGCCGTACCAGCGGCGTTCTTGGGTGCCAGGTCGAGCGCTTGTACGCCGATGAGCATCACTGGACCGTAGATGAAGAAGCCGATGCCGATCAGGGCGATAATCACAACAGTGAGATTGTCGATAAAAGCCCAGTAGAGGACGAGGAAGACCAGGACCAGGGCCATGAAGAGAATCGTAGGGAGCGCTCGTTTTCCATGGAAGAACCTGTCGGAGAGCCAGCCGCAGAGGAGCGTGCCGGGGATGGCTGCGAATTCGTAGGCGAAGTAGGCCCAGCCGGCACTCTTCAAGTCGATGCCTTTCTCGGTCAGGATGGTCGGTGCCCAGTCGAGACAGCCGTAGCGGACCATATAGACGAAGGCGTTCGCCAGGGCGATGTACCACAGGAACTTGTTGTTAAGTACATGCTGGAAGAAGATCTCTTTCGTCGTGAGAGTTTCTTCATGCTTTTCTGAGTAGTTCTTCGGATAGTCATCGCGCCAGGCTTCGATGGAGGGCAGGCCGCAGGACTGCGGTGTATCGCGCAGCAGAATGAATGCCAGCAGTGCGATGAACAGCGCCACGGCAGCGGGGAAGGCGAAGGTACCGATCAGGAAGTAGAGCTCGGTGTGAGTGCCGTAGAACCAGCTGCCGAACCAGATGGCACCATAGGTGGCCATCGGACCGACAAGTGCGCCGCCGACGTTGTGGGCACAGTTCCAGATGCTCATCATTGTGCCACGCTCCGTGACCGAAAACCAGTGGGTCATCACGCGACCGCAGGGAGGCCAGCCCATGCCGTTGAACCAGCCGACCAGGAAGTTCAAGATGCCCATGACCAGGATGGCCAGGGCTTTGCGTTCCGCGCCGATGGCCTGGATGGGGACGATCATGAAGCACATGGAGATGGCGGTCAGGACAAGACCCAGTGGCAGGAAAACGCGGGCATTCGAGCGGTCTGACACACTGCCCATGATGAATTTCGAGAGGGCGTAGGCCGCGGCGTTCAGGCCGAGGACGAAGCCCAGCTCAGTTTTTTCAAAGCCGAGCGGTGCCATGGCAGGGATAGCCATCGACAGGTTCTTGCGGACCAGATAGAAGCCCGCATACCCGATGAAGGCACCCAGGAATACCTGCAGGCGCAGGCGTTTGTACCGGGCATCCGCTTCCGGTCCGGTCTGGGCCGGCTTATAGGCGGGTTGTTGCAGGAATTTGAGCATTATCGTACAGTTTCAATGAGGATGTCGGGATAGTTGGAGATGATGGCTTCCACGCCGCATTCCACAAGCCGTTTCATCTCGGCCGGATCATCGACGGTCCAGGGAACTACGCCGATGCCGTGTTTGTGGCACCAGGCTACGTTTTCGGGCGTAACCACGCTGGATTCCGGACTCCACCACTGCGGAGTGAAGGTAAGATTCTTCAGCAGAGCCTCGATATCACCACCATCGTAGTCTTCGGTCAGGTAGGAGAGGGTCAGATCCGGCCATTTCTCATGCATGTAGTTCAGGGCACGGGTATCGAAGCACTGGACGATGAGGCGTTTGCCCAGGTTCTTCGACAGCAGGACGGGAATGCAGGTATCGCAGAAGACATGGTATTCAGGCCACAAAGTGCCTTCCCCTTCACCCGGCCACGACTTGATCTCGATGTTGTAGTTCACGGGCTTCTTGGCGTAGCTTTCCGTGAAGTCGATCAGATCACCGGCCAGCGGCTTGACCTCGGCAACTTTCTGCTGGCCTGGCCAGCGGTCCACCGGCCGCAGCCCGACATCATAGCGCTTGATGCTGTCGTAGGGCATCGTATAAAGATACTCCTTGGGATCGTCTTCCTGAATCAGCGTACCATCGGGACGGGTGGCGTAGCGGGGATGGAAATAATTGTCGTGCGAGACTACCACCTGACCGTCTTTCGACAGTTGCAGATCAAATTCCAGGGTGTTCACATCCAGATCGAGGGCATTCCGCATGGCGGAGCGGGTGTTCTCCGGCATCAGGCCGGCGCCGCCGCGATGGGCTTGAACGTCAATGAAAGGTTTTTTGTCGCAGGCTAGGACAACAGTCAATACAACTAATAAAAATAAGAATTCTTTCATAGTAAGGTTATTCTCAAAGACTATTCTAACGCTTCAGCCAGTATCGAAATCGGATTGGCGACAGCGTAACCGGTAGACATTTCAATCTGCCATTTGCAGGTCTCGCAGTCACAGGCCACCACATCGGGATTGATGGTACGAATCTGGTCGAAGAGGGGAGCCCCGATGGCCTGGGAAGCGGCGTAGTTCTCTTTCTTGAATCCGTAGGTGCCGGCAATACCACAGCAATTGGAATCAAGCAGCGTGAATTCCACGCCAGGAATCATCCGCAGGATTTTTTCAGAGAAAACACCCCACCCCAACTTTTCCATGTGGCAGGGGGTATGGTAGGCCACCTTCTTGTGGAAATCGGGCCGGAAACGCAACGTGGCGCCCCGTTCAAGCTTTTCAAAGACAAACCGGGTGGCAATCATCAGCGAATCACGGACGGCAGCATTGTCCACGCCCAGCAGGTTGGGATATTCCTCCCGGATGGTGAGGGTACAGGACGAGGACGTGGTCACCACTTTGCGCCCTTCGGCCACGGCTTTTCCGATGACGGCTACGTTGTGCTGTGCATGCCGGGTGGCCTGCTCCGTCATGCCATTGGTGATCATGGCGATCCCGCAGCACTTTTCCTTGTCGAGCAGCCGCACGCCGACGCCCAGTGCGTTGAGCACCTTCACGAGGTCTTTCCCCAGTTGCGGGAAGTTGTAGTTGACATAGCAGCCGTGGAAGTAGGAAACTTGTTCCGGGAATGCGGCCTGTTCTTTCTCGCGTCGGCTGAGCCAGCGCTCGAAGCTGCGTCCGCTGTACTTGGGGAAGGTGCGGTTGCGGTCGATTTTCAGCGTGGCGTCGAGCAGGGTTTTCGTCACGCCGAGGCCGGTTACACCGTTGACGACCGGGGCGAACGGCCGGGCCAGTGATCCCATGAAATCGGTCGAGGCGAGGATCCGGTCGCGTAGTTTGGGTTTGGACCGGTCGTACTTGATGCGGGCAGCCTGAATCAGGTCGGCCACTTTTACATCAGAGGGACAGGCTACTTCACAGCGCTTGCAGTTCATGCAATACTTGAGGGCATAGTGGAAGAAGAACGGGTCTTTCAGACGGAGACGTTCTCCGTCCGGCCCGGCCTGCTTGGGTCCCGGGTAGCGCGGGTTCACCTGTAACACAGGGCAATAGGCTGTGCATACGGTGCACTTCATGCACTCTTCGAAGTTGTGCTTGCTTTCGGTATATTCCTGCAGTTTCATGCGTTCGGTTGGTTAAGGATCTGGTCCACGGCGGTCAAAGCGCTCCGGATGGCCAGACCGGCAGCGGAGCCCATTTCCGGCCGGGTGCCGCCCAGAATGGAGCCCACGGCATAGAGATTCTTCATCGGCGCTCCCGCTTGGAGGGGATGGAGTCCGGCGTCGGTTTTGACACCGTAGGAGAGATAGGGTTGGTCGCTCATGAATTCCGGATGATACCAGTCATTGCGGTCGGGCGCCTGCTCGACGTCCAGGCCGAAGACAGGCTCATGGATACGGAACGGATTGGACTTGAGCCCTTTGGAGAAGAATCCGCCGGAAGCGAGGATGAAATGGTCGGCTTCCAGGAAATGGCTGTCGAGGTTCTTGGTGACAATGCTGTGCACGACGCCGTCGTGCACATGGGCCGTTGTCGCCTCGTCGCCCATCAGGTAAGTGCCGCCCAACAGTTCGTAGCGCCGCTTCAGAAGCATCTGCGTACGGATGCCCGGAACGGAAGGGGGCAGGGTACCCGCGAAGACCACCTGGGCTGGAATCCCTTGCCGGATGCGACCGGGAACGGAGGTGTCCTGCAGCCCGAAAACCTGCGGCAGGACCACGGTGTCTTCGTCTTTGAGCAGGATGCGGACCTCCTGGACGACGACTTCCCAGATGCGGTCCATCGTGCGGGCGATCTGGACGGAGCGCATTTCACTGGGACTCTGCTCCAGCCACTCCAACTGCGGCAGGTCCAGCGGATGGATCCGGCACGTCATGCCTTGTTTTTCCAGGCCTTCGGCAAGGAATGAGGAGAAGAAGTCATGATATCCCCGGAAGGTGACAATCAGGACTTTCTTCCCAAACCGGGGGGTGGGAAACAGGCTGATGTCTTCCAACGACAAGGCTGCCGGACGGAAGGTGCCCAGCGGCATCAGCCGGACCCCCGGCTGATAATGGGTACGGATGCCTGCCTCTTCGAGCAGGTCGACCATACGCTGGGGGACTTCTTCCAGGGTCTCAAAGCTCCCGGAGAAGAAATGCAGGGCGTTCTGCCCGTTGCTGATGATGGCGGTGCTCTTTCCGGCTTTCTGGAGACTGATGCCGGACACCAGACCGGCCAGACCACCGCCGATGATTACGGTATGGAATTTCATAAGCCCAAGACGTGTTTATAGACCCACTGCGTATATTCGGCTTCCCGGAGTGTGTCGCCCCAGCCGATCGGGAAATTGCCTTTCCAGCGCTCCTGCAGGAAATTGGCGAGATCGTCGCGCTCTTTTTCCACGCAGCCGTGTGCCTTGGCCAGCAGGCCGGCGGCCCGGCAGGCGCAGAACTCGCCCTGGCAGGTTCCCATACCGATACGGGTGCGGCGCCGCAGGTCCGTGAGCGTGGAAGCGTCCAGCCGTTCAATAGCGGCATTGACTTCTCCCACCGATACTTCTTCACATTCGCAGATCAGGGCTTCGTCCAGCCGGTCGTGGGTCTGGATGCTGGAAGCGCGGGTGCCCAGGCGGGCGGCTGCCGCTTTCTGCGCCATGGAAGGCGTCTCCCATATCTTCTGGGCGACGGCTTCATAAGAGCGTTCCTCGGATCCCGGCAGCGGTGTATCTGCCGTCTGGCAGGTTTTGTTGACTTGAAGTTTGCGGCAAACCGTGTCTGTGGCGATTTCGGCCATAAGCCGATAGGTCATCAGTTTGCCGCCGGTGATGGTAACAAAACCCTTGAGTCCGTCGCGGATCTCGTGGTCGAGGCAGACAATGCCGCGTGAGATGTTGCGGCCCGTAGGGTCGTTGTCAGCGCTGACCAACGGGCGGACGCCGGCATAGGCTCGCAGGATGCGGGTTGACGAGAGGGCCGGGGCCATCTTGGCGCCTTCGGTGATAAGCAGCGTCACTTCGTCGGGCGTTACGGCCACATGGTCGCACTCCTCGAAGGGGATGCGGGTGGAGGTCGTTCCGATGATGCAGACGGTGTCGCCCGGGACCAGAATGTCGGCATTGGACGGCTTCCGGCAGCGGTTGATGACGCGGTTGTTCACGCGGTGGGCAAAGACGAGCAGGGCTCCTTTGGCGGGATACATGCCGATGCGGACACCGGCCAGTTCGGCAATGTGCTGTCCCCAAATGCCGCAGGCATTGACTGTGACCGGGGCGTAGTAATCGGCTTCTTCACCGGTGGTGCGGTTGCGCGTATGAACGCCCCGGATGGTATCGCCTTCGCGGATGAAGCCCGTTACTTCGGTGTGCAGCCGTACTTGCCCGCCGTGGAGTTTGGCATCAAGCATGTTGGCAGCACACAGCCGGAAGGGATCGACACTGCCGTCGGGGACGCGTACGGCACCGATCAAGTCGGGATTGACCGACGGCTCCAGTCGACGGGCCAGGTCCGGATCGATAATCTCGGCGCGGATACCGGCCTTGCGACAAGCCTCCACGAAAGTTTGCTGATACCCCAGATCGTCTTCAGGCAGGGTGATGAAAAGACCGTCGGTCTCTTCGACGCAGTGAGAGGCGATCCGCCGCAGGATCATGTTCTCTTTGATACATTCTTCGGCCGATTCCGGATCGTTGACCGCATAGCGGGCGCCGGAGTGCAGCAGGCCGTGGTTGCGCCCGGTGGCGCCGGTGGCGATGTCCGACCGTTCGATGAGCAGGGTCCGCAGGCCGCGCATGGCGCAGTCCCGCTGCGTCCCGGCTCCTGTGATGCCCCCGCCGATGATGATGACATCGAATTCGTTGTGGTTCATAAATACAAATTTAACAAAAAAATCTGTATTTATGCGAATTCGTTCCGGCCGGCCGGAGCGGGCGACTTATCGATGCCGCAAAGCCAGCTCCTGTTCGATATCTTCCAGGCTGCAACCCATGGATTCCAGCAGGACAAGCAGGTGATAGATGAGGTCAGCGGCTTAACATGCGTTTCGTTTTGGGATAAAAAAAGACCAGCCTGGGCGGGCTGGTCTGGATGAGTTCTGTTTTTCTGTCAGTGGTGCATGAACGAGGAAACCGCCCTATCTGTCGGAGATCGGGTGGTGATGATGGTTGTTGCTGTTGATTCTCTGGCTCATGCTGTCACAAAAGTAGCGATAAAACAGGTAAAAGCAAGTTTTTTCCGTCAATTTTTACCGTCACTGGCCCCGGAAGATGAATATCTCTTAGAGACGGGATAATTAATCCGATGTTATGGGTTGTGTCGTCCTTTATAGAGGCAGCCACCAATGTTGTCGAAGGCGGCGCCGGTCACGGACGCAAGGCAGTTGGGAAGACCGGCCATGTAAAGGGCGCCGAGGAGCGCGAAGATCAGCGCCTCCTTGAAATCCACGGTCAGGGCATCCGGCACGATATACCGGACCTGCGGCGCCTGCGCCTGCATCCGCTCCAGCAGGAAAACATTGCGGGCGCCGCCCCCAGTCACCAGCACTTGTCCGCCGCGGACGTGGCGGGCAATCTGCATCGCCACGTGCTCCACAAAAGTGGCCAGGACCGTCTCCACCGGCAGGTTGAAAGAATCAATCAGCGGATAGACCTCCGCTTCGACCCACTCGCGGCCCAGGGATTTCGGGCCGGATTGGGTATAGAACGGCAACGCGTTCAGCCGGACCAGCAGCGTATCGTCGATCGCGCCGCTCCGGGCCAGGTCGCCGTCCCGGTCGAAGTCCATGCCCCGTTGCGCCGCGTAGTGATTCAGTACGAAGTTGACCGGCGAGATGTCGTAGGCAAGCCGCTTGTTGCCAGCTGCATAGGAAATATTGGAGAACCCGCCGAGATTCAGGCAGGCGTCGTATTCCGCGAAAAGAAAGGCATCGCCAATCGGAACCAGCGGCGCGCCCTGGCCGCCCAGGGCGACGTCTGACGTGCGGAAGTCGCAGACTGTATCGATGCCGGTCATTGCGGCGATGCCCGCGCCCGATCCGATCTGGGCCGTAAAACGGACCGAAGGCTGATGGAAAATGGTCTGGCCGTGGGAGGCCACGAGGTCAGCGTGCAACTGATTCCGCTGCAGGAAATCGCGCACCTGTTCTCCCAGGTACAGGCCATAATCGGAATGAAGCCGGGCATACTCTTGTGCCGACAGGGTTTGGGCCGAAGCCAGTTTCTCACGAAGCTCCGGCGGATAATCCACGCTCTCCGCCTTCAGGATCCGGTAGTGCCAGGTTCCGTCAAATTGGAAGGATACGCAGCAAAGGTCCAGCCCGTCGAGCGAAGTGCCTGACATCAGCCCGACTACGTCCAGGGAAAACGGATTCGGCTTATTGGAACACATCGTCGCTTACAGAGTCTGTCCTTTTTCCTTGAGATACTCCTCGCAGAGCGCACGGGTGCCATCCCAGTCGTAGATTTTCCAGAAGCCGTCCTGGAGCACCAGCTTCAGGGTGCCGGTGCGGCTGTCGCCGAGGCCGCCGCCGAATTCGCTCCAGTCTTCGGTGACGCGGATTTTGGCGATCGCGTTTTCCTTATCGGGGAAAGAGATCTCTTCCATTTGGAAGATGGGTTTTGCGCCGCCATTGCCCGACACGAAGTAGTACAGGAATTCGCCGTCGCCGATGTCGTCGGGATCTTTCGGCAATTCGAAGCAGCGGTTATACAGATCGTAGTAGGAGGGAGTCAGATAATAGGCCGCATTGTCGCTGAGGCCGTGGTCGGGAATGAACTGGCAGAGGCTCTCGATCTGCCCCTTCACAGCTTCGGCGTCGAACAGGGCCGGGTCGTCGTTGTAGGTCTTGTCGATGTAGAGAACGCCGTCGAGGTGGTCGATCTCGTGCTGGAAGATGACGGCAGTGAACCTTTCGACGTGCTCGGTCGTATCTTTTCCTGTTCTCGGATTCGTGTAAGTAATGTCGATGTCGCGGTCGCGGAGCACTCGCCCGCGGCGCGCCGGCACGGAGAGGCAACCTTCACGGCCGGCCTCCATCTTCCCGCCGAACCGCGTGATCCGGACATTCGGATAAACTTCGCAAGGCTCACCTTCCTTGTCGAGACGCTGTACGACAACCACGCGCCGCAGCAGCCCGACCTGCGGGCCGGCGATGCCCACGCCATCGTTTTCGGGCGCAACCATCGTCTTGGCCATCTTGTCAGCCAGCACGGCGAAAAGCGGATCCATCACTGCCTCCACCGGCAGTTCCCGTGAAACGCTCCGCAAGATCGCCAGATCGGCCTCATTATCAATCTTTGTCACGTGCATCACCTCGCCCTGCCCCTCAATCAAGGCTCGCTCTTCCGCTGTCCAATTGCCTTTGACACTGCAACTAATCGTCATCATCGCCACAATCGATAAGAAAAATAGAAAAGAAGGTCTCATGGTATTATGTTTTAATACCCTAAAGATAATCATTTTTCCGCCGCCCCGGATCAGGGCTTGACGAATTCGCAGGGAATGCCTACCAGACATTTCCCGCAATAGCCCGGATCACTTTCTGTCCGGAGCGTTGCGGCATAGGTCCTGCATTCCTTGAGGTTGCGCAGGTTTTCCACGGAGATGGCACCTGCCGGGCAGCGCGCGACGCAGGCTCCGCAATGGAGACAGTTTTCGTAAGGGTCTTTGTACTCGAAAGAAGTGGGTTCCATTTCACAGTCCAGAATCATCGAAGCGAGGACGCCGCTGCATCCCGACTTTGTGATCAGGTGCCGATGGACACCGAAGGTTCCTAGGCCGGCGGCGAAGGCCACATGCCGGTTCGACCAGGAAGTGGAGTAGTGCACGTCTTCCTTGCCACCGTTTATAACAGGGTGCTGTTCAATTTTGAAAGAGGGGTCCTTGGTGGGGATGAAATAGTGGATGCCCAAGTTTTCCAATTCGGCGGTCAGGCCCTCGATGAAAGCATTCAGCACTTGGCCATGTTTGCCATAGCCGTAGTTCCACGCTTCGTTCGTGGGCGTTTTGGCCGCCCGGTGTCTGGATCGAATGGACGAGGAAACAGGGAAAAAGAATACGGCCACGGACTTGGCCTCCGGCATCCATTCCTTCGGTGCCCGCCATTGCGATCCGATGACCTCATCACGCCTGAACGTTTCAAACAGGGGGTTGTCGGCACTTGCAATACCGACCAAGGGCGCATCCAGGATGGGAACGACAACCTGTTCGCCCGGCAGTAGCACCGAATTGTTTTCCAATTGGGAGAACACCTTTTCCACGGCGGCCAGGAGTGCACGATTATTCTCATTCCCCCTGTGGCTTGTGCAGGAAGAGATCAGAATGTCCAACGGACTGACCGCGATCGCGAGTGCTCCGACGCCGGCGACTTTCAGGAATTGCCTTCTGTTTATCATGGTTTTATGCATTAATGGATCAAAGATAATAAAAAGTCTTGCGTTTTCTTACCAAGAATCCCGTGCCCTTTACCCGACCTTTGAAATTGTCCCGATTTTTCCTAAATTTGTTCCAATTATCATTGAATTATTCCGACATGGAGAAGAAAATCACACGCCGGCAGACGAGTACATTTGCTGCCCCTTGTCCGGTATGGAAAAAACTCACAAGAGTCTTGATTGAAGGAAATTCATCAAATTTTGCGACTGCTGATAAAAAGAAAAGCACCCGCGTTTCCGTAAGTGCTTGATAATCAGAGTGGAAACAACTGGATTCGAACCAGTGACCCCCTGCTTGTAAGGCAGGTGCTCTAAACCAGCTGAGCTATGCTTCCAGGTTTTAGCTTGTGGATAGCAAAGGTAGGAACTTT
>JAEEOM010000051.1 GCA_016284265.1 Bacteroidales bacterium | reverse complement strand
ATGCAGGAGGCTTTGCAGCGCTTTCCGCAGACTGAACAGTTGATGCACTTGTCCGTATCGATCACCGGGCGGAACAGCGAGAAGCGCGAGAGCAGACCGAGCGTCGTGCCGACCGGGCAGACGGTGTTGCACCAGGTGCGCCCGCCTCTCCAGGCAAGGACCACAACTATAATAAAGGTAACCACTGCCACGATCAGCACGGGAAGGCTCTTCAGATAGACTTCCGTGGGATAGAAGGCGTAGCTTCCAAAGTGGGCGGAGATGGCGGCCAGCAGGTTGTTGATCCAGCCGTAGATGGGGGCGAACAAAGCCGTGGCGATGCGTCCGTAGGCGCTGTACGGTGCGATGAGGAGAGCTACGGCGTTGAGCCCGAGCACCAGCAGCACGATGAACACCACGAGCAGTCCGTAGCGCAGCCATTTGATCTCCCGCGTGTAGTGGAAGCGGTTCTTCTTGCCTTTGCGCCTGCCGCTGAGCCAGGAGACGATGTCCTGGAAGACGCCCAGCGGGCAGATGACGGAGCAATAGACCCTGCCGAAGAGAAGGGTCAGTACGGCCAGGCAGATGATGACGGCCAGGTTCAGGGCCAGCACGGCCGGCAGCAGCTGGATCTTGGCCATCCAGCCGAACCAGGTGTGCAGCGCGCCGGTGAAATCGAGGAAAAGCAGCGTGATCAGAACGAAGAAAACGGCTGCTACGGTTATTCGGACCTTGCGTAGCATTTTGGAAATATTTTTTACAAAGTTAAGCGCAAAATTTGTATTCCCCAAAAAAGATTCTTAACTTTGGGGTTGCTAAGTGTGTCAGCACTGGATTGTATTGTAACACCTTACGTAAATAATTAATAGTTAACTAAATAAACAAAAAACATGAAAAAATTGAGTACTTTGTTCGCAGCCGTCGCTCTGATGCTGGTTGCAACGTTCACCGCTTCGGCAGTGGATAACACCTACAAAGTGGGCAACGGCTACGTTACCGTCACGGTCAGTGAACTGGCCCCCAGCGCTGACGGCAAGACGCTGGTTACCTGCTACAACATGGATGTGGCTCCGGAAGTCTTCAACGACTGCGCTTCCGTGATCCTCACCCCGCTGGTGCGCGACAATGATGGTCACAAGAACCTGATCGAGGTCGTGGTCGTCAGCCCCGAAGGCGCCAACATCAACACCGAATGGCTGCAGAGCCAGTGCTACAGCGTGTGCGACCCGAACCGTGTCCGCTTCGTCACCGCCCGCAAAGGCGAGACCGCTCACGTGAAGACCTGCACCAACATCCCTTACGACAACTGGATGGACGACGGCGCCGCTTTCTATGTGACGACCCAGCAGGTTACCTTCAAACCGAACTGTATCAAGAACTACCCGGGTGAGGAATACATCTGCGACATCCCGTACCTCGCCAAACCGCTCGTGGTCGATCCCGTGATGGCTCCGATTCCGGTCGAGGCCAAGCTGGAAGGCGACCGTATCCTCCGCACCAAACTGTTCTACCCGGTCAACGTGACCAAGAAGGTTGACAACTACCTCGAGAACGCTGAAGCCCTCGAGCTCCTCAATACCCTCGACAGAGGTAACTTCGAAGTGACCGGCATCAACATCGAAGGCTGGGCCTCCCCTGAAGCTACCGTGGCTTACAACAAGAACCTCTCGATCAACCGTGCGAAGACCGTCAAGAACATCATCGCTGACAAGTACAACTTCCCGCAGGATGTCTATACTGTCAACGGCAACGGTGAGTACTGGGATTCCATCATCGACTATGTCGACAACAGCGAAGAGCCCATCATCGCCAGCAACCGTGAGGCCCTCAAGGACGCCATCGCTTCCAACGGTGACCTCGACAAACGTGAAGCTGCCATCAAGAAGATCGACGGTGGCAAGCCGTACAAGAACATCTTCGACGCCGTTTACCCGCGCAGCCGCTTCGCCGAAGCTGTGGTTTCCTTCCGCAACAAGGGCTACAACCAGGCTGACTGCATGAAGCTCTACAAGGCCGATCCGAAGAACCTCTCCGCTGACGAGTACGTGCTCCTGATCCAGGACGGCGCTTCGCAGGATGTGGTTGACAACGCCGTGAAGCTCTACCCGAACGATCCGCGCGTGGCCGCTGTCGCCGCTGCCAAGGCTTACGAAGCCGGCAACATCGACAAAGCCATCGAGCTCTACAAGAAGGCCGGCAACTCCGAGGAAGTCTACAACAACCTCGCTGCCTGCTACCTGGCCAAGGGTGACGCCGAGAACGCCAAGGCTTGCCTCGAGAAAGTGACCGATCCGAAGCTCTCCGAGACCAACGCCAACGAACTCCGCAAGGTCGTCCTCAACAACAAGTTCTTCGGCAAATAAATCCCTGCCGAAAACGTGAAACCGAAAGGGGAGGGGCCAACCCTCCCCTTTTCCTACCCGCCCTGGTGGTGGAATGGTAGACACGAGGGACTTAAAATCCCTTGGACCGCAAAGTCCGTGCGGGTTCGATTCCCGCCCGGGGCACCTTAAAAAGAGCTAACTGTCTGATTTTCAGCGGTTAGCTCTTTTTACGTCTTGATTTTTGGCGACATTTTAGCGACTTAAGGGCGGCTTTGTCGGTTAAGCCGGGC
>JAEEOM010000050.1 GCA_016284265.1 Bacteroidales bacterium | reverse complement strand
CATCGGCATACTGCTGGGCGACCTGGCGCTGTTCGTCTATCTGTACACCCGAAGGAAGAAACAGAAAACAATCGTTACTGCGGAGCCGGTCGCCATCTCATCGCGGCGCTATGTCAACAGCGAACGCAACGCGGAAACGGGCATCTACCTGTTTGGCGGTTTCCGGGTCATTGCGGCGGATGGCGCCGACATCACGTCCCAGTTCTCGCCCATTCTCCGAGAACTCCTGCTGCTGCTGATCTGCCACACACCCAAAGGCGGCATCAGTTCCGAACAGATCAAGAATATCCTCTGGTACGACAAAGACGAGAAAAGTGCCATCAACAACCGTTCGGTTTCCCTCTTCAAACTGCGGGGATTGCTGCGGGATGTCGGGACTTGCGAGATCCGCAGCGAACAGGGGCGCTGGTCTCTGGAAGCCCCTTCGGAGTTGGTGGACTACTACCGTTTCATCGATCTGGTCAAGGCGGGCGAACTGACCCGGACCCAGATCGAAGCGCTGTTCACATTGGTCGAGTACGGCCCCCTGCTCGAAGGATTCAACGAGCTCTGGGCGGATCCCCTCAAGGCCGATGTCACCGACTCCATCCTTTCCGTCCTCACGCACTTTGCCCTGGGACTGGACTTGCGCAGCCAGGCCGATCTGGTGCTCGACAGCTGCGATGCCATCAACAAGTTCGACCCTCTCAACGAAACGGCGCTCGCTCTCAAGTGCAAGGCCTGCCGTGCCAAAGGCAACAATATCTTGTCACGCCAGGTCTTTGCCAACTTCCAGAAAGAGTACCAAGCTGTCTACGGAGAGCCTTTCCCGCGGGACTATACTGAAATCATCTCCGCTTGACAGCGTGCCCGATTTTATGTATCTTTGCAGAATACGAAACATTTAACTACACGATATGGAATTCAAATACGCTCCGATGTTTCAGCTGGGTGAAGACACCACTGAATACTACAAGATTCCCGGATCCGAGGCATGGGTCTCGGTCGGCGATTTCGAAGGCAAGCCGATGCTGAAAGTGGCGCCCGAAGCGCTCACCGTCCTGGCGAACACCGCCTTCCGCGACGTCTCCTTCATGCTGCGTCCCGCTCATAACGCCCAGGTGGCGAAGATCCTCGACGATCCCGAAGCTTCCGAGAACGACAAATACGTGGCCCTGACGATGCTGCGCAATGCGGAAGTAGCCTGCAAAGGTAAACTTCCCTTCTGCCAGGACACCGGTACCGCCATCATCCACGGCGAGAAAGGCCAGCAGGTCTGGACTGGTTTCTGCGATGAGGAAGCTCTCTCGAAAGGCGTTTTCAAGACCTACACCGAAGAGAATCTTCGCTACAGCCAGAACGCACCGCTGACCATGTATGAAGAGGTCAACACCAAGTGCAACCTGCCCGCCCAGATTGACATCGAGGCTACGGAGGGAATGGAGTACCGCTTCCTTTGCGTGACCAAGGGCGGCGGCAGCGCCAACAAGAGCTATCTCTACCAGGAGACCAAGGCCATCCTCAATCCCGGCACCCTTGTTCCGTTCCTGGTGGGCAAGATGAAGACCCTCGGCACGGCAGCCTGCCCGCCGTACCATATCGCCTTCGTCATCGGCGGCACCTCCGCCGAGCGTAACCTCCTCACGGTGAAACTCGCCTCCTGCAAATACTACGACAATTTGCCTACCACCGGCGATGCTACGGGCCGTGCTTTCCGCGACGTGGAACTGGAGAAGCAGGTGTGGGAAGAAGCCTGCAAGATCGGCCTCGGCGCCCAGTTCGGCGGCAAATACATGGCCCACGATGTGCGCATCATCCGCTTGCCGCGTCACGGCGCCAGTTGCCCTGTCGGCCTCGGTGTGAGCTGCTCAGCTGACCGCAACATCAAGTGCAAGATCAACAGGGACGGCGTCTGGATCGAGAAACTCGACGACAATCCGGGCCGCTGGATTCCGGAAGCCCTCCGCCAGGCTGGCGAAGGCAATGCCGTGAAAATCAATCTCGACCAGCCCATGGCCGACGTTTGCAAGATCCTGACGAAGTACCCCATCGGCACGCGTTTGAGCTTGAACGGTACCATCATCGTCGGCCGCGACATCGCCCATGCGAAGATTAAGGAACGCCTCGACCGCGGCGAAGAGATGCCGCAGTACCTGAAAGAGCACCCCATCTACTACGCCGGTCCGGCCAAGACGCCCGCCGGCATGGCCTGCGGCTCCATGGGCCCCACCACGGCGGGCCGTATGGACCCGTACGTCGACCTCTTCCAGGAGCATGGCGGCAGCATGATCATGTTGGCCAAGGGCAACCGCAGCCAGCAGGTAACCGACGCCTGCAAGAAACACGGCGGCTTCTATCTCGGCTCGATCGGCGGTCCGGCCGCCATCCTGGCCCAGAACAACATCAAGTCGATCGAATGCGTGGAGTATCCGGAACTCGGCATGGAAGCCATCTGGAAAATCCGCGTCGAAGACTTCCCCGCCTTCATCCTCGTGGACGACAAGGGCAACGACTTCTTCGCGAAGTTCAAATAGACCTTCGGCGCTTTTGTCGATTGTCAGTAGCTGATCCCTGGCTAGATCTGTGGCATTTATAATACTGACAGTCAGCTATTTCCTAAAAATCGGTTGCGTATTTTTACGCAACCGATTTTTAGGAATATACTGATTTGCAATCACATAAGTGCCACAGCTTTTTTCACCGCCTGGGTTTTTCACCGCCTGGGTTTTGCGCCGCCTGGGTTTTTCACCGCCTGGGTTTTGCGCCGCTTGTTTGTACGCGACGCGGATGACGGCGCCGCTCGGTCCGTTTCGCAGACGAAATCTGCGTCTTTTCCCTGATTTTCCGTCCTCGAGACGGACGAGACAGAAGAATCATCCGTTTCTCGTCTGAAAAATGACCTTAAATGGTCATATCAGAGTTAGCGGGCAATACTATGTGTGGCTTCTCATTCACACTCTGTTGCTCCCCGACGACTACTACGGCCTCGGAAAGCGAACAGTCAATGACCTCTCGGGATCACAACTGACAGACCCATTTCGGGCTCGAGACGAATAGACATCTTTCGAGCTCGCGACCGATTGATTTCGTTTGGGTACGTGACTGATTGCCCCCTTTTGGCCGAACGGTTATCC
>JAEEOM010000049.1 GCA_016284265.1 Bacteroidales bacterium | reverse complement strand
GTGACGACCGGGTCAGCGACCTGATCGACGCTGCTACGGTCTTCGATCCGCAGCGGCCCACGGACCCGATTCTGTACCAGCGGTAAATAGAAAAGATGCTCCCTGCTAAAACCCATTCAATGGGACCATGACTGTCACCAGCAGGAATGCGAGGCCGAGGAGCATGAAGCAGAGGAGGATCTTCCACCACCACTTGAACCAGATGTCGTAAGGGACTTTCGCAATGCCGAGGGCGCCCATAAGCACGGCCGAGGTGGGCGTGATCATGTTCGTAAATCCGTCGCCCAACTGATAGGCAAGCACCGTGGTCTGACGGGACAGCTCCACGATGTCGGAGAAAGGTGCCATGATGGGCATCGTCAGGGCGGCCTTGGCGGTGCCGGACGGGATGAACAGATTCAGGCAGGTCTGGATGAGATACATCAGCGAAGCCGTCGTTCCCTTGCCGCTTCCTTCCATCGTGCCCGCGAGGGCGTAGAGGATTGTGTCCATGATGTGGCCATCCTGCAGGACAACGATGATGCCGCCGGCCAGGCCGACGATGATTGCCGCCGTAATGATGTCTTTGGCACCGGCAATGAATTCCAGCGCAACCTTGCTCGCGCTGGAGCCCATGGCAAAACCTGAAATAACTCCCATCGCCAGGAACAGGGCGGAAATCTCCATCACGTACCAGCCGTGCCCCAGCACGCCGACCACGAGAAAGAGAATGGTAAGCAGCAGAATCTCGAGCACATAGTAGAGACAGGATTTTCGGAGCAGGAAAAACCCGAGAATCGCGTGCAACGCGGTCAGCACTGGCACCCAGGGGAAGGTGAAACTCGATTCGCCCACCGTCATCGTCGTCATCGGATAGAAGATGGAAAAGAGAATGAGCACGATGTTTACCAACGCGAAGGTAATCCACGCGGCCCGCGGCGTCTCATAGTCAAAATGGGCTTCCGCGGCTTCTTCGGTACGGTTGCGCCAGAAGGCGTCCAGTTCGTACATCGGCGAAGCCTTCGGGTTTTTCTTCACTTTGGCCGCGTAGAAAAGCGCGAATGCGATGATCAGGACTGTGAGGATGAACCAGATGACTGTCCTGTATTCGAATCCCGAAAAAAGCGGGATGCCCGAGAGGCCCTGCGCGATGCCGATGGTGAAGGGATTGAAAATGGCCCCGGAAAAGCCGATGTGAGCGGATACGTAGACCATCAGCAGGCCCGTGATGGAGTCGTACCCCATCGAGATAGCCAGCGGTACGAAAATGATGATGAACGCCAGCGTCTCCTCACTCATTCCGAAGATTGCTCCGAAAAGGCTGAAGATGAGCATGGTGACCGTGATGACGATGGGCCCGACGCCGATCTTTCGTACCAGGCCCTTTGATTCCCACTGCTTCGATTTGCGCAGGAAAGTCATGATCCCGAAGTCGATGGCCTTGCTGCTGTTCATGATCTGGAAGGCCCCGCCGATAATCAGTACGAAAGCGATGATGGCCGCCTGCATCTGGAAGCCTTTCAGGAAGGCTCCGAAAATCTGCCAGGTCTGGGGCGCCTGCTCGACGTGGTGGTAGGATCCCGGAACGATGATATCCCGGGAGGATCCGTTGACGACCACCTCCTGGTGATCGAACTGCCCGGCCGGGACGAACCAAGTCATCACCCCGCACAGCAGGATCATCGAGCAGATGATGACGAACGTGTGCGGGATCTTGACCTTGCCCTTTTTGCGTCTCTGTGCGTTCATATCGTTCATGCAAATTTAATAAATCTTGAGATTTATCGTTTCTGCGCGAGTTTGTAGCGGTCGATTTCTTTTCGGAGGGTTTCTTCCGGAAGGGTAACTCCTTCCTTGAAAATGGAGATACCACAGTCTGCTTGTGTGGGGCGCCAGTTACCTACGATCTCTCCGTCGAGGGCGACGACGTTGTAGAACAGGCCCGACTGGTTGTGGGCCTTGGCTGCGTGGTGCGGATGGAGGACGACGTGGCGGCTCTTATAGCCGATGAGATATTCGTCGAACGCCGGAATCAGCAGCAGCGTTCCGCGGCGGAAGCCCCGGGTGCGGGCGTCGCGGTGGCAGTAGAATTCCTTCCCTTGATGCCGGACAACGGCGAGTTCGTCGCCGAGGGCGGCGATACCGCTGCGGCAGTCGCTGATGTTGAGGCCCGACCACCACACGAAGTCTTCCAGCGTGGCCGGGGAGTGGCTGCGGAAGTACTTCCGGGCGAAGAGCGCGAGCGCTTCGTCCGGGGCTGGCTGCGGCTGCGGGCCGACCTTTTCGGAGACGAGCGCCAGGGTGCGTTTCGTCGGGTGGAGGTCGCCGGAGCAGACGAGGCCGTCGAATTCGGCGAGGCGGAGATGGTACGACAGACGATGGTCTTCCATCGCGATGCCTTTCTCCTTCAGGGCCAGGTCGAGATCCTCTTTGAGGACGCAGCGTTTGCCGGCCATATATTCGGCGAACAGTTCCTGGATGCGGCCTTTTTCGGCGTCGGGGATATCGATGCCATTGGAATGCATCCAGCCCCGCAGGCCGGCCAGGGCCTTGTTGCGGCACAACGCCAGCATCCAGGGAAAGTCTTCGCGCGCGACCAGCTGCCAAGTGGTGCGCAGCAGGTGCGTGCGAATGATGCGGCCTTCGTTGAAGGCTTTTTCAAAGGCCTTGAACGAAGGCTTCCGCGTCCGCATGGTCACGGCCCAGCGCATCGCTTTATACTCTTGTGCCTGCATGGCCCCGAACCACGCGACAACGTCTGCCGGATCTTTGAATTCGGGGGCGACGAGCTGCTGGCTCAAGAGGCGGGCGGAAACGGGATTCATCGGGACTGGGTGAAATCTCAATTCTTTTTCTTTCCGGGCTTCAGGATCATAAAGACGACGGCCGCCACGCAGATGACGATGCCGAGGGCCATTTTGAGCGTCATGGGCTCGCTGAAGAAGAGGGTGCCGATGAGGATGGCCGTGAGCGGCTCGAAGACGCCGAGGATAGCGGTTTTGGTCGGGCCGATATAGCGGGAGGAAATGGCCAGGGTGAGGGTGGCAATCATCGTGGGGACGATGGCCAGGCCCATCAGGATTCCCCAGTCGGCCGGCGTATCGAGGCCTTCGAGGATATACTCGCCCTGGAAGGCGACGATGACGGCGAAGAGGACGGCGCCGGTGATCAGCGAGTAGAGCGTAAGGGTCTGTTCCGAAACCTTCTTGATGCGTTTGCTCCGGTTCACGATGACCAGGTAGAACGAATAGCAAAGCGCCGCCCCGATGGCCAGCAGGATGCCGGCCAGCCGGATCTGCGCATTACCCGACGGTGCGGAAAGCAGCAGGATGCCGGCGAAGGTAGCCAGGATCGACAGCCAGGTCTGCCAACTGGGATAGATCCGAAGGAAGACCATAATCAGAGCGACGAACACCGGATAAAGATAAACCAGCGTCGTAGCCAGCCCCGAAGGGATATAGGCGTAGGAAGTGAACAGCGTGATGCTGCTGCCGGCGAACAGCAGGCCCAGCAGGATCAGCAGGCCGATCTCCCGTTTGCCCACCCGGAAGGATTCTTTCCGGGCGAGCATCAGGATTGCCGTAAATACGGCGGCAAACCCGTACCGGAAAAACAGCATCACCATCACCGGCACC
>JAEEOM010000048.1 GCA_016284265.1 Bacteroidales bacterium | reverse complement strand
GTACCACTGATACGTGAGGCCTCGGTTGGAATAACCTTTCGTTCCCAGCCGGACGGCGCCGGGCTGCAGTACCTTGGAACAGTGCGCGACCTGGTAGTATTGGGAATTATGGGTCAGTGAACCATAAGAATAGGTGGACGATGAAATGGTCACACCGCCGTAACAAGTCGAACATCCGCCAGGACGGTACGGACTGCGCTTGTCGTCGAGCATCAGGTTCCAGTACGTGACCCCTTTCCCCCAACGCGAGAGCGTGCCCAGGAAGATTTCCCGGAAATCGTCGATCAGGCACTTTTCATAGTTGTAGTTCCAGGTTCCGATAGAGGCCTCCGTAAAGAAGATATCCTTGCCGGGATATTGTTCGTGTACACGGTCCAGCGTGCTTACACTGCCCCCGTAGTTGTGCCAGGCCGTGCCGGCGGCATATTTCGCTGCAGCGGGGTCTTCAAGGATGTGGAGCGGATAATCGACCTGTGAGGCGATGTTGTCGAAGTTGTAGTTGTGGTCGAACAGCAGGACCTTGGTCTTCAGTCCCGCATCGGCGAAGGCCGGTCCCACCGCGTCGCGCAGGAAATCGCGCTGCTCCTCCCACGACATGTACAACGACATCGAATTGCCCCGGTTCAGCGGCTCATTCTGCAGCGTGACTGCATAGATGGGATAGCCGCGTCGCTCCATTTCCTTGATCCAGAGCACGAAATAATTGGCATATTCCTGATAGCACACGGGATTCAGGCGGCCGGAAGTCCAACTGTCGAACGGCGTTCGGCCATTGTCGTCCATCTTCATCCACTTCGGGCAGCTCCAGGGCGAGGCAATAATTTTGATCTTCGGATTGATGGCATAAATCTCGTCGAGGATCGGGAACAGATACTCGATGTCCAGCGGATGGACGGCAAAATTCTCCAGGCCCTGCTTGTCGCACCAGGTAAACTCGTCGAGCGAAAAGTCGGACCCCCCGATGCAGACGCGGATGAGTGACGAACCCAGTCCCTCCTCCCGGCTGAAAAGTTCTGTCAGGAACTGCTTGCGGTCCGTCTCCGGCATCCGGAGCAAGTTGAAGCAGCTGGCTTGCGTAATGGCAAATCCGAAACCATCAACCGTCTGGAAGGTCTCCCCTGTGAGCGTCACACGGAAATCGCTCTGGTCCGGGCCCTCGACGGACACGGTGCTTTCCTGGAAGCGCAGACCGCTGGTATTGGTCGTATAGACCCAGGCCTGGTTGCCTTCGGGAACGGGGTCTCCATTGTCGGGAACGGAAGGACAGGCCGCGGCGGTCAGCAATGCGGCCAAGAGGAAGAGCACGGAAGGAATACGCATTATTACAGATTGTTTTGAATTACGGTCAGACGTTCTTCGTAAATGGAGCGGATCCGGGCCACGGCATTCTGGTACGTCATGTTCTCATCGCCGTTGATAATCCGTCCGCCGTTCATCGAGGCGTCCTCGGCCGGATTCCACAATTTGAAGTTTTCCCGGGCGGAAAGTTCCAGCAGTTTCTCCGTCTCGTCGATGTAGGCAGGGATCGTCCGGAGCTGCGGCAACAGTTCGTTGAAACGCGTACGGACGCGGGCCGCAAAGGCCGGATCCTCGAAGAGGCGGGCATACCAGCAGGCACCACGGTTGATCAGGCCGTTGCGGGCCTGCGGCGAGGTGTTGTAGGACAGGATGCCCCAGTCGAAGTCCCAGCAAGGACCGGCTTTGAGTTTTCCTCCGGGCGCACAGTGGTAGAACACGCTGCCGGGATTGCCCAGTTCGTGATTCCCCATCACCTCAAAAACGATCCAGTAATCGATGAACGAATCCACGTCGATATACGCGGCATATCCTTTCTCCGGATCACGGAAATCCGGTCCGTAGATGGCCGCCGCCGCCCGGGCGACCAGATCCTTGCCTTCTTGCACCTGGGCCGCCGTAATCTCGTCGGAATCAGGTGCTTTGATGCCAAAAGGGATGCCGCTGCCAAACTGGGCGCAGCGGCCGTGCGGATCCATCCACTGGATCTCGTTGTCGTAATGGAAATCCGATTCGAACAGGAAACCGTTGTCCCCGATATTGACCCGGTTCTTGTCTACGCGCACCTGCTCGATAAGCAGATAGTTGCCTTGGTGTACACCGTTGAGAACAAGTTCCACGCTGCGGCAGCGCGGCGTCCAGGCCAACGAAGTCATCGAAGAGACTTTCAT
>JAEEOM010000047.1 GCA_016284265.1 Bacteroidales bacterium | reverse complement strand
GAGGGCCTGAGCGCCAAGGCTTCCGAAATGAACCTGACCACGTCGGCCCACCCCGAGGCCTATAGTACACCGGAGCTTTTGAAGAAAGATGTGGATTACAGCAAGCTGAATGCGGACGATATCGCCAGCATCGGCAAGGTGCTCGAATCCAAGGTCAATACCATCCAGAGCAATGTCCGGATGACCGAGACGACGAAGATGCAGGCCAAATGCCGCGAATCCACCAAGGAGATCGACAATATGCTCATCCCGAAACTCAAGCAGGAACTCAAGGCCAGCACCAACGCCAAGCAGGCCGAGCGGATTGCCGCCGACATCGAGTACTGGCAGGATATGAGCAAGAAACTGGGCCGCATCGGCAAGGAGACCAGCAACCCGATGGAAATCCATCGCCTGAACAACGAAATCCAGCGGGATACGGGCGGCAAGGATGCCATGCAGGTGGTCAACGACCTGATTCGTGAATTCAATCCCAACTTCAAACCCTCCGTCCAGTAATGAAGCAAAATGACGAAGCTCGCGTCCGTCTTTGCGACGATGGCAAGTACCGTTGGATCTATGAGATGAACATGCTCACCAATCCCACCATCTTTCTGACGGTATTCAAGATCTTCTTCTACATCATTCTGGCGGGATGGCTGATTTTCGGCACATTCCTGTACCTCATCCACGGAGATTTCCAAGGTTTTCTCGATTTCAGCAAGGGAGCGCTGATCGCAATTGCGGGCATGGCTGGACTGACGTTTCTGGGTGTCCTGCTCCTGTCGGCCATGTATGGCGGAAAGTATGTTGTCCTGTTCGAGATGGACGAGCAGGAGATCAAACATATTCAGTTGCCGCGGCAGGTCAAGAAAGCGGAGGCGCTCAGTCTGCTAACCGCGCTGGTCGGCATTGCCGCGAAGAGACCGACGACGGTCGGCGCTGGACTCCTGGCCTCCGGCAAGACCACCAGCACGTCAGAATATAAGAAAGTCCGACGCGTTGTCGCGCGTCGGGCTCTCCATCTGATCAAGGTAAACCAGTTGCTCGAAAAGAACCAGATCTACGTCCCGGACGAAGATTTCGACTTCGTTTACGAGTATATCAAATCCCGTTGCCCGATGCGGCGGGACCCATCGTGAATTCGAGCGTGCCGCCTTTGACGATGTCCTTGTATTCGAGATAGGGGAGATCGTAGGGCTTGCCGTTGAGTTTGACACCGCGGATGTAGCGGTTCTCTTCGGAAAGGCCCTGCGTCGTAATGGTGAACGTGCCGCCAGCGACTTTGACAACGGCCTTTTCAAAGACCGGCGCGCCGAACCAAAAGCGGGGAACGGCGGGTTCCGCCTGATAGAAGCCGAGGCTGGAAAGGATGTACCAGGCGCTCATCTGGCCGACGTCCTCATTGCCGGCAAGGCCTTCCACATCGTTGAAATACATTTCCTTGTAGACTTGACGCAGTTTGTCGGCAGCCTTGTCGGGTTCGCCGAGCATGGCGTACAGGTAAATCGTGTGGTGACCCGGCTCGTTGCCGTGGGCATACTGACCGATGAGACCGGAGATGTCAGGCGAGGCATTGTCGCCTTCCACGAACGAAGGAGCCTCGAAAAGACCGTCCAGTTTGGCCAGCGTGGCCTCCTTGGAACCGAAGAGTTCCACCAGACCGTCGAGGTCCTGCGGGACCAGCCAGATGTACTGCCAGGCCGTACCTTCGGTGTAGTCGTTGGCGCGGTGCTCCGAGCCGATGGGGTTGAAGGGCGTCCGGAAAGAACCATCTGTCATCCGGCCACGCATGAACTGCGTTTCGGGATCCCAGTAGTGGCGGTAGGAGTGACTGCGTTCGCGATACTCAGCAGCGGTCTTTTCCTCGCCCAGGAAGGCAGCCGCATTGGCCAGCGCGCCGTCGGCCACAGCGTATTCCATATCGTTGGCCACGGATTCTCCATAGAGGTCGGACGGGATAAAGCCATACTTCATGCGTAGATCCTGCCCGCGGTCGGGCGTCGTGGCGGTCGCGGTCATGGCCTGGATTATCTGTTCTTTCGACAAGCCGGAGTCGAAGCCTTTGACGATGTTGTCGGCAAAGGAGATCAGGCCGGGATTACCGACCATACAGTCGGTCTCGTTGCCCATCAGGTGCCACACCGGCAGGTCGCCTTGCTGCTCGTAGATGTGATAGAAGGTCGCCGTAATGTCGTTGCAGCGCTCGGGATGCAGGATCGTCATCAGCGGCATGGCGGCACGGTAGGTGTCCCAGAGCGAGAAGGTCGTGTAATTCTGGAAATCGCCTTCGCGGACCTGGTCGTCGGCGCCGCGGTAGCGGCCGTTCACGTCGTTATAGACCGACGGGGCCACCATCGTATGGTACAGGGCTGTGTAGAATACGGCGCGGGTATCCGGATCGTCGCAGGTCAGCTGCACACGGCTCAGTTCCTCGTTCCAGGCCTTGCGGGCATTTTTCCGAACGGCTTCGAAGTTCCAGCCCGGGAGTTCAGCCGCCATATTGGCCTTGGCGCCTTCCACGGAAACAGGGGAGAGGGCGACCTTCAGCAGCACCTGCTCGTTCTCTTTCGTTTTGCCCAGATCCAGATAACCATAGACCGGCTTACGGGGAGAGCGTTCGTTGACTTCTTCAGCCAGCGTGCCTTCGCGGGATACTTCCGCCCAGAAGAATACTTTCTGGTTGGCGGCCCAGCCGCGCGAAAAGCGGTGGCCGCCGAAGGCCTTCACGCGGCCCTGTTCGTCGCGAATCACCTCATCGAAGCCCGTGTCCGTAGCCGTGTCCCAGCATCCGCCGTTCTCCAAATCGAAGACCAGATAGGCTTCATCCGAGGCAGGGAATGTGTAGCGATGAAAGCCCACACGGCTTGTGGCGGTCATTTCCGCCACCACGTTCCAGCGCTCCAGCGGGACGCTGTAATAACCCGGTTCGCACACTTCTCGGGTACGGTCGGCATACGACCAGGCGCCGAATTCAGGATGGTCTTCCGCACCGCGACCCGGGGTGGGCTTACCGGTTGTCGGCATCACAGTCACGTCGAAGAGATCGCCGATGCCTGTGCCGGACAGGTGCAGGTGGCTGAAGCCGATGACCGTCCGGTCGCTGTCATGGTAGCCGGAGCACCAGTCCCAATCCTGCGGGATGCTGGTCGGCCCCAGTTGGACAAAGCCGAAGGGAACGTTGGCACCCACGAATACGTGGCCGTGGCCGCCGGTTCCGATTTTGGGGTTCACGTATGAGGCGAAGTCCTCCGAGGATTGGCTGGTGCAGCCAAGGAGCGACAGGAGGAAAAGAACGAGGAAAAGGGGAGTATGACGCATGACTCAATAATTGTATTTCTTCCAAAGGGACTGAAGGCGGCGGCGGATTTCCGCCTCCCTGGCGTTATTGCCGGGGTCGTAAAACTTGTGGCCCTGAAGCGCATCGGGAAGGAATTCCTGATCTACGAAATTGCCTTCGAAATCGTGGGCGTATTTGTAATTCTTGTGGTAACCCAGATCTTTCATCAGCTGGGTAGGGGCGTTGCGCAGATGGAGCGGGACGGGCGGGGCGTCGTTCGTGCTGTTCACAAGTGCCAGTGCGTCGTCGATGGCCATATACGAAGCATTGCTCTTTGGCGATGTCGCCAGATAGATGCAGGTTTCGGCCAGGATGATGCGGGCTTCCGGCATTCCGATCTGATGGACGGCGTTGAAGCAGGCCTCAGCCAGCAGAGCGGCATTGGGATTGGCCAAACCGACATCTTCCGAAGCCAGGATAAGCATGCGGCGGGCGATGAAGAGGGGATCCTCGCCGCCGGCAAGCATCCGGGCCATCCAATAGATGGCACCGTTGGGGTCGCTGCCGCGCATACTCTTGATGAAGGCCGAGATGATATCATAGTGCTGCTCACCGTTCTTGTCGTAGAGTGCAATATTCTCCTGCAAACGGTCCGTAACAGTCTGATTGTCAATGACAATCTTGGCATCGGGCGGGAATGATTGCACGATGATCTCAATGATATTCAGCAATTTGCGGCCGTCACCGCCGCTGAAACGGAAGAGCGCTTCTTTTTCCGTAACGTCTATCTGTCTGTCTTTCAAGTAGATATCTTCATTCAGGGCACGGTTTAGCAGGGTGTCTAAATCTTTGATATCCAGCGATTTAAGGACGTAAACCTGGCAGCGGGAAAGCAGCGGAGAGATAACTTCAAACGAAGGATTCTCGGTCGTTGCGCCAATCAAGACAATCAGGCCGCTTTCCACGGCGCCCAAAAGCGCATCCTGTTGGGCTTTGTTAAAACGGTGGATTTCATCGATGAAGAGAATCGGAGCACCCGCCGTAGCGAACATCCGGCCGGATTTGGCCTTGTCAATGACTTCACGGACATCCTTGACACCGGAACTGATTGCTGAGAGCGTAAAAAATTCTCGCTGCAATTGATTGGCGATGATCCGGGCGAGTGTCGTTTTGCCAACGCCAGGAGGACCCCAGAGAATAAACGACGAAACATTGCCGGTCTCAATCATTTTCCGCAGCACGGCACCCGGGCCGACCAGGTGTTCCTGACCGACATATTGGTCAAGGGTCCGCGGACGGAGTCGTTCCGGCAGGGGGATAAGGGGAATTTCAGGAGCGTTCATCATACAAAGATAATCATATTCTCCCGAAAATCCTATTTAACATAATATAAATTGTGTTAAAACAGGGCTAGTCTGCATTCGCGGCATTGATGACACTCCAGTACAGCGCCCGGGCCACATCCTGCAAGGTCGACGGATCCTGGATTTCCCAGTTGTCACGGGGTTCGTGATAATACGATATGCCGCCCTCGGCGTAAAAATCGACCGTCGGATAACCATTCTTCATAAACACGGCACCGTCGGTGCGTGGACGCGTCACATAGCGGTTCGGGAAAAAATCGAGCGGACGATGGACGTACTGGTCGTTCGCCCGTTTCACATATTCAATCACTTCCGGAGAATCATATTTATAACCCACTGAGAATCCCTCACCGATACCCACTTGTTCGAGGTTCAGGATCAATTTTACATTCTCAGGCGGGATAACCGGATGGGCCGTCAAATACAGGCTTCCCGTGAGACCGGCTTCTTCGCCGTCAAGCGACAGGAAAATGACGCTGCGTTTCGGCTTGACCTGGCTGGCCTGCAATGCCTTGGCCACAGCCAGCAGGCACGCTGTCGAAGAATTGTTGTCATTGGCACCGGCAATATGGTACGGAATCATGCCCAGATGATCGAGATGTGCCGACAGAATGACATATTCATTGCATAGCTCCGGATCACTGCCTCTCACCATACCCAGCAGATTGTGTCCGACGGCATCTTCACGGTGCGTCATCGTCATCTGGATGCGGGCTTTTTTACCCGTGGCGAACGATGCGGGACGCTTTTTCGCCCGCAGCTGGCGGATCGTAGCATCATAGTCTCTCCCCGACCCCTCAAATATAGTATCTGCCAGATTATCAGTTATATACGCATATACGAAACCAGGGTCATAGCCGTTGTTTGGGCCTGGAACCCAGCGATATAGCATACCGATGGCGCCGTGGGCAACCGCGTTGGCCACCTTGTATTGATGCAGAGTGTATGGATACCAGATGCGAAGCGTATCGTCGTTGCGGCTGGTGTTCGGGGTCTCCCCTTCGATCAGCACGATTTTGCCACGGACGTCGATGCCGGCATAGTCGTCGTAACCCAGTTCCGGCGCAGAAACGCCGAAGCCGGCGAAGACGATTTCCGCCTCGGCGACGCCGTTGGCAGAGGTCCCGCCAGCATACCATTCTTTCGCCCAAGTACAAGTGCGTCCTTCGACGGTCAGGCTGCAAGGGCCGGTGACTTCCGTGCACACGGTCGGGAAATTCAGGAAATAATCCGGGCGTCCGGGAAGCGGTTGTAGGCCGATTTCAGCGTAGCGGGAGCTCACCCAGTCCACAGCACGCCGCATGCCCTCGGAGCCGCAGAGGCGGCCTTGGAACAGCGTAGAATCGGACAGGAGCCGGACACAGTCGAAGATCTCCGTACCCTTGATGTTCTCAAACATGGCGTCGAGGTACATCCGCTCAGGCGTCTTGGGCTGCGGTGCGCGGCGTTGCGCCGCAGCCGGCTGTACAGCCACCAGCGTCAGGACCGCCATGGCGGCCAGGAAAGTTCTGAAAGTGCGCATATTACTTCTTCTCTTTCAGTTGACGGAGCACTTCTTTGATAGCCGCATCCAACTGCGGATCGGCGCCAGTGATGCGGTCTTTGAAAGTATTCTTCACGTAGATGTCGGGCTTGACGCCGAGGAACTCCAGGTCTTGCCCGGCGTTGTTGTAGCAACCCCAGGCCGGCATGCGGGACGAGGAGCCGTCGATCAGGCCGACCGACGAGGTGAAGATGATCCAGCGATAGGTCTCCGTGCCGACAAGCTTGGCCAGACCCAGCGTCTGGATACCGTTGGAAGTGACTTCCGCATCGCTGAGGCTATGCTCGTTGACCAGCACGACGATCGGCTTGTCGGAAGGCGTCACGTTGGGATGAGAGACCTTCGGGAAGTCGCGGTGGCTCCACTGGAAGTGCTGCTTCTGTCGCAGGAAGTCGATGACCTCCTGGTGCACGTTGCCGCCGTTGTTGTAGCGCAGGTCGAGGATCAGGGCGTCGCGGTTGACGGCATACGTATGCATCTTGGTCAGGAAGGAATCCAGATCCTCCCCACCCATCGCACGCATATGGATATAGGCGATCTTCCCTGCCCCGTCCTTCTCGACTTTGGCCTTGCAGGCGTCTTCCCACTGTTTGTACTGCAGGTTGCGGAAAGCCATCTGCGGCATGGTGTGGACCTTGACGTCGAACTCTTTGCCGGAACGGTTGAAGGTGAGTTTCACTTCGTCTTTCTGCAGCGGCGTGGAGAGATATTTTTCGCGGTTGACGGAAGGAACGATGCGCACACCGTCGACCGCCACAAGCCGGTCGCCCTTGCGGATGTCGATTTCCACCTTGTCAGCGGCCGAGCCAGGCAGAATGGAAGCCACGGCGTACGGATCTTTGTTGTCGAACAGGATGCCTGTGACGAGGGAATGGATCCGGGTTTCCGTCTTTTCTTCGGCGCCCATCGAATTGAAGCCCAGATGCGAGGAGTTCAGTTCACCCAACAGGTCGGCCATCAGGGTGCGGAGCTGGTCGCGGCTCTTGATGTCAGGCAGGAAGGCGGCGTAGCGGTCGCGAACCTCCTTCCAGTCGGCACTGTGGTAATTGACATCATAGAAGTTCTGGGCCAGCGTCGCCCATGTCTCATAGAACATCTGGGAGAACTCGTCGGAAAGTGTCTTGTCTACATTGACGGAAACAGGTACTTCGGTCGCATTCAGGGAATTCGGATCGATCTTGTTGACTTTGCCACGCGTCATGTGATAAAGCCCTTCTTTCGAGCTGAAGAACGCGCCGGGCATCAGGCCTTTGATCGCTTTCGGCTTCGCATCCGGATCGTTGATATCCAGGGCGCGGACCTCACGGACTCCGTCCGAGAACGAAGTATAAAGCAGCAGGGTCTTCCCTTTCGCCTGATACAAGTGCAAGCCCATCTGCCGGCCACTGCGTTCCACCGGCGTCATCCGTTCGAAGATCTCGTTCGTATCAATGCGCACGACCGAATCCTTGACCGGTTTCTTCGCATCGAACAGCTGGTCGTACGTATCGGATTTGAATTGGGTATCGTATTTCTGGAGAGCCAGTTTATAGAGTTGTCCGCCGTAGCCGCGCGGGAACGAGGAGGACGTGGGCGAAGCAACCATATACAGGTATTTCCCGTCCGGCGAGAACACCGGTTCCCGTTCCGTGGAGGCGGATTGCGTCAGGTTGATCAGTTTCTTGTCGGCGAAAGAGTACAGGAAGATATCCGGCTCGAAACGGTCCATGGCTTCAAAGGCCAACCAGCTATCGTCGCTGGAGAACGAGAGATTGTATTGCTGGAAGGACCAGAACTCGGCATCCGCAATCTTGGCTGTCGTACCGGCTTTCACGTCGAAGAGCATCACCCGGTTGCTGCCGTCCACGAAGACGATCTTGTCGCCCTTGTTCGACACGGTCAGGCTCTTGACATTGGCCTCGGAGGTATATACGGCCCTTTCCACATCTTTGTTGTCGGCCGCGATGCAGAACAGGTCTACCCAACCGTGCTGCGTGCGGGTGTAATAGAGAGTCTTGTTGTCGGCGCCCCAGACGACCTCGTGAACGCGCTCGTCATCGGGCGTTGCCAGACGCTGGAAGTATTTTCCTTTGGTATCCGTCACATACAGGAATCCCCGGATGACGAAAGCCAGTTTCTTGCCGTCGGGCGAGACGGCGCCCGACGAAGGATTCTGTTTCTCAAACGACCTGCGGACCGTAGGATCCGGGGCAGTTACGACAATTTGGGGAACCACGTCTTTCCCGTTGGCGGGATCCAACAAGTGAATCTCATAATCGAGCAGATACGTGATCTTCGAGCCGTTCCACGCAATGCGCGGATACTGGACAGAACTGCCGAAACGGGTCAGCTGTACCGGCTTTCCGCCCGGAACATAGCGCACGATATTGGATTCTTTGTTAAGCTCATCTGTCACGTAATACAGGTTTCCGGCAGCATCGACCATCGGCCAGGTGTCCTTGCCTTCGTAGTCGGTCAGCGCGACGTATTGCTTCTTTCTAGGATTCCACGACTGGATGTTCGGGTTGTGGTCGCCAACATAGCGTTTGCGCGTCGGGAAATTGATACTCTCGGCCGACTCGTTGAAATAGAACGTGCCGTCTTTCGGATTTTCGACCAGATTGACCACGGTCGTAAAATAGCCGTCAAACAGCAGTTGCGGCGTGCCGCCAGTCACCGGGACACAATAGGTCGTTCGCCGGGATCCGGAACGCTGCGATTCAAAATAGAGGGTTTTGGCATCGGGCGACCAGGATACCGGAAAGTCATTGGCTTCGTGATATGTCAGTTGGACTGCCTGTCCACCTCCCAAAGGAACGACAAAGACATCCTGGTTCCCATTGATATCGGAAGAAAAGGCCAGCCACTTGCCGTCTGGAGACACGAGCGGATGGTTCTCTTTTCCCTGCATGGCGACAAGACTCAGCGCCTGTCCGCCGGTAGCGGGGACTGTATAAATATCACCCAGGTATGAGAAATAAAGCGTTTGACCGTCTGGCGAAAGCGAGGGACGACTCGCAAAACGCAGGTTTTGCCCCGATACGGCTGTCACAGCCAGTATGGCGGCAAAAAGAATCAGGATCCGTTTCATATCAATTATTCTAGATTATGTCGTTTCAGTTGCCGGACGATCTTCCGGATGATGGCTTCGATATCGGCATCCGGTTCAATCACGTTGTAATTCTCCCAGAAGTTATCGTCAGTAAAGGCGGATACCTTCTCTGTCATCTGGTCCTTGAACCTGACGCGCGCGTCGCGCTCGATCACGGGCGGCTCGCTTTTATGGTCGGTCACGGCGATTTCCGACAGGACGGTATAATGATTCCGGAACAACGACCGTTTCCGGCGCGTCTCAAACTTGAGTTCCATCTTGCCGTAATCGTAATACCACTTATTGTCGGTACATTTGTAGTTGATCACATAGCTTGCGCTCTTGACTTCAAAACGGGTGCTCTGCGGCCTTTTCAGCACGAACAGTTCCACGGCATCCTCCCGCCCCTCCACGTTCATCCACATTTCTATACGGCCGATTGCCAGGCTTTCGCTGTCAATATAGACTTTGCCACGCATGTAAATGTCTTCCACGGACGGCTTCTGGTCGAAAGAGAGGACATAGAACATCCGGTCGCCGACGAACTCGGCCGGCTCGGACTTAACATCATAGAAATGAGGCACTTCATAGAGGGAAACCAAGGCGAAAGGATTCTTGGCCTGATCGATCTCCAAAATCGACACGACCCCGCCCTGATACTTGATGAACAAGGTATCGGTGGCATCGTAGTTCTGGCTGCCCCGCCCTTTGTAAATGCCCACCCGGTCAATCTGGTACGAATTGTAGGGGGCCTTGTTGATATCGAGAATCGCCTCATTCATGGTCAGGTACTTCGAATTTCCTTTCTTGACCAGCTCCCGGTAAAAGGCAGTCATGCCCACATGCTTGTCGGGATAATTCTGCTTGATCCGGTATAAGGCGGCAAGCAGCAACTCTTCTGGATTCTGGGCCCTGATCAGGGAAGGATTCAGGGACAGCGACACCTGCATGAGTTCGATCTTCAAGGGATTCTTCAAATCATACCCTTCAAAATCAGCCAATTTCAGGGTTACAGTGGTGTAGCCCAGATAACTGACCGTCAACAGGGCGGAAGGAGCGGTCCGGGGATCGACTTTCAATGTAAAAAAGCCATCGGCATTGGAGACGTTGGATATATTGGTCCCGGCCAGATTGACGGAAGCATAGTGCAGCGGCTTCCCGGAAGTGCCATCGATCACCTTTCCGGCGATCTGGAGGTAGTCCGGCGTTTCCTGTGCAAAGCCCATGGGCAGCAACAGCAGAAACGCGATGAGCAGGGTTACAGTCCGTTTCATAATCGATCTTTTAATCCTTCAAATATACAAATTTCTTTGCGTATCTTTGCCAAATAAAACGAGTGAGCATGGGAAGGCAGAAAAAACCCTATCTGGAGGATATTTTAGTCGAATCCACCGCAGCGGAAGGCAACGGACTCGCGCATGTTGACGGCAAAGTCCTTTTCATCAAACAGGGTGTCCCCGGTGATGTCGTGGACGTCCAAGTCAATAAGGTTCGCAGTGGCTATTCGCAGAGCTACATTGTCCGGCTTAAGGCTCCTTCACCGCATCGTCTGAAGCCTTTCTGCACGCATTTCGGCGACTGCGGAGGCTGTACCTGGCAGACGCTTCCCTACCCGATGCAGATCGCTTTCAAGCAGCAGCAGGTTGTGGACCAGCTTACGCGCATCGGACACCTTACGATTCCGGAGGTCTCCCCCATCCTGGGCTCAGAACAGACCGATCATTACCGGAACAAGCTGGAATACACTTTCTCCAACCGGCGCTGGCTGCTCGCCGGCGAAGACTGGAGTACACTCAATGACACGGAGCGGCTCGGACTCGGATTCCACGTGAGCGGTTTCTTTGACAAAGTGCTAGATATCCAGGAATGCCACCTGCAGCGGGAGCCCTCCAATGCCATCCGGCTTTTCATCAAGCAGTACGCCATCGAACATGGCCTGAGCTTCTACGATCTGCGCGAGAATCAGGGTTTTCTCCGCACGATGGTTGTCCGGACAACCTCCACGGGAGAGAACATGCTGGTACTCTGTTTCGGAGGCGAGGCGCAGGGCGAAGAAGCACGACCGGCACGCGAATCGTTGCTGGAAGCCATCCAAGTGCGCTTTCCGGAGATAACCTCGCTCTACTATGTCATCAACCCGAAGGGCAACGACAATTTCAGTGACCTCCCCTGCACGCTCTACCACGGCGCTGAAGCGGTGTATGAGCAGATGGAAAACCTGCGTTTCAAAATCGGTCCCAAGTCGTTTTACCAGACGAACTCGAGGCAGGCGTACCGGCTTTACTCTGTCGTACGTGATTTTGTGAAAGAAGGAATCCTTGCCGGCACGGAGAGGCCTGTTATCTATGACCTTTACACAGGCACCGGCACCATTGCGCTGTTCCTGGCTTCTCTGGCCCGTAAAGTCGTGGGAATCGAATATGTACCGGAAGCCATCGAAGATGCGAAGGTCAACGCGCAGGAAAACAGCATCGAAAACACGGAATTCTTCGCCGGCGACATGAAAGACGTGCTGAATGTGGATTTCATTGCGTCACACGGGCAGCCCGACATCGTGGTGCTTGACCCGCCGCGGGCCGGCATCCATCCCGACGTGGCGCGGGTCCTGCTTGCCTGTGCGCCCAGGCGGATGGTTTATGTGAGTTGCAATCCAGCCACGCAAGCCCGTGACCTGGCTGTCTTTGCCGACCACTACGACATCATTCATGTCCAACCTGTCGACATGTTCCCGCACACGACCCACGTCGAGAATGTCGTTTCTTTGGTCAGGAACGATTAAGTTTACGATGCCAGACGGAGAACCAGATGATGGCGACGATCACGGCCGCGAAACCGATGGCGTAGGATACGTACAGGTTCAAGGCGAAGGCATTGGGTGAGATCATCAGGAAAGTCGTGCAGACCCATGTCATGAAGAGAGCCGGCACCAGCGTGATCCAGAACAACTTCTTTTGTTGCGCCAAATAGACCGTCAGTGCCCAGAGCGTAAAGACAGAAAGCGCTTGATTCGACCAGCCGAACCAGCCCCAAAGTTTTTCAAAGCCGGCCTTGTCGTTCATCTGCCACATCAGCAGGGCGAAGACGAGGGCGAAGAGCGGAATGCAGATATAGAGGCGCTTGCGCACAGATTTCTGCTCGAGCTTCAGGAAATCGGCAATGATGAGACGCGCACTTCGCAGGGCCGTATCGCCGCTGGTAATCGGCGCCGCCACGACACCCAGCAGGGCGAGGATGCCACCGAATACACCGAGCCATTCCCGGCAGACGAGGTTGACAATCGAAGGAGCATCGCCGATGGCTTCGGCACCACCCGGAATCAACTGGAATGCCGGTTCAGGTTTTCCGTAGAAGAAATAGCTTGCGACCGTTGCCCAGATAAGTGCAACGGCGCCTTCCGTAATCATGGCGCCATAGAAAATTGGACGTCCCATTTTCTCATGTTTGATGCAACGGGCCATCAGCGGGCTTTGTGTAGCATGGAAGCCACTGATGGCGCCGCAGGCGATGGAGATGAACAGACACGGGAAAATCGGGTTTGTCGTCAGCGCTCCGCCCGGCGTGTTCTTCAAGCCCTCCCACACCTCGGGAATATCAGGGAATTTGGCAAAGAGGACGATCATCAGTGCGATGGCCATGAAAATCAAGGCAAAGGCGAAAATCGGATAGATGCGGCCGATGATCTTGTCGACCGGCAGCAGCGTTGCGATGATGTAATAGATGAATACGATGATGATCCAGAAGCTATACTGGCCGATATGGTTTACGACAAAGGCGGGTTCCCAGATTCCTCCCAATATCTTGGCCGGGCTGAACACGAACACGGCGCCCACCATCATCAGCAGGAAAATTGAAAAGATGAGCATCACGGTCTTGGTCGTCTTGCCCAGATAGGTGCCGATCAGTTCCGGCAGGTTGGCTCCGCCATGTCGGACCGACAGCATGCCCGACAAGTAGTCATGCACGGCACCGGCGAAAATGCAGCCGAACACGATCCATAAGTACGAAGCCGGGCCGAACTTCGCGCCCATGATGGCGCCGAAGATCGGCCCTGTTCCGGCAATATTCAGGAACTGGATCATGAAAATCTTCCACGAGGGAAGGACGATGTAATCGACACCGTCGGCTTTGGAAACGGCCGGGGTCGGCCGGTCATCGGCGCCGAAGACCCGTTCCACGAAACGCCCGTAGAAAAGATAGCCGGCAACCAGAGCCACCAAGGCAAGGATAAAAGAAATCATAGACGCAGATTTGTCCTACAAATGTAGTCAATCTGCGCCTGTTTTACAAGGAATCTCCGAAGTCTTGCCGGAATTTTGCGACCAGTTCTTCCTGCCAATACCCAATCTCTTTCATGCGGCCGAAGAAGAACCGAAGCACTTTCGGCTCCATCGTCCACTGGAGGCCGCCGATCAGTTTGCGATTGTCCCAGACCCATTTCACCCGGTCGGCGCAATACTTGATCTGGCTGAGCGTGAACACTCGGCGCGGAACGGCCAGACGCAACAGTTCCAATTCGGCAAAACGTTCCGTACCGTCAGGCTCACGTTGCTCGGACATCGTTCCCCGTTCCATGCCCCGGATACCACCTGCGATGAAAACAGCTGCTCCTACGGCTGCGGCAGGATACTGGTCGTGCGGAATATCCGGAACAATCTCCGAGCAGTTCAGATGGCACCCCAGACCGCCTGCCGGCTTGATCACCGGGACACCGTAGTCATCGAGTTCCTTGACCAGGTATTCAATGAATTCCGGCCCTTGGCTGATGTAGTCCATGTCGAGCGATTCTAGCAGCCCCTGGGCCGCCGCCTCGATGGAACGGACCTCCATGCCGCCGTAGGTCAGGAAGCCCTCGTAGAGCGGCACGAACTCCATCATCTGGTCGCACCACTTGCGGTCCGTCGAAAGGATGAAACCGCCGCGGCTGAATCCCAGTTTGCGGGCCGAGAAGTAGATGATGTCGAACCGGCTGGCCAGCAACTGATAGATTGACTTGGTATCCATGTATTTGCAGCGCGGCTCCCGAACTTTCATGAAATAGACGTTGTCCTGCAGCAGCGAGGCGTCCAGCACGCTGGGAATACCGAACTCATGACAGATATCACAGACCGCCAGCATGTTCTCCAGGCTGACCGGCTGGCCGCCTATCAAGTTGGTGCCGGATTCGACACGCACGAAAGCAATCTTGTCGGGCGTCTTTTCCTTGATCGTCGCACGTAGCTTCTTCAAGTCAAAGTTTCCTTTGAAAGGATCGTCACTCTGCGGGATCAATCCTTTCTTGTCGACCAGTTCAATCACTTCCCCACCCAACCGGGTGATGTGGGCTTTGGTCGTCGTGAAATGGAAATTCATCAGCGTGAACATGCCGGGCTTCACAAAGGCTTCCGCCAGGATGTTTTCAGCCGCACGGCCCTGATGTGCCGGCAAAACGTTGTCCACACCGAACACCTCCTTGACGGCGGCCTTCAACCGGTTCCAGGTCTCGCTGCCGGCGTAGCTGTCATCAGCGATACTCATGGAGGCCACCTGCAAGTCGGACATCGCATTGACGCCCGAATCGGTGATCATGTCCATGTAGATGTCGCGGTTCTGGAGAAGGAATGTATTGTTTCCCGCTTCCTGAATGGCCCGGAGACGTTCTCCAACCGGAAGCAGATTGAGTTTCTGGACCACGCGTACCTTGTGCATTTCCAGGGGAACCTGGTTTTCTGGGATGTAAAATTGGACAGGCATTGTAGATTGTTTTTGAAGTTTGATGCAAAAATAACAGGTCGCGCTTTGCGAATTGCTATCAATATTACCTGATTTTATACCATTTTTACTCTTTATTTCGAATTATACCCGAATTATCTACCAAAATTACGTATCTTTGCCACATGGATATCACGACATTCAATCAATTCTTTCACCAGCCCAACCTCCATCCGCTCGTTTCGGCTGGTGATTTGGCCCGAGCCGATACGGCCCTGTTTGAAGAGCAGGACTTTGAAATGTATTGTGTCATCTTCATGGATTCTGTTTTTGGCGAGCTCCGCAAAAACAGGGAACCGCTTCCCTACAACGCCGGAAGCATCTTTACACTGACGCCCGGCCAAACTGTGTCATTGAAAGTGGATTATTCGGCAAAACGCCGTGGCTGGATCCTGGCATTTCGACCGGAACTGCTTGTAAAATCGGGACTGGGCCGTGATTTCTATATGTTTGAGTTCTTCCAGCACGATTTCGAGACTGCGCTGACGCTCGATGACCGTGAGCGGGGCATCCTGACCGGTTGCTACGAAAACGCTTTCGCCGAGCTATTGCATGACCCCGACTATTTGACCAATCACATGATCCGGCTCTGCATCGGCCGGCTCCTGAGCTATTGCAAACGCTTTTTTGAGCGGCGTTACGCTATCCGTACAAGCCCGGGACGCAATCTGGGACGCGCACTCGATACCATGATTGACAGCTATCTGTCCAGCGGAAGCGCCGCACAGCAAGGACCGCCCAGCGTCAGTTGGGCGGCTGACCAGTTCCATCTCACGCCCAACTATTTCGGGTCGCTGGTCAAACGGGAACTGCACGTTTCGGCCCAGGAGTTCATCCAGGGCAAACTGATCCGGGCAGCCGAAAAACTGCTGACGACCACGACCATGCCAATCGGAGAAATCGCAGAAGAGCTGGGATTCTCCCACCCCAACCATTTTACGCGTCTGTTTACCGCCAAAACCGGCGTTTCTCCGCTGCAGTACCGAAAAAATGCTATTTTTGCAGTCCAATAAATGCAGAATCTCTTCGACAATACCATTTGCGCTCCCGCCACGGCACGCGGCGGCGCCATCGCAGTCATCCGCGTCAGCGGGCTGCATGCTCTCCGCTGTGTGGACGGGATTTTCTCAGGCCGCACCTCCCTGGCCGATGCACCGGGCTATTCCATCCACTATGGTGAGATCCATGAAGCAGACGGAACACTGCTCGACGAAGTCGTTGTGTCTGTGTTTCGCGCCCCGTATTCCTATACAGGTGAAAATGCCGTAGAAATCGCGTGCCACGGATCCGAATATATTGTCTCCCGGATCCTTTCACTACTCCTTGCAGGAGGCGCAAAAATGGCCGCGCCAGGCGAGTTTACACAACGGGCCTTCCTCCATGGTAAGATGGACCTTTCCCAGGCAGAAGCCGTGGCCGATGTAATTGCCGCCCAGACCGCCGCAGCGCATCGCATCGCGATGAAACAACTCAAAGGCGGATTCAGCAGTGAACTCGCAGGCATGCGTGCAGAACTGCTGCATCTGGCCTCCCTGATGGAACTGGAACTTGATTTCAGCGAGGAAGAAGTGGAATTTGCCGACCGTACACAACTGCGGGAACTGGTCGGAAACGTGCTCACCCACTGTGAAAAACTTATCGAAAGTTTTCATTTAGGTAATGCCATTAAAAATGGTGTTCCAGTGGCAATTGTAGGAAACACGAATGCCGGAAAAAGCACCTTACTCAATGCCCTCCTTGGAGAAAGCAGAGCCATAGTCTCCGACATTCCCGGCACCACGCGCGACACCGTGGAAGAGACACTCAACCTGGACGGCGTCCTCTTCCGCTTCATCGACACAGCCGGATTACGTGACAGCGATGACACCATTGAACGTATCGGCATTGAACGGGCCTATGACAAACTCGCCACCGCACAACTCGTCCTTGCGATGCTCGACCTGACCGCTCCTCCCGGTGAACTGCTGGCCAGCGCCCAGAACATCGCGTCGCGGGTGACCGAAGACCAACAACTCATCTTCCTGCTCAATAAAGCAGACGTCGTCCCTGTCGATGTGAACGCAGAAGCCCGCCGCGCCCTCTCCCCGCTCCTTTCCAACCCCGGACGACAACTGTACGCCATCTCAGCCAAGGCCGGCGTCGGCTTGGAAGACCTTCGCCAGACTCTGACAACCACCTGGCGCAATCTCGATACCGCATCCGAGACCACACTTGTTACAAACACCCGCCATTTGGAAGCCCTGCAAAACGCCGCCAACGCCCTCCGCCGCGTCCGCGACGGCCTCGGCATTGCCGATGCCGACCCCGCTCAGGGCATCCCCACCGACCTCCTCGCCCAAGACCTCCGCGAAAGCCTCTACCACCTCGGAACCATCGTCGGCGAAGTATCTACCGATGAGATCTTGGGGAATATCTTTCGGAATTTCTGCATCGGCAAGTAAATCAATTAGTTACGTCTTTCTGTCTAAAGTTCAACTTTAACTGATTTCAACTGAAACTAGCTGAAACTCATGTTCCGAAAAGGGGTCATTGCTAGTTTGGCTTGAGGTC
>JAEEOM010000046.1 GCA_016284265.1 Bacteroidales bacterium | reverse complement strand
AAAGCCACGATTTTCGTACCTTCGCCCAATGTGGCGGAAGATCACCAGACGCACAACGCGATGGCGCTTGTGGAGAAGAATGCGGCCCTGATGGTCCGGGATGCGGAGGCCGATGTGAAACTGCTTGACACCGCGGAAGGCCTGCTGGCCGACGACGCCCGCCTGGCCGACCTGGAAAAGAACATCCTCAAACTGGGCCGCAAGGATGCCTCCGAAGTGATTGCGAAAGAAGTATTAAAACTGATAAAACAATAATTTTCTTAAATGATTTGTGACAAATCATTTAAAAAGACAATAATGTATACGAATTATTATTTCATCGGAATCGGAGGCATCGGCATGAGCGCCATCGCCCGGTATTTCAAGCACCGGGGATTTGCCGTGTCGGGTTACGACCGCACGCCGTCGTCGCTGACCCATGCCCTTGAGCAGGAGGGCATCGGCGTCCACTACGAGGACGATCCGTCCGCCATCCCGTCGGACATCGCACACACCTTCGTCATCTATACACCCGCCATTCCGGAAGATCTGGGCGAGATGCAGTATGTCCGTTCACATGGCTATACCCTGTGCAAGCGCTCGCAAGCCCTGGGGGAAATTACCCGCGGGCAAGAATGTCTCGCCATCTCAGGCACCCATGGAAAAACCACCACCAGCACGCTGCTGGCCCACATCCTGACTCACTCCGGCGAGGGATGCAATGCCTTCCTGGGAGGTATTTCCAAGAACTACAACTCCAACCTGCTGCTGAGCGAGCGGCAGTTGGTCGTAGCCGAAGCCGATGAGTTCGACCGCTCTTTCCTGACCCTGTATCCGCACATTGCCGTGGTGACCGCCACCGATGCCGACCACCTCGACATCTATTCCGACCACGCCCATGTTGTCGAGGCTTTCGGTAAATTCACCGCGCAGGTGGACGCCGACGGCACCGTGGTCGTGAAACAAGGCGTCGAAGTGCCGCTCGAAAACACGACGGCCAAAGTCCTGCGCTACGCCTACGATACCCCGTGCGACTTCTATGCTTCGGATATCGTGCCGCTTGAACGCGGACGCTTCGACTTCACCCTGAATCACCCGGGCGGACGCATCGAGCATTGCACGGTCGGCATCCCGGGTTGGGTCAATGTCGAGAACGCCGTAGCCGCTTCCGCCGTAGCCCTGCTGCACGGAACAGCTCCGATGAAAATCCGGGAGGCGCTGGCCTCGTTCCAGGGAGTCAAGCGCCGCTTCGACATCCATCTCGACACGCCGCGCATCGCCTACGTCGATGACTATGCCCACCACCCCAACGAAATCCGGGCGGCCATCAGTTCGATCCGCAACATCTTCCCCGGCCGGAAGATCTGTGGCATTTTCCAGCCACATCTCTATACCCGGACCCGCGACTTCGCCGACGATTTTGCGGCGGCGCTCAGCGGGTTGGACGCCCTCATCCTGCTGCCCATCTACCCGGCACGGGAAGAACCCATCGAGGGCGTGTCCTCGCAGTTGATCTTCGACGGCGTGACGATCCCCGACAAAGTCCTGATTCCGAAAGAACAGTTGATGGACCACCTGCGCAGCCGCAACCTGGACTGCCTGGTAACCTTCGGCGCCGGCGACGTCGACCGTTTCATTGAACCCATCGAACAATACCTCAAAAGCCTCGCATGATCCGGAAAATCCTGTTGACCACGCTGATCCTTATCCTGGCAGGCGGCTTGCTGGGGTGCTGGTTCCATTTCGTCGGCATCTTGTCGGCGGAAGGTCATGCCCAGGCCCGCTGCCGGCAGGTCGATATCATCCTGCTCGACTCACTGGAGAGCGCCATTGTGGACAAGGCAGAGGTACAGGAGTATGTGGCAAAACGGACCCTCGGCCGACAGACAAGCCTGGTCAATCTCGACTCGATTGAAAAGGCGCTCCGCGCCCGCGGTGAAGTGATGAGCGCCGAGGTCTATGCAGCCGACGAGCAAACGGTGGCCGTGCGTCTTACCCAGCGAAAGCCGGTCATCCGATTCGAAAACGGGCACCACCGCTGGTATGCCGACCCCGAAGGCTATCTCTTCCCCGTGACCAACGCTGTCGATGTTCCCATCGTTACCGGCCGGATTCCCGTCCACGTGGACAGCACCTGGCGGGGAGAAACACCGGAAGAAAACCGCGAATGGGTCCTCGGCATGGTGGAACTGGCCCGCTATATCGACAGCAAACCCGTCCTGAAACAGGAGATCGCCCAGATCGACGTCGAACCGGAAGGCGACCTGGTGCTCTACACACGGACAGCCGGCCCCGCCATTATCTTCGGCGACAGCGGGAACTGCGTGGAGAAGTTCCGGAAACTGGAAGCCTGGTGGCGCAACATCGCTCCGCAGGTGGACGGAAACAAACCCTACAAGACAATCAATCTCAAGTATAACCATCAGATTATTTGCAAGCAGCCATGAGCAGATATGCAGCAGCACTGGATTTCGGAAGCTCCAAGGTAGCGCTGGCGGTCGGCGAAAAGACGCCGGGCGGCATCAAAATCGTCAGCTACCATGACCTGCCCTCAGCCGGTATTGAATGTGGCGAGATCGTCAACGATTTCAAAGTCAAAGAAATCGTCCGTTCGCTGGTTACCATGGCCGAAACCGAACTCCAGGAGGAGATCGGTGAGGTCACGGTCGGCCTTTCCGGCAGGATTCTCCACAGCAGGGAACTCCCCTGCCAGATCAACCGCACCGACCCGAACGCCTACATCACGGAAGAAGAGGTCCGGCAGATTACCCGCACCCGCTACAACGCGAACATCGACGGCGGAGACGTCGTCTTCGAGGCCGTTCCGCAGAAGTACAGCACGGAAGAACGCTTCGGCATCAACCACGACGAACTGATCGGTATGGTGGGCGGCACGATCGAAGCCACGTTCCGTCTCTTCTACGGAAAGCGTGCGATTCTCGACCGCCGTACCAATCTCCTCGAAGCGTGCGGCCTCAAGCTGAACAAGGCCATCCTCGCGCCCATCGCTTCTGCCCGCGCCGTACTCAGCCGGCCGGAGATGGAGAACGGTGTAGCGCTGGTGGACATCGGTAAGAGTTCGACCGAAGTGGCCGTCATCAAGGACAACATCGTCCGCGACGTAGCCATCATCCCCTTCGGCGGTGAATCGGTAACCAACGACATCAAGAATGTGACGGGCATCACGAACCAATGGGCCGAAACGCTCAAGGTCCAGCATGGACGCTGCTGCGAAGAGTTTGCCGTTGAAAACAAGAAACTTGTGCTCAAGAACGAGAACGACAACGACGACGGAGAAGTCGAAATCAGCCTGTTGGCCCGGGTGATCGAAGCCCGCATGAGCGAGATCTTTGACGCAGTCCGCTATGTCATCGAGAAATCGGGCTACGCCCAGAAGCTTACCTCGGGCGTGGTCATCACGGGCGGTAGCTGCCATCTCGAGAACATCATCCAGCTGGCGGCCGCCCTGCTCGGGCAGAAGATCCGGCTGGCCGCGCCGCAGGGCTCCATCGAATCCGGCAGTGTGGAAGATGCGTTCGACGTCTATGCCTCCACGGCCGTGGGCCTCGTGCTCGAAACGATCGAGCCGATGCTCTCCCATGCGGTGGAATACAAGAAGGACACGATGCCGGCGGCCGCCAAGGTCGAAGAGAATTCCCTCTTCGAGGAAGAGGAGGAACCCGTCATCGACGAACGGGCATCCGCCCGCGAAGAGCGGGAGCGCCGCAGAGAAGAAGAACGCAGGGCCAAAGAACTGCGCAAGCAGGAAGAGGCCCGGCGCAAACAGGAAGAGAAAGAGCGCAAGGCACGCGAGAAGGCTGAGAAGAAGAAGCAGCCGACCTTTTTTGACATGCTATTTTCCGATAACGACAACGCTTAAGCTATGGACGCAGATTTAATACCTACCAGCTGGGAGAAACGGGGCAACATCATCACGGTCGTCGGTGTGGGCGGCGGTGGCAACAATGCAGTCTCCTACATGTATTCCCTCGGACTGAAAGACGTCGATTTCGTGGTCTGCAACACGGATATGCAGGCTCTCCAGTCGAGTCCGGTCCCCACGAAACTCCAGATCGGTCCGGTCCTGACCAAGGGCCTGGGCGCCGGTACCGACTACCTGGTCGGCCGCAAGGCCGCGGAAGAGTCGACCGAAGAGATCAACAAGGTATTCGCCGGCGACACGCAGATGGTCTTCGTAACCTGCGGCATGGGCGGCGGCACGGGAACCGGCGCAGCGCCGCTCGTGGCCAAGACGGCCAAGGAGATGGGCAAACTGACGGTGGGCGTCGTTACCGTTCCCTTCCGGGACGAAGGAAAGGAAGCGCTTTACCGGGCTGTCGAAGGCATCAAGGAGCTGAGCAAGCACGTGGACAGCATCCTGGTGATCGACAACCAGAAGCTCTATCAGCTGTATGGCAAGATGGGCATGAAGAAAGCCTTCTCGAAAGCCGACGAAGTGCTGGCCACGGCTGTCAAGAGCATTGCCGAAATCATCACAAGCAGCGGCTACATCAACGTGGACTTCGCCGACGTGAAGAAGGTGATGCAGAACAGCGGTGTGGCCATCATGGGCATCGGTGAGGCCGAAGGTGAAGACCGTGCCACCAAGGCAGTGGAACAGGCCCTCAACTCTCCGCTGTTGAACGACCTCAACCTCCGCAGCGTGAAGAACGCCCTGATCAATATCACGGGCAGTTCCGACGACGAACACGGCATCTCGATGGAGGAACTCTCGCAGATCATGGACTTCACCACGCAATACACCGGAGCGACCATCAACTTCAAACGAGGCATCGTCTTCGATGAAAACATGGGCGACAAGATCAGCGTCACCATCATCGCCACAGGCTTCGAGATGTGGCAGCTGCCGGTGATCGACGAAAGCGAAATCAACCGCGGCAACCGCATCGACGTGAAATACAGCCAGGATCTGTTCAAGAACCGCAAGAAGGGCCGCCCGATTGCACCCGACAACGGCAAGTTGCTCAACAAACAGCGGGTCACTGGCATTCCGGCCTTGATCGTCGACGACGTCCGGCTGATCAAGGCACTCGAGGACGAGCCGGCTTACACGCGGCGCGAACGCATGCTCAATACCAAAGAGACCAAAGAAACTGAATAAGCCGATGGAGAAAAGACGCAGAGTCCGTTTTGCACCCAGTCCGACCGGTCCGCTCCACATGGGCGGCGTCCGGACCGCACTCTACAACTACCTGTATGCCAAACAGGCGGGCGGTGATTTCATTCTCCGCATCGAAGATACCGACTCCCAGCGTTTCGTACCCGGCGCCGAGGCCTACATCATCGAGGCGCTCCGCTGGTGCGGCATCTACCCCGACGAGGGCGTGGACGAGGCTGGAAACGTGGTGGAAGTAGCTTCCGCGAAACATCCCCATGCGCCCTACCGCCAGTCGCAGCGGCGCGGCATCTACCGCAAATATGCGGAAGAACTCGTGGCGAAAGGCTACGCCTATTACGCGTTCGACACGGCCGAGGAACTGGCCGCGCTCCGCACGGCAGCCGAGGCCCAGAAGAAGACGTTCACCTATAATTGGGAAACGCGGGGTTCGCTCTGCAACTCGCTGACCCTGCCGGCCGACGAAGTCGCCCGGCGTGTGGCGGAAGAGACCGGCTGGACCATCCGGTTCAAGATTCCCGCAGGACGCATCGTGGAAATGGACGACCTGATTCGCGGCCACATCTCCGTGAGCAGCGACACGCTCGACGACAAGGTCCTCTGGAAACGGGCCGACGAACTGCCGACCTACCATCTGGCCAACATCGTGGACGACCACCTGATGGAAATTACAGAAGTGATCCGCGGCGAGGAGTGGCTGCCTTCCCTGCCGCTGCACTATCTGCTCTACGAGGCTTTCGGCTGGCAGGATTCGCAACCCCAGTTTGCGCACTTGTCGCTGCTGCTCAAACCCGACGGAAAAGGCAAGCTCAGCAAGCGCGACGGCGACCGGCTCGGGTTCCCGGTATTCCCGCTTCGGTGGGTCAATGCCGAGGGAGAGGTCTCGCGCGGCTACCGCGAAGACGGCTACTATCCCGAGGCCTTCGTCAATATGCTGGCCTTCCTGGGCTGGAATCCCGGCACGGAGCAGGAGATTTTTTCGCTGGAAGAGCTTGTGAAAGTCTTCACGCTGGAACGCGTCATCAAATCGGGCGCCCGCTTCAATCCCGACAAGGCGAAGTGGTTCAACCAGGAATATCTCCGGATGCGGCCTACCGAAAAGCTGGTAGCCGAATTCCGGGCCGCCGAAGGCGGGCGGGTCGCGGCCTTCTCCGACGAATATATCGGCGGCGTGCTCGACCTGATGCGCGAACGCGTCCACTTCCCCACCGAGTTCCACGACGCGACGGCCTTCTTCTTCGAGGCCCCCGCGGAATACGATCCGGCGGCCGTGGCCAAGTTCTGGAAAGACGATATCCCGGCGCTGATTCCGCAGGTGCGCGATTTCATCGCTTCGCTTGAACCCTTCACGAAGGAGCACGTCGGCGAATCGATCGAAGGGCTCATCCGGGAGAACGGCTGGCCGATGGGCAAGGTGATGAACACCCTCCGCCTCTTCCTCGTCGGCAAGAGCGTCGGCCCTGGCGTCGCCGAAATGATGGCTTTGATGGGCAAGGATGAGGTCTTACGGAGAATTGATAAAGGAATTGCTTCTTTGAAATAAAACGACCGGATTGCTTGGGCGCTCTGGGTGATTGCTCCGGAACCGTCTCGCTCCGCTCGACCCCTCCCACGCCAGGCGTGGGCCCCTCCCTCTTACAGTGCCGAGGGTGGCATGGGTTCCGGAGCAATCACCCACCCGCGCCAAAGGCGCAATCCTATGCATCATTCTTTGATAAAAACGTCATTCCCGGCTTGACCGGGAATCTATACTGACTATGAAAATCGGATTAGCTTCAGATCACGCTGGCTACGAATACAAACAGCAGTTGATCGCATATCTGCGACGGAAAGGGATTTCCGTCGTGGACTATGGAACCCACGGAACAGCGAGCGTCGATTATCCCGACTTCGCCCACGACCTGGCACGCGGCATCGAAAGCGGCGAGGTGGACAAAGGCATTGCCCTTTGCGGCACCGGCAACGGCATGGCCATGACCCTGAACCATCACCCGGGCATCCGCGCCGGCCTGGCCTGGAACCGCGACATCGGCGCCCTGATCTCGCAGCACAACAACGCCAACGTCCTGGTGATGCCCGCCCGGTTCATCACCCTGACGATGGCCCGTCTCATCGTCAAAACCTGGCTCGAAACTCCGTTTGAAGGTGGAAGACACCAGCGCCGCATCGACAAGATACCTTGTGCTTGACGAATGCCCCGTCGGAGAAGGCATGCCCGCTTTCTTCGAGGCGCATCTCTCGCACGACCTGGCGGATTATCCCGACGGGATTGTCCTCCCTTTGGACAAACCCTACCGCTGGACCTCCGCCGATCTCGTACGCAAATGCAAATTTACCCTGCAGAAACACTTTGGCCTCCGCAAGTTGAAGGTCGGCCATGCCGGCACCCTGGACCCGCTCGCCACGGGCTTGCTACTGGTGTGCATCGGCAAGGCCACCAAACTTGCGGAGGTGCTGCAGGCCTCTGAAAAAGAATACCTGGCGACCGTCGAATTCGGTGCCACCACCTCATCGTTCGACCTGGAACAGCCCATCGACCAACTGTTCCCCTACGAACACATCACCGAAGAAACCGTTCGCGCCGCGCTCCCGGCCTTCATCGGTCCGCAGGATCAGGTTCCGCCTCTCTTCTCCGCCAAGATCGTGAACGGCCTCCGCGCCTACGAGTACGCCCGCAGCGGCGAACCACTGGAACTCCGGACCAACCGCATCGAAATCTACGACCTCACACTTGAAAGCTTCACGCTGCACAACGAGATGACCAGCGACGGTTATGTCATCGACGAAGTCGTCCGCCACGTCCACAACTACCACACCTCGCAGACCAGCGACGGCACCCGCCCCGCCACTACCCTGCGCATCCGCTGCTCCCGCGGCACCTACATCCGCTCCTTGGCCCGCGACCTGGGCCTCGCCCTCGGCTCCGGCGGCTACCTCACCGCCCTGCGCCGCACCGCCAGCGGTGATTTCCGGCTGCCCTGATCATTCCGCTGCAACGGAAACAGTTTATAATCAACCGATTACACAAAGTGATCCCTCCGTTTTTCAAGGGGATCATTTTACATAAATGCCTGATAGACAGATGCGTACATTGCAGCGATAGTTTTGCCGGTGACCCGTTTGCGAATCAAACATAATAGCGGTACCTCTGTAATATAATCATAAAACCTATGAAAAAACTTCTGGCCATTCTGGCGACAGCCTTGCTTTTCGTCAACGGTGTCTCGACGCTGAAAACGGATTCATCTACACCTACGGCGGACGCAACGGAGATTACAAACTGCTCAAGAAGTTCCGGCTGCCGAAGCTGGCAGATTCCGACGCCAACGGCGAAGTGCACCTGAC
>JAEEOM010000002.1 GCA_016284265.1 Bacteroidales bacterium | reverse complement strand
TAATCAGGACTATGGACATCAATGACATCATCAAGCCCGAAAACAAAGTTTACGGCAAATCGTCGGTTCTGACCGACAACATCATGCACTATTGTCCTGGTTGCTCCCACGGCGTGGTCCACAAACTGGTGGCCCAGGTCATCGAGGAAATGGACATTCAGGACAAGACGATCGGCGTGAGCCCTGTAGGTTGCTCCGTGTTCGCCTACAACTATATCGATATCGACTGGCAGGAAGCCGCCCATGGCCGTGCACCTGCCCTGGCTACGGCCATCAAGCGCCTCAACCCCGACAAATACGTATTCACCTACCAGGGTGACGGCGACCTCGCCTCAATCGGCACTGCCGAGACAATGCACGCCTGCAACCGTGGCGAGAACATTGTCATCATCTTCATCAACAACGCGATCTACGGTATGACCGGCGGCCAGATGGCCCCGACCACCCTGCTTGGCCAGGTGACGGCAACTACGCCTTACGGCCGCAAGGCGGAACTCAACGGCTATCCGCTCAAGATTACGGAACTCCTCGCCCAACTCGAAGGTACCTGCTACGTCACGCGCCAGAGTGTCCAGACGCCGGCTGCCGTCCGCAAGACCAAGGCTGCGATCCGCAAAGCGTTCGAAAACTCCATGATGAAGAAAGGCACCTCCTTCGTGGAAGTGGTCAGCACCTGCAACTCCGGCTGGAAGATTCCGCCGGTGGAAGCCAACAAGTGGATGGAAGAGAACATGTTCCCGTTCTACCCGCTCGGTGACATGAAAGACAGATAAAAAACAGCGAACACCATGAAAGAAGAAATCATCATAGCAGGCTTCGGAGGACAAGGTGTCCTCTCGATGGGCAAGATCCTCGCCTACGGCGGCATCATGCAGGACCAGGAAGTCTCCTGGCTCCCTTCCTACGGACCGGAGATGCGCGGCGGCACATGCAACGTCAGCGTCGTGCTGAGCGACAACAAGATCAGTTCTCCGATCCTGAGCCGTTTCGACACGGCCATCATCCTCAACCAGCAGTCGATGGACAAGTTCGAGAACCAGGTGAAACCGGGCGGACTGCTCATCTACGATACCAACGGCATCACCCGTCACCCGGAACGGAAAGACATCAAGATCTGCCGCATCGACGCCGTGGAAGAGGCCGCGAAACTGGGCAATGCCAAGGCCTACAACATGGTCGTGCTGGGCGCCTATCTGAAGATGAAACCGGTCGTCACGATGGACAACGTGATCAAGGGACTCAAGAAATCGCTCCCGCCGCGCCGCCACAACCTCATTCCGATGAATGAGCAGGCCATCACGGTCGGCATGAACGCTGTCGTGGAGGTCAAATAGACCCTACGTGAACGACAGTTTTACCCCCAAGGGAAGGTTTTTCAATAAAAACCTTCCTTTTTTCATTGCCGATGAACACCTCGACGCCTTGATAGCGCAACGAGGTGATGTCAACGCCCCAAGATCCTTCCAGGCTGGGATCGTCCTTTGAAGTCCGGTACTTGTACTGGACTTGCAGGGAATCTGGCGCAGCGTTCTTGTTGGCATAGATGAGCATCGTGCTTTCCGTATTCTGGGTTTTGCCCCACATATACGACTGGAACGCATGAAGATTTTCTTCGGCGTCCTCCCAGAGCCAGTTGCTGCCGGCATTGTAAACATAGAAATCGGTGGTCACCCCATGTTCTGTCTGCGAGATCGTCTGCACTGGCATCAGGGCCTGTACGCGGTCATCTTCGTCGGCGATGAAACGGAATACCAACGGATAGCTGCTTTCCTGCCGGGCATCCACCAGGTCGTTCCCGTCTTCATCGATGAAATAAAAAGCGACCGGACAGCCTGTATAAAAGATGACTCCTTGCGGGATCTTTCCGTCGTCCACGGCAGTGAACCAATCGCAGCCCGTTACACAAAGGGCCGAAAGGAAGAGGAGCGCTAAAGTGCGCCAAACGTTTTTCTTCATACGGAGTTGATTTATTCGTGAGTGGCGAACCGCTGGGCGGCAAGTGCCTCGTACCGGGTACCCGGCCGGCCGTAATTGGCATAGGGGAAAATGGAGATACCGCCGCGTGGCGTAAAGAATCCGGTTACTTCGATGTACTTGGGGTCCATCAGGGCGATGAGGTCTTTCATGATGGTGTTCACGGTATCCTCATGAAACCCGCCATGGTTCCGGAAACTCCCCAGATAGAGTTTCAGCGACTTGCTCTCCACCATCCGTACATCCGGGATATAAGCAATGCGGATCTCGGCAAAGTCCGGCTGCCCGGTAATCGGGCAAAGCGTGGTGAATTCGGGGCAGTTGAAACGTACCCAGTAGTCGTTGTCGGGATGCTGGTTGGTAAACGACTCCAGCAGTTGCGGCGCATAGTCGAAGACATAGGTGGTTTCCTTGCCAAGGGCCTGGAGCCCTTCTTTCTTTCTATCGGTTTCCATCGTCATTCAAGACAAAAGGGTTATACGAGATATCATAGTCATAGGTATCGATCCCCTCGGCCTTTTTCAGGCGTCGGACGATTGCGGTAGTCACGGGCAGGATCACGATCTCATAGAGGGTCTTGACCGTCACCTGGGTGAGAATGATCGAAAGGATGGCTTTGGCGGGCATCACGCCGGCGAAGGCCAGTGGATAAAAGATCACCGAGTCGGAGAGTTCGCCCACCACCGTGGAAAGGATGGCACGCCAGCCGAAGCCACGGCCCTTCGTGGCAACTTTCATTTTCGACATCACAAAGGCGTTCATCTGCGAACCAAGGATGAAAGCCAGGAGCGAGGCAATCGTAGTGCGCGGAATCAGGCCGAAAAGATGGTTGAAACTGTCGGCGACTTCCTGACTCTCCGGATAGAGGGGCGCCGGCAGCCAGCACACCAGTTGGGCGGCCAAGGCGACGAAGGCGCTCAGGATAAAGCCCATCCAGATAACACGCATGGCCTTGCGGTAACCATAGACTTCGGTCAGCAGGTCATTGATAATATAGGATATCGGAAAGATAACCACGGCGCCAGACAACTGCAGCGGCCATTTTCCGACTTGCCAGAGACGCGGGACAAAAAGGTTCGAAGTGACGAGACAAACACAGAAGGTTACGGCTAACCAGACGTAGACCACCGACGGCGAACGCCGTTCAACATTTTGATTTTCAGACATTTTTCACTTGTTTTTATAGTGGTACCAAGCACACTTGCGGCAGGGCCTTCCTGCCACTCGGCGGCAAAGATACGATAAAATTCGTAAATTTGATGGCCGATCCTGCAACAATGCGTCCGGACCGTCGTTATATAGACAGAATGACCCGAAAAGAGATCACAGCGTTTTATCAGGCCCACAGCCGCCGGCTCTTCAACATGAGCTGCCGGATCCTCCTTAGCCCGGAGGATGCCGAAGAGGTGATGCAGGACACGATCCTCAAGTTCGTCACCCTTCCTATCCGGCCGATGTCCCGGGAGCAAATCTCAGCCTGGCTGGCGCGCACCTGCATCCGAGCCTCGGTCGACCGGCTCCGCAAACGCAGGCGCGAGGCGCTCTTCCTGGAAGAGTACGCCCACGAGACGGCAGACGAACCAGAACAGGACATCCCGGCTGAAACATCGGCCGCCCGGATCCTGACCGCGATGCAACAGTTGCCCGATCCGTATCGGCTTGTGGTAACGCTCGTACTGGCCGAAGGACTGGATTATCAGGAAATCGCCGGTTACACCGGCCTGAAGGAAACGACCCTGCGATCCCATTTCCTGCGGGGCAAACAGAAACTCATAGCGCTATTGAAAGAAAATGGAGAACCGATTTGACTTGTATGAACTGTCCGAAGGACATGAGGAGCGCTTCGAAGCGAAACTCGAAGCCCGGCTGGCACGCCGCCGGCGGCGTGTTCCGATGTTCTGGGCAACGGCTGCCGCTGCAGTCCTGGCACTGGTACTCTGGGTCGGCATCAGCCGCCCGCATATCCAGCGTGCCCGTACGCCGGAAGCCGTCTATACAGCTTATCTGGAACAAATCGGCGAACTCTATCACCTGCTGGCTGCCAACGCCAGCGACGGCAACGAGACGATCGACTGGCAAGCCGTCCTGGACGAACTGACCGGTGAAACCGTTCCGTTGTACGACCAGCTTCCCGAGGAAATGCCGGAGAAGGAAAAGACCGCCGTCCTCAAGGAGTATTATGGCGGACTTCTCGACGAAGCCGCACAATTCACTGAAGAAATGAACCGACAAAAAAAAGTATCCCGATGAAAAGACTGACCCTGCTTTTCGTGGCACTGATTGCCACCCTGGCCACCGCCTTTGCGGAGCCTGAATCCGCGAAAGCGCGCTACACCCACACATACGACTTCCACGACTTTACCGAACTGGCCACCGCTCACGCCTTTGTCGTAGAACTTACCTTTGCGGACCGGTACGAAGTCCGCGTGGATGTCCCGGATTTCATTGAACCCTACCTGATGGTCAGGCAGCGCGGAGAGAAAGTGCTCCTGGAACTGGAACAGCTTCCCGACAACATCCAGCACAAAATGAAAGGGGATGACGGCCGGCTCAAGGCTTATGTGACCGTGCCGAAACTCACGCTGCTGCAGATGAGCGGTGCCTCCAAGCTTTCCGCCACGGGAAAACTTGCGCTCGGCAGCGAATCCCTCCGCATCCAACTCAGCGGCGCCACAGAGCTGAAAGATCTGACGGCTTCCGGTCAGGGCTCCCTGACCCTCCAGCTCAGCGGCGCCTCCAAAGCCGAGCTGGAAGCAAGCTTTCCCAAAGGGATCTTCGACTTGTCTGGCGCTGCGAAGCTGCGGTATGAAGGGAACGCAGAACAACTTTCCATCGAAGAATCCGGTGCCTCTTCGGCGCAACTTGACGGGGATTACAAAGAAGTGGTTGCAGGCCTGTCCGGTTCCTCCAAACTTTCCACGAAGGGCGACGAAGGCCGGCTGACCCTTGAGCTCTCCGGGGCGAGCAAATTCGAATCGTCAGGCAAGGCTGCCTGGGCCATCGTCGAACTGAATGGCGCCTCGCGGTGCCAACTCTCGGTCTCCGAACAGTTGCGTTATACCCTGTCCGGCGCTTCCACGCTCAAAGTAAGGGACTTGGGCGCCAAAATCAAAGGTGACTGCAGTCGCGGATCAAAAATCGAAGTCTCCAAGTAACATCCCGGCCTTTTTTGATTACCTTTGTGCCCGTTAACCATGGCACATTTAGGAGAAATCATATCATTGCTCGTCGCGGTCAGCTGGACCGCGACGGCTCTTTTTGCCGACGAGGCAAGCCACAGGCTCGGTTCGCTGACGGTCAATGTTATCCGCCTGGTCCTGGGTTCGGTCTTTTTAGCACTGATTCTCTGGTTCACCATCGGAGCTCCTTATCCGAAATATGCGGACTGGCCGACCTGGTTCTGGCTGGCGCTTTCGGCATTGGTCGGTTACTTGTTCGGTGACTACTGCCTGTTCAACTCCTATCTGATCATCGGGGCCCGCTTCGGGCAACTGTTCATGACGCTGGCCCCTCCCATGGCGGCCATCGCCGGCTGGGCGATGCTGGGTGAAACGCTCTCCTGGCGTTCCATCCTGGCCATGGTCGTTACCATCAGCGGCATCGCGATTTCCATCCTGGCCAAAGGTCAGGGGCAGAAAGTCCATTTTACGCTGCCCATCAAGGGCATTCTCCTGGGCCTGGGGGCCGGAGCCGGACAAGGTGTGGGTTTGGTACTGAGCAAGGTGGGCATGCAGCATTATGAAGCGGCGCTGCCCGCCGACGCGGTCGCGTCGATGAGCACGATGATGCCCTTTGCCGCCACCATGATCCGCGCCGTAGTCGGCGGTCTGGGATTCGTCATCCTGCTGCTGATCCAGCGGCAGGGGCGCAATTTCCTCGCTGTGACACGCAAAGACGGGAAGGGTGTCCGCTATGCCGTTCTGACCACGCTGTTCGGCCCGGTGATCGGCGTCTCCCTCTCCCTGATGGCCGTCCAATATGCTCGGGCCGGCATCGCGTCCACGCTGATGGCGCTTACCCCCGTGCTGATCATCCTCCCCTACGCCCTGATCCACAAACAGAAAGTCACGCCCAAGGAACTCCTGGGCGTGGCCGTCTCGATGCTCGGCGTGGCGATGTTTTTCCTGTTATAATCAGGCGTCATGCCCGGCTTGACCGGGATCTCAGCGACGGTACACGACACTGCCGCTGGCCTGGTGCGTAGCCAGGATCAGCACTTCCGCGATCTGCACGTGCGCGGGCGCCTGGGCGGCATAGAGCGCTACGTCGGCGATGTCGTCGCCGGTCAGCGGCTGGATGCCCTTATACACGTTGGAGGCCCGTTCGGTATCGCCGTGGAAGCGGACGTTGCTGAAATTGGTCTCCACCAGACCGGGCTTGAGGTTCGTCACGCGGACCGGCGTATGGGCCAGGTCGATGCGGAGGCCGTCGCTGAGCACTTTCACGGCTGCCTTGGTGGCGCAGTACACGGCGCCGCCGGCATAGGCGGCGTCACCCGCCACGGAACCGATGTTGATGACATGGCCTTTCAAACGCTCCACCATACCCGGAACCACGAGGCGCGTCATATAGAGCAGACCCTTGACATTGGTATCGATCATGGTCTCCCAATCGGTAAAATCGCCGGCATATTCCGGCTCCAGGCCGAGCGCCAGTCCGGCATTGTTGATCAGCACGTCGATGTCACGCCAGGCAGCCGGAATCGAATCCAAGGCCCGTTTGACGGCATCCAGGTCGCGTACATCGAAACAAAGTGTCAGCACTTCGACGCCGAATTCCTTCTGCAGGTCGCCGGCCATCACGGCCAGCTGTTCGGCGCGACGCGCCGTGATGATCACGCGATATCCGGCTCCCGCGAATTTGCGGGCGCAAGCGGCACCGATTCCACTGGTGGCGCCGGTAATGAGGACAGTCTTATTCATAGGTCAATGCTTGTAAAGATTCAGAATGTGAGAAAGCGGACGTTGTCCATCCGGATCATCTGCGGATCGTCGATGACAAGCGCTTTATCGTTGTAGAAGAGGGTGCAGTCTTCCAAAGTGATGTCGTGGACCGTAGCCAGCGTACCCGAAGCCCGGACGCCCGTCGTGCAGCCACGGCAGATGACGCGGCTGATCCGAATGTCGGAGAAATCCGGCAGGAAGTTCTGCGTCTGCGCTGGCTGGTTGCTGTCAAAACCGGCCGGGCGGTCGGCGTAGTCGGTCTGGAAGACGATGGCCTCGTCGCGGATATCCGTCATCTGGATATCGTGGATCACGATATTTTTCGTCTTCCCGCCACGCTCTGGCGCGCTCTTGAAACGCAAGCCCGTGTCAGTACCGCAGAACGTATTATGACGCACGATGATATTTTCCATCCCGGCGGAAAACTCCGAACCGATGACAAACCCGCCATGCGCGTGGAACACCGTATTGTTTTCGATCAGAATGTCCTTGCAAGGGCCGTCAGCCAGACTCTTTTCGCCCACTCCGCCCTTCAGGCAAATGCCGTCGTCACCCACATCCACGGTGCAGCCGCGCACGACCACCCGCTGGCTCTGCATGATGTCGATGCCGTCGCCGTTCTGGGCGTTCCACGGGCAACGGACCGTCACGCTGTCAATCACCACGTCACGGCAGAATTGGGGCACCAGATGGAATTTCGGGGAATTCTGGATCGTGACGCCTGTCACGCACACCCGCTCGCAGTCCGTGAAACGGATCAAATGCGTCCGCATCTTCTCCTGTTCCAGATAAGAATCGGCGATATCCGGAAAGGCTTTCAGGCCGAAGGGATACCACAAGGTGCCGTCATCGGTCACCGTGCCGCCCATCTTGAGGAACTCCTTCCACTCCGTATCACTGACCTTGCTGCGCTTCACGGCCCGCCACCAGGCGCCGTTGCCGTCGATGATTCCCTCGCCCGAAATGCGCACGTCGTGGCGTTTCGAGGCCGAAATGCCCGGGCGGACCTTGCCTTTTTCCAGGAACTCCCGCTTGTCGGGCGAAAGCAAGATAACAGCACCCCGTTCCAAATGCAGGTCTATGCAGTTTTTCATAACGATTGGGCCGGTCAGATAGATCCCCTCCGGCACCACCAGCGTTCCCCCGCCCTGCTTATCGAGCGCCGCGATGGCCTTGCGGAACGCCTCCGTATTGGACGTCACCCCGTCTGAGACTCCGCCGAAATCGGTCAGCGAAACCCGCCTGTCGGGAATCACGACCGGGGCCGGCGCAACGGTCTGGCCATTCAGCACATATCCAGTACAGAACAGGACAAAAAGGAAAACTGTGGTCAACTTCTTCATAGCGTACTACTTACTTTACGCAAATATACACATTTAATCAATCGCTCCCCCATTGAATGCGGCCGGGTTTGCAGATACGTCAAAGAATTCGTACTTTTGTTGTGATAATAAAGGACAGTTTGACGATGCAGGCCTTGCGCTTATGGATGCTTTCTCTGATGCTGCTGCTGGCTTTTCAGCCGGACAGTTCCCCATTTGTGCACAACGTTTCCGGGCAGGAAGTCTGCGTGGAAGAGACCTACAACATTGAGGAAGAAGCCGTTATCCAGACAACCCGGCAGGAGCAGAAAAAGGTTCAGCCGGCGGCGGAATCCCTTGTCATCGTTCCCGGTCTTGAACCCGTTGTGGCGGAATTCCGCTTTCCGTCCCGTCTCAGTTTTGAAAGGCATTGGCTGACTTGCCGAAAGCTTCGGCTATAGTCCGGTTTCTTCTCTCCGAGGAAATCAAGTCATACTTTCAAAACTTCTTACATGGAAATAACAGCAATTATTACTTCTTTGCTGACACTCCTCGCAGGAATCGGCGTATTTCTCCTGGCGTGTCAGATGATGAGTTCAAATTTGGAGGCCGCGAGCTCTGAACGGCTGAAAAAACTTTTCGCCAGGGCCTCCGACAACAAACTGCTGGGTGTGGGCATCGGCGCCCTGGGAACGGCTGCCATCCAGAGTTCCGGCGCCACGACCGTCATGACCATCGGCTTTGTGAATGCCGGCATCATCTCCCTTGCCCAGGCAGCTACCATCATCTACGGTGCCAATATCGGTACCACCATCACGGCGCAGATCGTGGCGCTGGGTATGTTCGGCGGCAATTCCGTGTCCACCAGCGTCATCTTTTCGGCTCTGGCAGGCGTCGGTGCGTTCCTGGGAATCTTCTCCAAGCGAAGCAGTTTCAAGACGATGGGCGGAATCCTGGCCGGATTCGGCCTGCTCTTCGTGGGTCTGGAGCTGATGAGCGGATCCATGGCCGCGTTTGCCGCGCTGGACGGGGTCAAGACCTTCCTCGCCGGCATCGGCAATCCCCTGCTGCTGGTTCTCCTGGGTGCCGCGTTCACCGCCATCATCCAGAGTTCCTCGGTCATGACCTCCATCGCCCTCGCCATGGTGGTCACCGGGCTCATCGGCATCGAACAGGGCATTTTCCTGACCATGGGTTCCAATATAGGCTCCTGCGTGGTGGCCGTCATCGCCGGCGTCACCAGCGGCACCAACGCCAAACGGACAGCCCTCATCCACCTGCTGTTCAACTGCGCAGGTGTGGCGCTGTTCATGCTGGCCGCCTGGGCGCTGGGATGGTTCGATATCTCGTACGGCAACCTGTTCGAAAAGCTCTTTCCGTCGGCTCCACAGGTGCAACTTGCCATGTTCCACACGTTTTTCAATACGGTAACGGTTGCCCTGATGCTTCCGCTCACCGACGCGCTGGTCAGGCTCGTCAAAAAGCTGATTCCGGACAAACCGCTCCCCCATCAGGCAGAGTTCTCACTCCGCTATGTAGATGAGAACATGCTCCGGACCCCGCCTGTGGCCGTTTCGCAGGTCAAGCAAGAGATTCTCCGCATGGCCGACATTGCCCTGAAGAATACCGACCGGAGTCTGGATATGGCTGTCCGCTTGGATTTCGCGGAGAACCCCGCGTTTGAACGCGATGAACGTCAGTTGAACTATATCAACCGGGAACTGGTCGGTTTTGTCGTGCGCCTGAGCGGGAAAAGCGGTCTGGGCGAAAAAGATAGGACGTACCTTTCCGGCACTTACAGGAGCATCCGGGACCTGGAAAGAATCGGCGATTATGCCGAGAATATCGTAGAATATGCCAATGCCCTGGCACTTTCCCAACAGCAGTTCTCCGACGATGCCAAATATGAAATCAGCCAGCTCAAGGAACTGCTGCACCAACTGTACGCGAATGCCATGGAGGCCTATCGGAATGAAGACCTCACCGCCCTGGAAAGGGCCAATGTCATCGAGGAGGAAATCGACGACTACACCCACCGGATGGAAGAAGGGCACATCTCCCGGATGGAAAAAGGCATCTGCACGGCATCCGTCGGCGCCCAGTATCTGGAGTTGTCTTCCAATGCCGAACGTATGGCCGACCATCTGATCAATGTTGCCAAATCCATCCGATCGTTAAAAGCCATCCCCGCCTAACCCGAAAAAGAAAGCCATGCTCATTCTACTTATAACCTCCCTGCTTGTCCTGACGGGAATCGTGTCGCTTAAGGAAATCATGATTCCCACGGACAAACTCCCGGCCTCCGCGGTGTCTTTCCTCGACAAGTACTTCCCCGGAGCGACAGTTTCCCACGCCAAAAAAGGTGCGGAACCACTGAATAAAAAGTTTAAAGTCTTCCTGCAGGACGAGACCGAAATCCGGTTCAACGCCAAGGGAAAATGGGAAAAAATCGATTGCAAGCAATCCCCCGTACCGGCCGCATTGATTCCTACTTCCATTGCCGACTATGTCCATAGCCATTTCCCGGATATGACCATTGTCAAAATCGAGAAAAAACGCTATGGCTACGCCCTTGCCGTGTCCAGCGACGTAGAACTCAAATTCGACAAAAAAGGTTCGTTGATCACTACAGACGCTTAAACAGAGGGCGGAATCTGCGATATTGGTAGATATTCGACAAAAATCGGTATCAGACTCTCCGGCCGACTCCCTACCTTTGCAGCATGTTTCGAACCCTAGTCATCAGTCTCATCATCCTGTTTTCCGCCATCCTCTTTTCCTGCGGGGAATTGACGGAAGATCCCGAGGTGCCGGAAGTGCCGGAGGTTCCGGAAGTGATTACTCCGGGCAGCAAGACGCTTGTCGTCTTCTATAGTTTCACGGGCAATTGCAAGTCCATTGTCAGATCGTTGAGTTCCAACCTGAAGGCCGATGTGCTGGAGATCCAGCCTGCCGAAGAAGGGCTGGACTATGCGGCCAACAATTACGCCATCGGCAGCAAACTGATCTCGGCCATTCGGGAGAAGCCGTCGGATGCAGCCAGTTATCCGGCCGTCAAGCCCGTAAACCGGAACGCAGCCGATTATGATACGATCATCCTCGTTACGCCGCTCTGGTGGAACAACATGGCGGCCATCATGCAAAGTTACCTGTTCCGGGAAGGTGCCAAGATGAAAGACAAGGCCATCGGTCTGATTGTATCCAGTCACTCGAGCGGCATCTCGTCCGTTGTGACCGATGCAAAAAGGCTTGTCCCCGGCGGAGTTTTCCACGATAATCCCCTTTGGATCAATGCTTCCAACCGAGACCAGCAGGATGCACTGGTCAAAGCCTGGACAGCAGGATTTTTCAATAATACTGAAACGATGCCCGACAGAATCAAACTTTCCGTTTCCGGGAAGACGCTCCCGGTGAAAATTGAAAACAATGATGCCACCAAAGCCCTGGTAGCGGCGCTCCGTACGGCGTCCATCACCTATGAAGCCCAAGACTACGGCGGTTTCGAAAAGGTGGGCAATCTGGGACGGACGCTTCCGACCAGCGATACCCAGATTACCACCCAGGCCGGAGATGTCATCCTGTACAGTGGCAATCAGCTTGTCCTGTTCTATGGCAGCAACTCCTGGAGCTACACCCGTATCGGCAAGATCGAATACGGAACTATGGATGAATTGAAGTCCTTCCTGAAAGCGGGACAAGGTAATATCACAGTCACATTGT
>JAEEOM010000045.1 GCA_016284265.1 Bacteroidales bacterium | reverse complement strand
CTTTCGGTAGCTTCCGCACCGGCAGCACCCTGATGGGTCGTGTGGGCCGTGAGGAATTCCTCGCCGCAGCTGGTCAGGACCAGGCAGGCAATGGTGACAACCGCAAAAAATCTATTGAGTTTCATATTCTTCTATTAAGGATTAGAACGTGATGGAAGCGCCGAGCGTGATGGTACGGGCCTGCGGATAGATGCCGCGGTCCACGCCGATGGTCGTGTAGCCGTCGGAGGCCATTTCCGGGTCGAATCCTTCATACTTCGTGAAGGTCAGGAGGTTCTCACCGGCCACATACAGGCGGAAATTCTGGATATGGATGGTCTTGAGCCACTTGGACGGAAGCGTATAGCCGAGTTGTGCGGTCTTCAGGCGAACGAAGGAACCATCCTTCACCCAGAGGTCGGAAGAACGCCAGTTCTGGTTCGGGTTGGCGTTGGTCATACGCGGAACGCGGTTCGAAGTACCCTCGCCGATCCAGCGGTCCAGCACCCAGGCGGGAAGGTTCTGGGCCGGAATGTCACCACGCATGCAGTAGTCGAAGATCTGGTTGCCGAACGAGCCCTGGAAGAAGATCGAGGCGTCGAAGCCTTTCCAGTCTGCCGAGAGCGTGAGGCCGGCCGTCCAGTCGGGCATACCCTTGCCGATCATCGTACGGTCGTTGTCGTTCACATAACCGTCGCCGTTGAAATCGACGAACTTGACGTCACCAGGCTGTGCATTGGGCTGCATCAGACCGCCGTCCTTGTTCTTGTAGGCGTTGACTTCCGCCCAGTTCTGGAAGATACCGTCGGTCTTCATACCATAGAAATACGGCCAGACCATACCGTTGGAACCCTTCACATAGTCACCGATACCGGAAGCGCCGTTGCTCTGGTAGACGGCTTCACCCGACTCGTTGCCGAGGTTGATCAGGCGGTTGCGGAGGAGAGAGGCGTTGGCGTTGACGGCATAGTGGAAGTCACCCACCTGATGCTGCCAGCCAAGTTCGAATTCATGGCCCCAGTTGCGCATGTCACCGAGGTTGGACATCGGGGCGCCCTGACCCACGTAAGACGGAATCGGCTTGTCCATAAGCATGCCGTTGGTCTTCTTGTTGTAGAAATCATAACCGAAGCTCAACCGGTCGCTGAACATGCGGAGATCGAAACCGACGTCAATCTGCTCGGATTCCTCCCAACGGATGGTCGGGTTGGCCAGCGCGGCGGGAGAAGCGCCGGAATACATGTTGCCGTAGGCAGCGCTGCCGATACCGAAGTAATACTCCTGGCCGGTATCCATCAACGAGGCGTAACGGAAGTTACCGATGTTCTCGTTACCGTTGCGGCCCCAGCTGGCGCGGAGCTTGAGCTGGTTGATCCAGTCGGGACGACCTTCACGGAACCAGGGCTCGTTGGTCACGTTCCAACCGGCGGAAACGGCCGGGAAGATCGCCCACTTGTGGCCCGGGCCGAAACGGCTGGAACCGTCACGGCGGATGGTGAATTCCAACATGTAACGCTCGTCGAAGTTGTAGTCGAAACGGAAGAAGTAGGAGGCCAGGCGCTGGACGTCATAGCCGCCGGTGCCGCCGCTCGTGCGTTCGTCATCGGTGCTGCCGATGGCCGAGTCGATATAAGCCATGTTCGGGTTGGTCTCTTTCAGGTTGTAATCGGTACCCGACACATAGGTATAGGAATAGCTCATGGCCGACTGGCCGAGTACCGCCGTGAAGTGGTGGCGGCCGACGCTCTGGTCATAGGTAAAGTAGTTCTCCACCTGCCAGCGGAGACCTTCGTTCATACCCATGTTCACCCAGCTGGTCAGGGTCTGGTTCATCGAGCTCTTGTACTGCTCGAAGCCATAACCGCGGTTGCGCCAGAAAGAGAGATCGGTACCGAAGCTGCTCTTGAACTTGAGATAAGGAAGAATCTGAAGTTCAGCGCCGAAGTTGGTCACGAACTTATGGGTCTTGTAGAGCGTGTTGGACGGGGTGTCCAGGTTGGCCACCGGGTTGGTGAGTTCCTGATAGCCCGTCGGAGGCAGTGAATAGACGCGACCGTCGGCCGAAACGATGGCGGTCGGATGCTCCGCCAGGATGCGGGCGGCCGTCGCCTCGTCGGCAAACACCGGAATCGAAGGGTTGAAACCGACGGCGGAGCCGAGCACCGAACCGAACTCGGAGTTCGTGGTAATGCCGGCCGCGTTGATGTTTGAATAAGCGATGTTGGCCGTCAGCGTCAGTTTGTTGAGGAAATTGCGCTCTTTCGTCTCGTAAGGGATGTAGGTATTGTTGGAACGGATGGAGAGGCGGTCATAATTCGACTTGCCATAGTTGCCACCCACGATACCGGCCTGGTTATAATAACCCACGGAAACAAAATAGGTTGCCTTGTCGGTGCCGCCGCTCACGGAGAGCTGGTGCTGCGTGACAGGCGCATTATAATAGAAGGTCTCGTCCTGCCAGTCGGTGCCGATGCCGGCCGAGGCAATCTCTGCGGCAGAGTAGAGCGGGGCGCCGCCGTCATTGATGCGGCCCTCGTTCATGATCACCATATATTCCGTGGCATTGAGGACTTCCTTCTTCCGCCAGGGGTTCTGCCAGCCGTAGCTGCCGTTATAGGTAATCGAGGCCTGGCCCTTCTCACCGTTGCGGGTGGTCACCAGGACCACACCGTTGGCGGCGCGGGCACCATAGATGGCTGCGGAGGCCGCGTCCTTGAGAATCTCCACCGACTTGATGTCGTTGGGGTTCAGGTAGTCGATGCCGCCATCGACCGGCATGCCGTCCACGATGTAGAGCGGATCGGAGTTGTTCACGGTACCGATACCACGGATCTTGATCTGGGAACCGGAACCCGGCTGGCCGGAAGCCTGGGTGATCTGGACACCCGAGACCTTGCCTTTGATGGCGTCATTGACGGTGGAGGCGCGGACCTTGTTGAGGGCATCGCCGTCCACTTTGGAAATGGATGCGGTCACGACGCTCTTTTTCTGGACACCGTAACCGACGACGACTGTCTCGTCGAGCATCTGGGTATCATCTTCAAGGATGATCTCCAGTTTCTGCTCCTGCGAGACCGTGACAGTCCGGGTCACATAGCCGATGCAGGAGACTTCCAGGACGGCGCCCGGAGCGACGCGGAGGGTGAATTCACCGTCCAGGCCGGCTGCCGTGCCGTTGCTGGTTCCCTGCTCGACCACGAAAGCGCCGACAATCGGCTGACGGGCCGCGTCCAGAACGACACCACTCACAGTGATGTTCTGTGCGAAGGCCGCCAGGGTCAATCCTAATGCAAGGATCAATGCAGCTAATTTTTTCATACGCTTGATGGATTAGTTGGGCGTTTGGTTAATGATTGATGGTTGAAATGAATTTTCTGTTTCGTTTTGACATTTCGTCAATACAAAATTAACCTGTTTTGCAACGCCTCGCGCACGCAAGAAAAAAATAGTAGTAAATTCAAAAAAAGAAATCACTGAAAATCAACTTGTTGACTTTCATATAAAAGGCAAAAAAAGTAGTCCTCGGGGAACTTCCAGAAGCTACTTTCCGATGTTTTTCACCTGTTCTTCAAAAGCGTCGCGGTCTCCGGCTGCATGATTCTTCACGGAAACCTTGTAGTTGTAGATGGTGCTCAAGGAGTAGTCCAGCATCTTGGCAATCTGCTTGGAATCGTCCACACCCAGCCGGATCAGCGCAAAGATCCGCAGTTCCGTCGTCAACTGTCCCTTGGGCGGATGGATCCGGGCCTCCTCGAGCAATAAGTCGTTAAACCGCTCCACGAAATCAGGATACATCGCCAGGAACGTGTTGTCGAAGGTATGGTAGAATTCCTCCCGGGCTTTCTCGGAACGGTCGGAGCGGGAGATGTCCTTGAGCAGCGTATCGGTCCTCCCCCGCTTGAGCAGGTTGCGCAAGCGGTTGTCCTCGGCGCGGAACAGGTGGATCTGTTCCGAGAAACTCTCCAGGAAAGAAACAATAAAACCCTCCTTCACCTGGTCGGCGGTGGAAATCTGTTGGTTGAGCCCGTTCAGCTGCTCATTGGCGGCCGTCAATCGGGCATTGCTCTCCTCGAGCCTCTTCTGGGTCTGGGCAAGTTTGCGGGAGCGCAACACGAAAAACACGCTGATTATTGAAAGAGCTGCGACCAGGACAGCCAGCAGAATGGCGGCGATGTCGGCCATCTTCTGCATCCGGGCCTGCCGGCCGGAATAGGCATCCTGCACCTCGATCAGGAAACGGGAGATCTGCCAGGGACGGAGCTTGGCATTGTAGAATAGCGCGTCTTCCTGAGCGATGCGCAAATAGCGGAAAGAGCGGTCCACATCTGTAGAAAGAATGCTCTGGGCCACCATCGTCAGCGAGGCATAGTCCTTGACCGCATTGATGAGGTCGCTCTCGGCAGAACGGACCAGCCAGACCATACGGTCGTCCGACCGGCCCATTCGGTCAGCGATGTCCGCCAGATAAAACGCATAAATGGCGTACTCATGTTCTTCGGGTTTCGTACCGGCGAGTAGCAGGTGACCGACACTGTCGGCCTGGGCGTAGCGCCCTTGAGCAAAAAGGTCGTCACGGAGGACGTTTCGCCAGGTTTCGGAATCGCGGGGAAGCTGCTCATACAAGGCAGGCCGGAAGGATGCGGCATCGGCGATGTTGAACCGCTCCACCATGCCGGAGTTGCCCGCCAGGTCCATACTGAAATCATACAGCGCCAGCAGGTAGTCCGTCTTCAGGGAAGGTGAAAGCGAGGCTGTGTCAATCTGCTGGAACAACACGTTGTACGCTTCCATGTAACTGCCCGCCTTGGCATAAAGGTGCCCCAGTTGGATGGATGCGTCGTTGAAACGGTCCCGGTCCCGGAGATGCGCGGACGCCAGTTCCTGACAGTGCTTGAGATAATGCTGCGTCGAATCGAAACTGAAAGAGAAATAGTTGGCGGCGATGTTCATCTCCGTCTCATAGCGCAGTACCGGATCGTTTGTGGACAAGGCCAGTTTCCGCAGTGCGTCCATCTGGTCAAGTTTGCGGGCCACATAGACATCCCGCGCCGACACATAGCCGTCCAGCTCGTTCAGCAGCTGCCGGGTCGTGCGGTCCAGCCCCCGCGTCCGGTTGCAGGCACCGGAGAGCGCCAGTGCCACTACAAGCAACAGTACGAAGGGGCAACCGCGTTCCATGGTATCAGCAGCCTTTAGAAGTCATGATGTTCAGCACCATCTCGTCGGTAATGCACATGGCATCGGCACCGATGGCCGTCAGATTGTGGATCGAACGGTCGATATCGTCGTCCACGATGCCTTCCTGCGAGGTGACGCACTTCCCTTCCATCGCCAGCAGGGCGGAAAGGATGGCTGTCGAGACACCCGAGGTGAGTTTCAGCGAGCAGGACGGCTTCGCGCCGTCGCAGATCATCCCCGTCAGATTGGCCACCATGTTCTTGACGGCTGCGCAGCACCGAGCGTAATCGCCGCCCATCAGGTAAGTCACACCCACGCTGCTGCCCGTGCTCGCCACGACACAGCCGCACAGGGCCGAGAGCTTACCCAACGACTGCTTGATGTAAATTGCTGTCAAGTGGCTCAGCATCAAGGCCCGGATCAGTTCCTCTTCTGTATTCTCGTTCTCCTCGGCATAAACGCATACCGGGTTGGTGGCGCAGATGCCCTGGTTGCCGCTGCCCGAGTTGCTCATCACGGGAATCATGGCTCCGCCCATCCGGGCGTCGCAGGCGGCGGCCGTACGGGCAATCATGCGGGAGTAGATGCTGTCGCCCAGGATGCCCTTCGCAAGCGGACGGTCGATACTCTTGCCCAGGTTATGTCCGTAGTTGCCCTTGAGCGCCTCGCGAGCCGCTTTCATGTTATATTCCTTGGTCTCCAGGATGAACCGGATCTCGTCGAGCGGCGCCGTCGTCGCGAAGTCGTAAACAAGTTTCAAGTTCAGGGCGATATCTTCGCTCTCAGCGGTCGGAGACGATTCGGAGGGCAGGATTTGCCGCAGCGATGCGTTATCCAACCGTCCGTCTTTCACACAAGCCAGGTTCGTATGTCCCTTGGCGATGACCGCCGTGGCGCACCGCTCCCCTGCCGTCACGACGATTTCGATGTAAAGTTTCTCGGATATACCTTTTTTCAACTGGATGTCGATGCGCCCCTCGTCAATGAAGCGTTTCCCGGCTTCCAATGCTTCGGGTGTCAAGTCGCGCAGCACTTCGAGCTGGTAGGCGCTCTTGCCGATGAGCGATCCCAGGGCGATGGCTATGGGCAGGCCCGTCATTCCGGTTCCCGGGATACCCACGCCCATGGCATTCTTCAGAATATTTGCACTCAGCAGCGCCTCGATCTTTTCAGGTTTGCAGCCCAGCTGTTCCGTGGCACGGGCCGTGCACAGAGCGACTGCCATGGGCTCAGTGCAACCGATGGCAGGAACGACTTCCTTATGAACCAGCGCGATGATGCGCTCTCTAGTCTCTTTGTCAATCATTTATTACTATTGAATGTAAGTGTTTCTATGCGTGGATGGCCGTTTCAATACGGCGGAGCGCCTCTTCTACGACGGATCGGGGGCAGCCCACGTTCAGACGGATGAATCCTTCACCTCCGGTGCCATATCCGGCGCCGTTATTGATTACGACACCGGCCTTATCGTTGAACAACGACACAAGCTCCTCCTGCGGCAAGCCCAGTTTTCGACAGTCGAGCCACACGAGGAACGAAGCTTCGGGGCGGATGGGGCGGATGCCGCATTCGTGTTCCGCAAAGAATGACTCCACGCAGGAAATGTTTCCTTCGATATAGCGTTTGACCGCTTCCAGCCATTCGGGTTCGTGCGTATAGGCGGCGATGGTGGCGACCAACGTCGGGATGGAGGCCTCCCGGAGCTTGGCGTTTTCCAGGGTATCATGAAAATGCTGCCGCTTCACAGGATCGGGAATGACGGCATAGGCCGTCCCGGTAATGCCTGGGATATTGAACGCCTTGGTCGGGCTGCAAAGCTGGATTCCGATCTTGGCCGCCGTCTCATCGATACTGCAGAACGGGGCGTGACGTTTTCCGTAGAGCGCCAGGTCGGCGTGGATCTCGTCGGAAATCACCAGCACTTCGTGTTCCGCACACCACCGGGCAAGTTTCACCAGGGTTTCTTTCGGCCAGATGATACCCACAGGGTTGTGCGGATTACAAAGTACCAGTGCTTTTACCCGCTTGTCATAGAGGCGTTCAAGGCCGGCGAAATCCATCTCATAGCGACCGTCCTGCCAGACGAGCGGATTCTCGACCGGAATCCGGCCAAGCTTTTCTGCATAACGGAAAAACGGGTCATACACCGGTGTCTGTACGATAATCTTGTCGCCTGGTGCTGTGAATGCAAGATAGATCTGGCAGAGGGACGTGATGACTCCCGGTGCATATTCCACCCATTCCCGCGGGACGTCAAACCCATGCTGCCGTTTCTCCCAACCGACGATGGCTTCGAAGAATTCTTCCGGGCCATAGGTGTAGCCGAGCGCATCTTTCTCCAGCCGTTCACGCAGTGCCCGGCTCACCACCGGATCGGTCTTGAAATCCATATCGGCGATCCACATCGCCAGTTTGTCTCCTTCGGCGCGGCGGTACTTGATGCTCCAGGTGCCGGAGCGATCGAGGATTTCATCGAAATTCCAGGACGCGGCTGACGCCTCCGCCGGAGCAGGCTTGCATCCTGCAGCAGCCAGACCCAGCAGGCTGGAAGGAAGAAGCGTAGCGGCTCCGGCAGCAGCAGCACCCTTGAGGAATGTGCGTCGTTTCATAGTCTATGTCATTCCTGCGCTGCGGCTGCGGAGGCCTCCTCCGCAGCTTCTTCTACTTCAACGGCCGCTTCTTCTACAGCCTCCTCAACAACTTCTTCAACAGGTTTTTCCTTGTGGAAAGGCAGGCCGATGCATTTCAAATTGTCCGTGAAATAGAGAACGGCGCCGGCAACCAGGAGGATGCCGATGAACCAGCAGCAGAACTTGCGCCAGAAAGCCTTGCGCCGGGCGGCCGGATCCACGGCCGTGAGCTTCGGGAACTTGGCAAGTTGCGTGAGGCCCTTGCCAAATTTGACGCTCACGAGCGACTTGGCATTGATGGCCCATCCGTTGGCATTGAGGACCGGACCGAGGTCGCGTCTGCGCAACTTGCGCCAGGCGATGAATACGGAAGGCAGCGAGATGATGAGCATCAGGCCGATGATCAGGACGATCCATTGCCACCAAGTCAGGGACTTGAGCGTGGCGACGATGGCAGTCAGGACGCCTGCGACGGCTGCGATTGCAATGGTGATACCGGCAATCTTGCCCACATCGAAAGGCGCAGCCTTGGTTGCAGTCTGTGCGCCGGCTGCCGGGGAGGAAGTGGCGCTTTCCGTAATGGCGCCCAGCGTGCTCTCGCCCTTGTTCGCCTTGTCCGCGGCCGTTTTGCCGATCTTATCGGAAATCCAGCGGGCAGCCTTCTTGTAAGGGGCCCAGAAAGCCTGGCGCAACGACATCGGATTCTCCACGATACTGGTCACGACGGCACTCCAGTCGTTTTCATCCCGGTCATAGAACACGGCGTTCTTGCCCGGACGGAGACCGTCCACATCGCCGTCTGTGAGGACAGCCGCGATGTTCATCGTCTTGCCGAGCTTCTCGCTCTTGCAGGCGCAGTAAAGAATGTACATCCCACTGAGGGAAGAAATCTCGGGGCTCGGGCCATCCACCCGGACACAAAGATCCGTGGAACGCTGGTCGATATACAGCCGTCCGGCCTGGAACATCGCCTTGCACTCAGGATCGTAGAAGTCCGCAAAGACGACATAGTTGTTCAGGAAATCATAGAAATTGTGGTACAGACGGACGAGTTTGTCGACTGCTTCGATGGAAAGGGCTTCTTCTTCCAGTGCCTTGTCTTCCTCGACAAGTTTGAGGAGTGCCGCTTTCTGGTCTGCTTTCAGAAGTTCCTTGACTTTGTCGATGCCGAGTCCTTCGACCTCGGCGCCTTTCTTGGCTGCCATCCAGGCCGTGAACGGGGCGAACTTCCCGACGATATCGGCCCATTCCGCCTCCGTCAGCGTATTCTTTCCTTCTTCCAGCACAAGACCGCGCATCGTTTCAACCGCAGCCTTCCAGGCCGGGTTGACGGCATCCAGCGGAAGCACACCGTCGGCAGACGGTTTGGCCAGGGGCTCCTCGCCGATGGCAGAGGACGCCAGGGCCAGGTTTCCTTCGATGGCGCCGATCTTCTCGACGGAAATGTCCACGGCTTTGGCGGCATCGGGATCGAAGCCGATGAGTTTGCACCGCATGAAGTAGTCGGCGACTTTGTCTTTCAGCGCGTCGACCGAGGCCAGGGCGTCTGCGGTCTTGTCCCCGAACGGGAAGACGTCTGCCGTTCCTGCATCCTGCCAGCCGGCATAGTCAGCCAGCGCAGTATAGAATGCCTCAATGTGATCGGCCGTTACCCCCTCGACACCACTACGGTCCATGGCCTTGCCGATGGTCTCTGTCATGGTGGTTACGAGCGCGGCAAGCGCTTCGTCGTCCGCACTGGCGGGGGTAATGATGCCGTCGCCGTTGAACTTCGTGTCCGCAAAAATCTTCACATTGTCTGCTGTTTCTTCCAGCGAGATGCTGTCTTTCTCCAGCTTGAGATTCTGCAGGATCTGCTTGGCGGAAGCAAGCAGTTTCGCTCCGTCCGGATTCTCCTCATTGAATGCGGAGAAAGGGATTTCAGTGCCGCGCGACAGGAGCATGTCCGGATCTTTCAGGATGCCCGTCAGCCACTGCGCCGCGGCGATGACTTCATCGACCCGGATGTTGCCGTCATGGTCGGCATCGAGCGCATCCAGGGTCTTCTGGTCGAATTCGAGGTTACGGGTAGGACAACTCAGGACCGTCCACATCTTGCGGTCCAGTTCACCCAGCCTTGCGATGTCCGCGCCCGAAGTGATTTTCACGCGTACGGAACCGCCGACAGGGGTAAAGGTCCAGACATAAGGTTTGTTTTCCATAGGACATGTATTGATGATTGGTTATTTCTCGATAAAAGTCTTTAGTATCCTACAAATTTAAACAATATTTCGCTACGGACACGCCCGAAATGGGACAAAATGCACTAACTTTGCTGCAAGGAATCAGGATTATTCACCCATTAACATCGCACACTATGACTACAGGTAACGTCCGTCCCGCGAATATGGAGCGGATTACGACAGCCGAGCTGGCCCAAAGATTCATTGAAGAACAGATTCAAGCGCTTCGCGCGCAGATCGGCAGCAAGAAAGTACTGCTGGCCCTGTCCGGCGGCGTCGACTCCTCGGTTGTCGCAGCCCTGCTCATCAAGGCCGTCGGCAAGCAACTGGTCTCCGTCCACGTCAACCACGGACTTCTCCGCAAAGGCGAACCCGAACAGGTCGTGCGTGTGTTCCGCGACGAACTCAACGCCAACCTCATCTACGTGGATGCCACGGACCGTTTCCTCGACAAACTGGCCGGCGTGGCCGATCCTGAGCAGAAACGGAAGATCATCGGCGCCGAGTTCATCCGCGTCTTCGAAGAAGAGGCCCGTAAACTGGACGGCATCAGTTTCCTGGCCCAGGGGACCATTTACCCGGACATCATCGAATCCGGCCCCGTCAAATCCCACCACAATGTGGGCGGTCTTCCCGAAGACCTGCAATTCGAACTCGTCGAGCCCATCAAACTGCTCTTCAAGGACGAGGTCCGCGTGGTCGGCAAGCAGCTGGGCCTGCCCGACAATATGGTGTACCGCCAGCCTTTCCCGGGCCCCGGCCTGGGTGTCCGCTGCACCGGCGCCATCACCCGCGACCGGCTGGAAGCCCTTCGCGAGAGCGACGCCATCCTGCGCGAAGAATTCGCCAAGAACGGACTGGAAGGAAAAGTGTGGCAATACTTTACCGTAGTCCCCGACTATAAGTCGACAGGTATCCGGGACAACAAGCGAAGCTGGGACTGGCCGGTCATCATCCGTGCCGTCAACACCCGCGATGCCATGACCGCCACGATCGAAGAGATCCCCTACCCGCTCCTCCACCACATTACCCAGCGCATCGTGACGGAAGTGTCCGGTGTGAACCGGGTCCTGTACGATCTGACGCCGAAGCCGACGGGAACGATCGAGTGGGAATGATTTTTTCAAATAAGACGCAACGTTTCGCCCTTTTTTTGCATCTTTGCAACGTCAACGCTGCCGGGACAGGCTGCGTCATCACTGGGGATGTACTGGTTTTGACGGTAAATGATGTCGGGCGGTAAGCATGCCGAGCGTCGTAGCCCCGCTCGTTAATCTCAGACTGCAAGCCATAACTGGCAACAACAACTATGCACTCGCTGCCTAATTTGCCAAGCAAATTAGCTTAATCGCGCGGACCAGGTCCGTAGCGACGAGTATCCCGCCGGAGTTTCTAGCCTTCCCATTCCGGTATATGGGGTATCATTCAGGAAGGATGCGGGCGCCGACGCTTCTACCGCGCCCTAAGACTTAGAAGCTAAGGGACCGTTGGCCCGCCTACCGGCAGCCGGCCCCCGACAACCAAAGGCAGGATAAGCATGTAGAAAGCCACTTGGCGCTTTATTCGGACGGCGGTTCGACTCCGCCCATCTCCACAAGAAAAGCTGGCAAAGTTTTGCCAGCTTTTCTTGTGGAGATGGGCGGCTGCGCCGCCTTTCCTCTACCCCTCCCCTTACCCCTCCCGAAGGGAGGGGCCGCGGCAGAAGCCGCGGGGCCTGCGGCATTTTGAAAACCCGCCAAACAGCCGCAAAACAATGGGTCAGAGATTGCTTTGAGAAGCCGATGAGTCTGCGCCAAGGGCCGGAATCGGGGTCTGGCGCAAGAACGTATGCCAGGAAAACATCTTCGGAGGGGTATGGTTTGCGCCTGTTTGGCGGTAATGATTGGGCAACCAGGGGTCGGGTCGGACGTGGCATCTGAAGAGGTGGTCAAGAAGTCTCTGGAGACAAAAAACTGCTTGGCATCCGGGTGCTCTGCCACGTATTACTTCAAACCTTTCTTGTGTTCGGTTTCCATGTGGTCCTTCGACTTGATCTTAACCGCAACGCAGGCGTCACCAATGACGGCACCCACCTCCAGATTCTCATAGGTATGCCAGCAGGACAATCTCTGTTTACTCAGAAACCGACAGACGGCAGGCAGTCGGAGATTCGCCGGCGTGACGCAGGTAGTAGCGGTAGAAATCCATCTGATTATTGAAATTGAGGCGCCAGGCAATCTCCTTGACCGGGAGTGAAGTATATTTCAGATAGTAGCGAGCCTCCATGAGCACGTATTCGGCAATCCATTCGGGGGCCGTGCGGCCAGTGTCGGCTTTCACCGCGGCAGAAAGGTATTTCGGGGTAAGGCTCAGACGCTCCGCATAGAATTCAAGGTCGCGATGTTCTTCGTGGAAGCGCGACAACAGCGCCAGGAACTTGCCTGTCAGCGGATTCCTGCCTTGTCGGGCAATAGCCTCACGGTCAGCGATGCGGTCCCAGATACGTGTCAGTTCGATGTTCATCGCCCGCAGCAGATAACCCAGGCTCCGGGTCACATCAGGATGACGGTCGCCCGCCACCGAGCGGAAAATATTCTGGAAATTATGGATCAGGATCATGGTCCGCACGTCCACCTTCACCATACGGCACCGGAAAGCGTAGAGCGCCCCCAACCGGTCGAATTCCATCTGCTGCAACATCTTCTCCGACAAGGCCATGATGGTTATTTCCCCGCTCCGGCCAGGGTCACGCCAGCGGAAAGAAAGGATGTCTTCCGGCAGACTGACAGCGAAGCAGTCCCTCTGCACGTCATAATGTTCCATACCGACTTGCAGGTCGAAACTACCTTCTTTACAATACAGGCAGATCACCCCTTCGAAGCGGAAAGGGAAAGAAAGGTGCAGTTCCCTCCATGGGCGGAAATGCAGGCCCATGATGAAAAAATCGTCGCCCAGCGAAAGCATGGGACGGACCTGAAGGGCCTCCCGTAATTCGGTTAACGTCAAACATTCCATAAAATCAGCAATAAGGTATAACTATTCCCGCCTTAAAGTTACGATATTATTCTGTTTCAGCAAAAAGGTATAATACTCTTTTTGCTGATGAACGGGGGCCGGTGTAGCTTTGCACGCAGAAACCCCAATGGATACGCAACATGAAACGATACCAGCACACCTATTCACTGACCGTTGCGGATATCGATCCGCAGAACCGGATGACGGCCGGCGCCGTCTTGTGCTACTTTCAGGATACAATCGGACGATTCCTTGCCCAAGCCCGTGTCTCTGCCCTCGACCTGGTAAAAGAGGGTAAAACATGGATGATCACAGAATTTCACTGCTTCTTGGCCGATAAGCTCCCTGCCTGGCCAGGCTCCATCTGCGTGGAGGTCTTTCTTTCAGAGCTATCGTCACTCCGGGCCTATGTCGATTACTCCGTTAAGGAGGAAGGCGGCGCTGTTGTCGCGCAAGGCAGCAGCTGCTGGCTGATGATGGAACTCGCCAGCCGCCGGATGATTCCCTGTACGGACATCACCCGGTTCGCCTCACAGTACGACCCGCAGAATCATGTGCCGCACCGCCGCTTCGCCTTCCCTCCCTTCACGTGCAGTGACGGGATGCTGATGGCAGAGCATACCGTCTCCTCCTTGGAGACCGACTTCAACGGGCACTTGAACAACCGCGATTCAGTGCGGCTCGCCCTGTCGCTGGCCCGTCCCGAGTGGATCGCCAATCGGACGATCCGGGAACTCCACGTCAAGTTCCTGCGGGAATGCCACACTGGCGAAAAGATGTCCTGCCGCTGTCGGAACCATGGCCAGCAGGGCGGCATCGACGCCCTGCTGACCAAACACGATGGAACACCCGTATGCCAGATTGCAACAATCTGGCACTAGTGGGGTCACTATGCTCCGCCATATTTCCCGGCAAAGAGGACGGCGCCGGTACTGGTTTCCGTAATCAGGTACAGGAACGGGTGGTCGGCGTGGAAAACGGCCTTCCTGGTAGGACCGGCGGCGGCCATTTCCATGCCGATGACTGTGACGGCCGCCGCTTCGGTTCCTTCTTCATCCACCTTGACGATGGCGTCCTGCTGCACGAAATCCACATAGCTGCTTTGGTCGCACATCGCCAGGAAATCGGCCTTTCCCGGATTGAATGCGGTAGGCATGCCCATACTGCAGAGAATGTCTTTGAGCTGGATGTGATACTTGGTCTCAAAACGGGGCAGCCAGAGATCGACTTCCGCCCGACCGAAGAATTTCGGGAATGTCCCCTTGGCCATCTCGGCGGTCAGCTCGCTGACCGTATGGCCGCTCTTGGGCAGAAAGACGGTCATCGCAAAGTTGCCATTGCCATAGGGCAAATTGACAATCTGGCACAGGTCCGTCTCTTCATAGCCGAATTCCTTGCCGGCGAGTTTCATCATCTTGACCTGACTCTTCCGACCGGCCTCGTCGGTAAACGTTTCGCCAGCCGTACTCCCCTTGGGGAACTTCTCCTTCCACTCGCTCTTGAAATAGAGTGCATTGACCAGATAGGCCAAGGCCGTCGGAGAAACCTCGTCGAGGACGTGGGGAATCATCCCCTTCGTCTGCTTGTCACACCATTTGTTGATGACATCGGCCGAGGCTTTTTTCTTTGAGAAATCCAAGGCCTCGAGCCGGGCGTCATACCAGGAGGTAACGTCGTTGCGGAAGGGGCCCTTCAACGTCAGTTTCTTGTTGTAGAAAATGGCGTCGGCCAGCGCCAGGTCGGTCTTTTTGTCGAGTTTAGGCAGTTGCTCCAGCATCAGTTTGCACCAGGCGTTGATTTCGGCGGGTTCGACTCCATTGTAGCCGAGCGTCCGGCAGATTTCGGCGGCAGTTTCGTTCTGGGCGCCGTTGAGCAGCATACCCAGGGCGATCTGCAGGCTCAGGGGCGAGACGAACCATTCCTTCTCTTTTTCTTTGCGGGCGTATCCATCGACCTGGTCGATGAACTTCCAGGCAAACGCATTACCGGCCTGGACATAGCCCGTCTGCTTGGTGGTCAGTGAAATGAAGGTATACGGATTGTTTCCGCCTTCGGGATCCAGTTCGTTGCAGGATCCCGGCACAAGAAGCAGCATCGCTGCAAACAGCCAGGCAAATCTTTTCATAGTCGTCAATTATTTGGATTGTTTATTTGTCAAGATTGATTCTCAGACCCGTCGCAACCGAAAACAGGAATGGATGGGCGCTTCGATAAGTTTCCAGTACGCGTTTCTCCGAAGGAAGGGTCCAGCTGATTTCCGGCTCCACGTACAGGCCCAGGCGCCGGGTCATATTGAACTGGACGCCGCCGGCGCCAAGCAGGGAAAAGCTGAAGCCGTCCCGGGGGATTTCTTTTCCGGCCAACGTCGCGCCGACGCACCAATCGCCGGAAGCGCCGCCGCCCACATAGACATTCAGCCACCGGCTAGAAGCCAATGTCCAGTCGAGACGCAACGGAACGCCCAGATAATGGGCCGCCTGCTTCTTTACCCCGGACATCTCAACCATCGTATAGCTGACACGGGTCTGATACAGGCTGTATTCCAGTCCGGTCGTTATCCGCAGTCGCTCCGAAACAGGGATCCCCACCGAAAAACCGCCCTTGAACGGGAAGGTATGGGTAAAGTGGTCGACTTCATCGGAAGTTGCGCCTTCCATCGGATTATTGGGATTCGAATTACCGAATTCACTGTAATAATGGGAATCTTCCGCCGGCATCAAGTCTCCTTTTCCGGCGATAGGGACCAGCAGGGCCGCAAGCAGGCCGCCTCCGGCCACAACGCCGGCCGCGGGTGCGATATGCATATCCACGGACCGCGCAGGCGTATCCTGCGGGACGAAAGGAGAAGCCGTCGCAACGGCCGGCTCTGCGGCGACAGGCTCCGAGCCAGTCGGCTCTTCCGCCAGTTCAACGACTTCCGGCCGGACGGGTTCCGGCTCGACAATTTCCGGCTCGGCCACTTCCGGTTCTTCCGCCTTCGGGGCAACAGTTTTCGGTGCAGCAGCTTTCAGCACAGGGGCCTGAGCGATGAGCGGCCGAACCGGCAACGGATCTTCCGCCTCAACGGCCGTGGAATCGGACGCCACGGCAACGGTCGGAACCGGCTGCGGAACAATCCGGATACTGTCTTCGGGCACGGAAGGCTTGCGGAGGAGCAGGATCGCGGCCAGGCCGGCGGCGACGGCGGTTGCCACCACCCAGACAAGCGGAGACCGCTTCGAGGCGGGAGCCGGCGCAGCACTGCTGCGGCGGGCCTGGAACTCGGCAAAGACGCTTTCCGGAAGCGTACCGTCGGGCTCTTCCAGTTTCTCTTTGACTATGTCTTCCCAATTTCTCATCGGTCTTGCTCCTTCAGGTATTGTGTGATCTTTTCTTTCAGTTGCTTACGGGCTTTGGCCAGGGTGCTCGTCGACCCCGTTTCGCTGATTCCCAGCAT
>JAEEOM010000044.1 GCA_016284265.1 Bacteroidales bacterium | reverse complement strand
CGATCTGCTCTGTCAAAGATTCCTCGTTGCCCAGGCCTTTCAGGGCTGTTCCGCCAATCGATAGCCGACAATCGGCCAGACGACCATTCTCATCGACCTGAATATCCCTGATATAGATAGAAATGGAGCCCCGGCCTTTCAGTTCCGGAAACTGGTCATAGGGAAAACCGGCAGACAACGCTGACCTTTGCGCCATATCGAAGGGAACGCCTTCGTGAAACAGGTGATTCTTAAAACAGAGCGAGTATAACAAACCGTTCCGGAACGAACAGAATATTTCCTTGCTGAACCGGGAACTGAACCCCATATGCGCATAAAGCAATCTTTCACTGCGATAATCGCTGACACGGACGGAATCGCGGGATACCCAGTCGGCACGGATCCGGCCATCGTGGCAATACGCCGACAGAATGTCCTTTAAGTCTTCGTAGCCATAATAACGGTAAACATCTTCATGGTTGTCTGTAACTCCGATGCAGACTTGAAGGCTGTCGAGATAAAGATAGTCATTCTGAATGCTCCAGTAACCGACATACCCGCGCCACAAACCCGTGGACATAACACGGATGTGCTCGGGATCGACCTCGATCCGTTTTTCAATTTGGCGCTGTAGCAGCGTGTCCAGATCGAATAATGGACAATACTGCATCCCGTATTCTTTCCCGTTCAAGAGCAAACGCTCCGGTGCCTGCTCGGTGGCAAACAAGGGGACAGCGACAAACAATGTGAAAAAAAACAGACATACGTGTTTCATAACCAGCTTGAGCGGCAATAATTATGCCTATAGCTCCGCGATGAGGCGGATGAGGGTGTTGAGGAGGTGAAGGAGCCAGGTGAGGACGGCGGAGGCTGTGGAAGTGAGGGTGTCGAAGAGGCTGGAGAGCCAGGAGGCGCCGGAGATGAGGGACGAGAGGGCGGCGGAGGCGACGGAGGCGGCGATGGCGTACATCACGGCGGTGGCCAGGGGAATGGCCAAAAGGGTGGTGAGCAGGAAGTATCGCGGGAAGGTGCCGAAGTAGAGCCAGGCCAGGACGCCGCAGGTGGCTTGGCAGCAGAGGCTGACGCTGAGGAGTTCCCAGATGCGGGTCAGCAGTCGGGAGCGGGTCTGGAGCAGCCGGCTGAGGCGGGGATGGAGCAACAGGATCGACAAGACGGCGGTATACGAGAGTTGAAATCCGATGTCGCGGGGCGACTCCGGGTCGAACAACATCAGGATCAGGGCGCTGCCGGCAAGGGCCGTCAGGCCGTCGCGGTCGCCCGACATCCAGCCGGAGATCTCATAGAAGGTGATCATAATAACAGCTCGGGCGATGGAGGAACTCAACCCGGTAATCAAAGCGTAGGTCCACAGCGAAAGAAGAATGAAAGAGCTCCGGAACAGACGGGCAGCCCGATGGCCGCCCAGTGGGCTCAGCAGCCACCGCAGCAGCGCATAGATCAGGCCGACATGCAGGCCGCTCAGGGCCAGCAGATGCATGGCGCCACTCTCTCGAAAAGCAGCCCGCAGGTCGCGCGTCAGATCACTTTTATCGCCGATGGCCAGCGCTCGCAGGACTGCCAACTCCTCGCCCGGCGGCGTCAACTGACCTAGCCACGCCGAAAAAGTTTCTTTCTGAAGGGCTGCCCATTGCTTCAACGCCGAAGGACCGGTTCCGGAGGGCATCCGCCCCAGTTGCAGCGTCGCCGCCCCAAGGAAAACAAAACAAACCAGCAACCCCAACCACCCGGGCCGGCGCAGCGAAACGCAAGCGAAAACCGCCGAAAGAAACAGAAACACCCACGGCGGGAACGAAAGATAATCGCCCAAGACATTGCCGGCCAGAAAGGCCAGCGTACACGCCACAAGTTCCCTACCTTGCCACATCCTCAACATATTTTCAGCAAGGTACGATTATTTTTCCTAACTTTGTCTGATTGACAAACCAAATTCGAAAAAATATGATTATCCTTGTCCTCAACTGCGGAAGCTCCTCGCTGAAATACCAGCTGCTTGACATGCGGAGCGCCGAAGACTATACCCTGATGAAGAAGGGTCTCGTAGAACGCATCGGTGACGTGGTCCCCGACCATGCGGCCGGCATCAAGCTCGTGCTCGATGCCCTGGTAAGCCCAGAAGAAGGCGTTATCGACTCGCTCGACCGCATCGATGCCGTCGGCCACCGCGTGGCCCACGGCGGCGAATTCTTCGACCGCAGCGTCCGGGTGACGCCCGACGTGATGGACAAGATCGAACGCTGCTGCGAGCTGGCGC